>NZ_JAENRY010000257.1 GCF_016612545.1 Streptomyces sp. MBT65 | reverse complement strand
GCCGCCCGCCGGGTCCGCCGCCCGCTGCTCAACGACGCCGGTCGGCTGATGATCGTCGCCGCCGACCACCCGGCCCGGGGCGCGCTCGGTGTGGGCGAGCACAAGTTCGCCATGGCCAACCGTGCCGAACTGCTCGAACGCCTCTGCCTGGCCCTCTCCCGGCCCGGCGTCGACGGCGTCCTCGCGACCGCCGACATCCTGGACGACCTGCTGCTCCTCGGCGCCCTCGACGGCAAGGTCGTCATGGGCTCGATGAACCGCGGCGGTCTCCAGGGCGCGAGCTTCGAACTCGACGACCGCTTCACCGGCCACCGCGCCCAGGACATCGAGCGCCTCAACTTCGACGCGGGCAAGCTGCTCCTGCGCATCGACTACGACGACCCGGGCTCCCTCACCACCCTGGAGTCCACCGCCCGCGCCATCGACGACATGGCCGCGCGTCGACTTCCCTTGTTCGTCGAGCCGTTCATCAGCCGCCGCACCGACGAGGGCAAGCTGAGGAACGACCTCTCCGCCGAGGCCGTCATCAAGTCCATCGCCATCTCCTCGGGCCTGGGCGGCACTTCGGCCTACACCTGGCTGAAGCTCCCCGTCACCGAGAACCCGGACGACATGGCCCAGGTCATGGAGACCTCCACCCTCCCCGCCGTGCTCCTCGGCGGCGAGGTCGGGGACGACCAGGACGGCGCCTACGAGAAGTGGCGCGGCGCCCTCCAACTCCCCACCGTGCGCGGCCTGGTGGTCGGCCGCTCGCTGCTCTACCCGGCGGACGGAGACGTCGCCGCCGCCGTGGACACCGCCGTAGGACTGCTGTGAGGGCCGCGTTATGACGACCGCCGAGCCGTACGTCCCCGAGCTGTACGTCCCCAAGGGCTCCGCCGCCAATCCGCAGTACGCCGTGGACATCGACCCCAAGCGGGCCGGCTGGACCCACAGCAGTCTGCGGGTCGTCGAGCTGGAGCCGGGCGGGACACACCACTTCACCACCGGTGACAGCGAGTGGATCGTGCTTCCGCTCAGCGGTGGATGTACCGTGCGAATTGTGGACGAAGAGTTCCAACTCCTGGGCAGGGAAAGCGTGTTCGCCGGAGTCACCGACTTCGCGTACATGCCCCGCGGCGCCCAGGTCAAGATCGCCTCCGGCGCGGGAGGCCGCTTCGCCCTGGCAGGAGCGAAGTGCGAGCGACGACTCCCCGCTCGCTACGGCCCCGCGCCGGAGGTTCCGGTGGAACGACGCGGCGAGGGCACCTGCCTTCGCCGCGTCCGCAACTTCGCCTCGGCCGACGCCTTCGACTGCGACAAGCTGATCGCCGTCGAGGTGATCACACCCGGCGGCAACTGGTCCTCGTATCCGCCGCACAAGCACGACGAACAACGGCCGGGTGAGGAAGCCGAGTTGGAGGAGATCTACTACTTCGAGATCGACGGCCCGAACGGTTTCGGCTATCAGCGCGTATTCCCCTCCCGTGAGGGCGGATCCGACGTCCTCGCGGAGGTCCGCTCCGGCGACGCCGTGCTCGTGCCCGATGGCTGGCACGGCCCGTCGATCGCCCAGCCGGGTCACGACATGTACTACCTGAACGTCATGGCGGGGCCGGGTGGAACGAGGGAGTGGCGGATCTGCTTCCACCCGGATCACGTTGAAAGCACAGGTGGTTACCGATGACCTCGACGACCAGGCTGACGGTCGCACAGGCACTCGTACGGTTCCTGTCCGTCCAGTACACCGAACGCGACGGCGTACGGCGGCGGTTGATCGGCGCGACCTGGGGCATCTTCGGCCACGGCAACGTGGCGGGCCTCGGCCAGGCGCTCATCGAGTACGCCACGGCGCCCGACGGGGAGACCCTTCCCGCCATGCCGTTCCACCAGGGCCGCAACGAACAGTCCATGGTGCACGCGGCGGTCGGCTACGCGCGTCAGTCGAATCGCCTGTCGGCGCACGCCGTCACGACCTCGATCGGCCCCGGTGCCACCAACCTCGTCACCGGCGCCGCCCTCGCCACCATCAACCACCTCCCGGTCCTGCTCCTCCCCGGCGACACCTTCGCCGGCCGCCCCGCCGACCCGGTGCTCCAGCAGCTCGAAGTCCCGTACGCGGGCGATGTGTCGGTCAACGACTGTCTGCGCCCGGTGTCGAGGTACTTCGACCGGATCACCCGCCCGGAAGCGCTGATCCCCGCCGCCCTGAACGCCATGCGCGTACTCAGCGACCCCGTCGAGACCGGAGCCGTGACTCTCGCTCTCCCGCAGGACGTTCAGGCCGAGGCCCACGACTGGCCGGACGAGTTCTTCGCCGAACGCACCTGGTACGTACGGCGACCGGCCGCCGACCCGGCCGAACTCGCCGCGGCGGCAAGGGCGGTTCGCGCCGCGCAGCGCCCCCTGATCATCGCGGGCGGCGGAGTCCACCACAGCCGCGCCGAGGCCGCCCTCGCCGAGTTCGCGTCGGCCACCGGCATCCCGGTCGCCTCCACCCAGGCCGGCAAGGGCTCCCTGAACCACGACCACCCCCAGGACGTCGGCGGCATCGGCCACACCGGCACCGCGACCGCCGACGAACTCGCCCGCCTGGCCGACCTGGTGATCGGCATCGGCACCCGCTACACCGACTTCACCACCGCGTCCCACACCCTCTTCGAACGCCCCGGCGTCCGCTTCCTCAACCTCAACATCGGTGCCCACGACGGCCACAAGCTCGCCGGACAGCCGCTGATCGCCGACGCCCGCGACGGACTCACCGCGCTGGCAAGGGAGTTGGGCCCGGACGCGTACCGGGTCACCGAGTCGTACATCGCCGAGTACCGCGAGGACAAGGAGCGTTGGGAACAACGCGTCGACGCCTGCTACGAGGCCGACGAACCCGACGTACGTCCGACACAGCCCCAAGTCCTGGGCGCGCTGGACGAGATCGTCGACGAGTCGGACATCCTCATCAACGCGGCCGGTTCGCTCCCCGGCGATCTGCACAAGCTGTGGCGGACGCGGTCGTTCGACCAGTACCACCTGGAGTACGGCTACTCCTGCATGGGCTACGAGATCCCGGCCGCGATCGGCGTGAAGCTGGCCGCGCCGGACCGGCCGGTGTGGGCGCTGGTCGGCGACGGCACGTACCTGATGATGCCGACGGAGATCGTGACCGCCGTACAGGAGGGCATCGCGATCAAGGTGCTGCTGATACAGAACCACGGGTACGCCTCGATAGGCGGCCTGTCGGAGTCGGTCGGCGGCGAGCGGTTCGGCACCGCCTACCGCCACCAGGCCGACGACGGCACCTACACCGGCGCTCCGCTGCCCGTCGATCTCGCCGCCAACGCGGCCAGTCTCGGCATGCGCGTGCTGCGCGCCAAGACCGTCAGCGACCTGCGCGAGGCGCTCGCCGTGGCGAGGGCCGCCGACACTCCCACATGTGTCTACGTGGAGACCGAAACCGCAGACACAGTGTCGGGCGCGCCTCCCGCGCAGGCCTGGTGGGATGTACCTGTGGCCGCGACCGCGACCCGATCGTCCGCGGTCAAGGCACGTGAGCTGTACGAACGGCACGTCTCCACCCGACGCCGCCATCTGTGAAGGAGTATCTGGGCATGACGAAGATCGTCAACCACTGGATCGGCGGCAAGACCGTCGAAGGCGCCTCGGGCAACTACGGGCCGGTGACCGACCCGGCGACCGGCGCGGTCACCACGAAGGTCGCCTTCGCGACCGTGGACGAGGTGGACGCGGCGGTCGCCGCCGCCAAGGACGCGTACGCGACCTGGGGCACCTCGTCCCTCGCCAAGCGCACCACGATCCTGTTCGCGTTCCGCGCGCTGCTGGACGCCAACCGGGACGCGATCGCGGAGCTGATCACCGCCGAGCACGGCAAGGTGCACAGCGACGCGCTGGGCGAGGTCGCGCGCGGCCTGGAGATCGTCGACCTGGCGTGCGGGATCACCGTGCAGCTGAAGGGCGAGTTGTCGACGGAGGTCGCCAGCCGCGTCGACGTCTCCTCGATCCGCCAGCCCCTGGGCGTGGTCGCGGGCATCACGCCGTTCAACTTCCCGGCCATGGTGCCGATGTGGATGTTCCCGATCGCCATCGCGACCGGCAACACCTTCGTCCTCAAGCCCTCCGAGAAGGACCCGTCGGCGGCCCTGAAGATCGCCGAACTGCTCGCGGAGGCAGGCCTTCCGGACGGCGTCTTCAACGTCGTCAACGGCGACAAGGTGGCGGTGGACCGCCTCCTGGAGCACCCGGACGTCAAGGCCGTCTCCTTCGTCGGCTCGACGCCCATCGCCCGCTACATCCACACCACGGCGGCCGCGAACCACAAGCGCGTCCAGGCCCTGGGCGGCGCCAAGAACCACATGCTGGTCCTCCCGGACGCCGACCTCGACGCGGCGGCGGACGCGGCCGTGTCGGCGGCCTACGGCTCGGCGGGCGAGCGCTGCATGGCCATCTCGGCCGTCGTGGCGGTCGGTTCGATCGGCGACGAGCTGGTCGAGAAGATCCGCGAGCGCGCCGAGAAGATCAAGATCGGCCCCGGCAACGACCCGACGAGCGAGATGGGCCCGCTGATCACCAAGGTCCACCGCGACAAGGTGGCGTCCTACGTCACCGGCGCGGCGGCCGAGGGCGCGGAGGTCGTCCTGGACGGCACCGGCCACACGGTCGAGGGCTTCGAGGACGGCCACTGGATCGGCATCTCGCTCCTGGACAAGGTCCCCACCACCGCCAAGGCCTACCAGGACGAGATCTTCGGCCCGGTCCTCTGCGTCCTGCGCGTCGACACGTACGACGAGGGCGTGGCGCTGATCAATGCCTCCCCCTTCGGCAACGGCACCGCGATCTTCACCCGCGACGGCGGCGCGGCCCGCCGCTTCCAGCTGGAGATCGAGGCCGGCATGGTCGGCGTGAACGTCCCGATCCCGGTCCCCGTCGGCTACCACTCGTTCGGTGGCTGGAAGGACTCCCTCTTCGGCGACCACCACATCTACGGCAACGACGGCACGCACTTCTACACCCGCGGCAAGGTCGTCACCACCCGCTGGCCGGACCCGGCCGACGGCCCGTCGGGCGTGGACCTGGGCTTCCCGCGCAACCACTGACCCCGACTGAAAGGGGCCGTCCGCATCGCGGACGGCCCCTTCTTTTTGTCTACGACGGCTGCGGTTCCCGTAGTGACCCGAACC
Source organism: Streptomyces sp. MBT65 (assembly GCF_016612545.1). Lineage (GTDB taxonomy): Bacteria > Actinomycetota > Actinomycetes > Streptomycetales > Streptomycetaceae > Streptomyces. The sequence goes on along the minus strand of NZ_JAENRY010000257.1, from coordinate 12,226 downwards.
GGGGCCGACACTGCCCCAGGCGGCCGATCACGGAACCCTGAGCGGAATGAATCAACGAATTCCGTAGGTGAACACCCATTGACGTGACGGTTTCCGTCAATGTTCCATCAGCGCGTGACCGACACCCTCCGCACCGCCGAAGCCGCCGTTCCCGAGGCGCCGTCGGACAGCTCCCAGAGCCCCCGGCAGCTCAAGCGCTCCATCGGCATCGTCGGCGGCACGCTCCTCACGCTCTCCTGCGTGACCCCTGCCTCCACGCTCTTCGTGGTCGTCCCCGACCTGTTCGGCACGCTGGGCACCGCGACCGCCCTCACGATCGCGATCGGCTCCGTCCTCTGTATCGCCGTGGCGTTCTGCTACTCGGAGCTGGGCACCCTCATCCCCAGCGCGGGCGGCGAGTACGCGATGGTGTCGACACTGGCGGGCCGCCTGGCAGGCTGGCTGGTCTTCGTCCTCTCCCTGCTCGTCGTGATGATCGTCCCCCCGGTGATAGCGATGGGCACGGCGGACTACCTGACCCCGATCGTCCATCTGAACCCGTCGATGACCGGCGCGGGCGTGATGCTCCTGGCCACGCTGGCGGGCCTGTTGGACCTGCGCGCCAACGCGTGGATCACGGGCGTCTTCCTGGTCCTGGAGGTCATAGCGGCCGGAGTCGTGGCCCTCCTGGGCTTCACCCACAGCCACCGGGGCCTCGGCAGTCTGACGTCGATGCAGGTGGCCGGGACGGGCGGCCACACGGACACGGTGACGGCGATGCTGGTGGTCTCGGGCCTGGCGATAGCCCTGTTCGTCACCCAGGGTTTCTCGACGGCGGTCTACCTCTCCGAGGAGTTGGAGAACCCGCGCCGCAACGTGGCCCGCACGGTCCTGGCCACCCTCGCGATCTCCACGGTGATCATCCTGGTCCCGGTGGTCGCGATCACGATGGGCGCGTCCGACCTCTCCGAGCTGACCGGCGGCGACATCAGCAGCATGGTCACGGCCTGGTCCAACTCGGCGGTCGGCACCTTCGTCAGTCTCTGCGTGGCCCTGGCGATCATCAACGCCGGCATCGTCATGGTCATCCAGAACTCCCGAGTCCTCTTCGCCTCGGCCCGCGACAAGGCCTGGCCCACCCCGGTCAACACACTCTTCTCCAAGCTCGGCCGCTTCGGCTCCCCCTGGGTGGCCACCCTCGCGGTAGGCATCCCCGGAGCGACCCTCTGCTTCGTCGACCTGGACACCCTGTACGGCGTGACAGGAGTCTCGGTGACCGGCATGTACCTCCTGGTCGCGGTAGCCGCCCTGCTCTCCCGACGCGGCCAACACAGGCACACGCACGCGTGGCGCATGCCTTTGTGGCCCGCAATGCCGATCCTCCTGATAGCAGTTCTGGCCTACATCCTCACCCAGCAGGAGACGACCTACCTGCTCTGGACGGGAGGAATAGTGGCGGCGGCAACGCTGTACTGGGCGCTCTATCTCCGCCCGCGCAGGGAGACCCGCTGGCTGATCTCAATCCCGGAGAACTAGAGGTCTTTTAGGGGCGCGGGGAACTGCGCACCTAGCGACAAGGAACCCGCACCCGGCACCCAACAGCACCCCCCACGCCCTTAGCCGTACACCAAGCGCGGTACACAGCCATCCCCGGTTCACCCCAGGGTCTCCCCCAACTGTCAGAGACGCCCCGTACCGTTGAACGCATGGATCTTCGACTGCCCGGGCTGCAAGGCCTACGACGACTACGACACCCCCGGCGCTGGCTGGCAGCCACCGCAGCCGTCGTCGTGTTCGCCGCCGCCGGCACCTGGACGGCCGCAGCGTCCGACACCACACCCCCGGTCCATCGATCGGACCGGATGATGGCGGTCGACGGCGTCACTCTGGACACCTCGTACTTCACCACGGGCGGATCGACCCGCCGCCCGGCTGTTCTCCTGGCCCACGGCTTCGGCGGCAGCAAAGAAGACGTACGAAAAGAAGCCCAAGACCTGGCCCGGGACGGCTACGCGGTACTGACCTGGTCCGCGCGCGGCTTCGGAAAGTCGACCGGCAAGATCGGCCTGAACGACCCGGACGGCGAGGTCAAGGACGTATCGAAGCTGATCGACTGGCTGGCGAAGCAGCCGGACGTCCAGCTCGACAAACCGGGTGACCCGCGCGTGGGCATGGCGGGCGGTTCCTACGGGGGAGCGATCTCCCTGCTGGCCGCCGGGTACGACGACCGGGTCGACGCGATCGCCCCCGCGATCACGTACTGGAACCTCGCGGACGCCCTGTTCCCGAACGGCGTCTTCAAGAAGCTCTGGGCCGGAATCTTCATCAACTCCGGTGGCGGCTGCGCCAAGTTCGAGCCCACGCTGTGCCAGATGTACGACCGGGTCGCCGAGTCGGGCAAGCCGGACGCGGCGGCCCGCGCGCTCCTCGAAGCCCGTTCACCGTCGGCCGTCGCCACGCACATCAACGTGCCGACCCTCCTCCTCCAGGGCCAGACCGACTCCCTCTTCCCGCTCGGCCAGGCCGACGCCGCCGCGAAGGCGATCCGCGCCAACGGCGCCCCCGTGGACGTCGACTGGATCGCGGGCGGTCATGACGGCGGCGACATGGAGACGAGCCGCGTCCAGGCGCGCGTGACGTCGTGGTTCGACCGGTACCTGAAGGACGACAAGAACACCGACACGGGCCCGGCCTTCCGCGTCACCCGCACCGGAGGCATCGATTCCACGGACGGCGCCGCCCTGTTGCGCGGCGCGAGCGGCAGCGCGTACCCCGGCCTGGAGAGCGACCCGCGCACGATCGCCCTGACCGGCCGCCGCGAGCAGTCCTTCACCAACCCGGCCGGCGCCAGCCCGCCCGCCATCTCGGCCCTCCCCGGCCTCGGCAGCACCGGCGGCCTCTCGCAGCTGTCCTCCCTGGGCATCGGAGTCTCCCTCGACTTCCCCGGCCAGTACGCCGCGTTCGACTCGGCCCCCCTCACCAAGAGCCTCCGCATCACCGGCTCGCCCACGGTCACCGTCCACGTCAAGTCGACCAGCGACGACACGGTCCTCTTCGGCAAGGTCTACGACGTGGGCCCGCGCGGCACCCAACAGGTGCTCCCCTCCCAGCTGGTGACCCCCCTCAGGGTCGAGGGCGCCAAGTCCGGCAAGGACGTCACGATCACCCTCCCGGCCATCGATTACGACGTCCAGAGCGGCCACCACCTGCGCCTGGTCCTCGCCTCGACGGACCTCGGCTACGCCTCTCCGGCGGCCCCGGCGACGTACACCGTCACCCTGAAGAGCGACCTCAAGGTGCCGACGGCCCCCGGTGTCACCACGGCGGCGGCGACGCTCCCGTCCTGGGTGTGGTGGCTCCCGCTGGCGGGCGCGGCGATCGCCGTGGCCCTGCTGCTGACCGGCCGTAGGCGTACGGCGTCGACACCCCCCGCCCCCGAACTGTCCGAAGTCCCGCTCCAGATCACCGACTTGAGCAAGCGGTACGCGAAGTCGGCGGACCGGTACGCGGTACGGGACCTGTCCTTCCGCGTCGAGAAGGGCCAGGTGCTCGGCCTCCTGGGTCCGAACGGCGCGGGCAAGACGACCACCCTGCGCATGCTGATGGGTCTGATCAAGCCGGACGCCGGCGAGATCAGGGTCTTCGGGCACGCGATCCGTCCGGGCGCCCCCGTCCTCTCCAGGGTCGGCGCCTTCGTCGAGGGCGCGGGCTTCCTCCCTCACCTCTCCGGCCGCGAGAACCTGGAGCTGTACTGGCAGGCCACGGGACGGCCTCCGGAGGACGCCCACCTGGAGGAGGCCCTGGAGATCGCGGGCCTCGGCGACGCACTCGCGCGCGCGGTCCGCACCTACTCCCAGGGCATGCGCCAGCGCCTCGCCATCGCCCAGGCCATGCTCGGCCTCCCCGACCTCCTCATCCTCGACGAACCGACCAACGGCCTCGACCCGCCCCAGATCCGCGAGATGCGCGAGGTGATGATCCGCTACGCGGAAGCGGGCCGTACGGTCATCGTCTCCAGCCACCTCCTCGCCGAGGTCGAACAGTCCTGCACCCACCTGGTGGTCATGGACCGCGGCCGCCTCGTCCAGGCGGGCCCGGTCGCCGAGATCATCGGCTCCGGCGACACCCTCCTGGTCGGCCTCGCCGCCGACATCCCCGACCCCCTGGTGGAAAAGATCGCGACCCTCCCCGACGTCGAGTCGGTGACCCGAGCGGAGGGCGGCCTGCTGCTGCGCCTGGCCTCCGGCGAACACCTGGGTTCCGGCGAGCAGTCGGCCCCCGGCGACCACGTGGTGTCCGACACCTCCCCGGCGGACGGCGCGAGCACGACCCCCCGCGCGGTGGCCACCGGCACGCCGGGCGGTGTGCGGGGCGCTGCCACGCCCGAGGCCCCCGGCACCGTGCTCACCGAGCCGGACGGCACCACCCCCGAGGCCCTCGGCGCCGCGCTCACCGAGCCGGCACCTGCCTCCCCCGACAAGGACCCGGCGCCCCAACTCCCCACCCAGGCCGCGCCCATCCACGGCTCGCCCGCCGCCGCCCGGCTCCTCGTGGAGCTCGTACGGCTGGAAGTCCCCGTCTCCTCCGTCGGCCCGCACCGCCGGCTCGAGGACGCCTTCCTCACCCTGATCGGAGGTTCCGCATGAGCACGCTCGCCGAGCCCGTCGAGGTGGCCTCCGGCTACCGGGCGGGCCGCACCCTGCCCCTGCGGGTCGAGCTGGTCCGGCAGTTGAAGCGGCGCCGCACGCTGGTCATGGGCGGCATCCTCGCCGCGCTGCCCTTCATCCTGGTCGCCGCCTTCGCGATCGGCGGCACCCCGGGGGACCGCAACGGCCAGGTGACGCTGATGGACACGGCCACCTCCTCCGGTGCCAACTTCGCCGCGGTGAACCTGTTCGTGTCGGCGGGCTTCCTGCTGGTCGTCCCGGTCGCCCTGTTCTGCGGGGACACGGTCGCCTCGGAGGCCAGCTGGTCCTCCCTGCGCTATCTGCTCGCGGCACCCGTGCCCAGAGCCCGACTCCTGTGGTCCAAGCTGGTCGTCGGCCTGAGCCTCAGCCTCGCCGCGATGATCCTGCTCCCGCTCGTCGCCGTGGCCGTCGGCACCGCCGCCTACGGCTGGGGCCCCCTGGAGCTGCCCACCGGCGGCGCGATCGGCGCGGGCACGGCCGCCGGCCGCCTGCTGGTCGTCGTGGCGTACATCTTCGTGTCCCAACTGGTCACCGCCGGGCTCGCGTTCTGGCTCTCGACGAAGACCGACGCCCCCCTCGGCGCGGTCGGCGGCGCGGTCGGCCTGACCATCGTCGGCAACGTCCTGGACGCCGTCACCGCCCTCGGCCACTGGCGCGACTTCCTGCCCGCGCACTGGCAGTTCGCCTGGGCGGACGCCGTACAGCCCCATCCGGAGTGGTCCGGCATGATCCAGGGCACGGCGGTCTCCGTTACGTACGCCATCGTGCTGTTCGCCCTGGCCTTCCGGGGTTTCGCCCGCAAGGACATCGTGTCGTAGGTCACCGGAGGATCTCCCACCGGTCTCGACGGGCCATGATCGCGACCCCTTCGAGACGCTTCCGCAACTCCCCGTAGCGCACATTCCCGCCCCCTCCGCCGTCACAGTCGCAAGAAGTCGACGTCAACGGACCGAGGGGGCACGGGAGATGAAGACCAACCAGACCGGCCGAACACGACCGAAGCAGGAGTACGCCCGCCACCGCACCCGGCGACTGCGCACCACCCTGCTCGCCCTCACCGCCGCGAGCGGCCTGCTGCTCACCGGCTGCGGCGCGGGCGACGGCAGCAACTCCAACAGCTCGGACGCGGCGAACCGGACCGGCTTCCCGGCCCCGGCTCCACCCGTCGCCACCTCCGGCGGTGACAACAGCAGCGACCAGGACGGCGAGCAGACCGGCACCCCCGCCGACAAGATCGCCCCGTCCCCCGACTACCTCTCCACCTTCGCCCTCGACGTCGACACCGCCTCCTACGGCTACGCCCGCCGCGTCCTCGCCGACGGCAGCCTCCCCGACCCGTCGACGGTCCGCCCCGAGGAGTTCGTCAACAGCTTCCGCCAGGACTACGAACGCCCGGACGGCAACGGCTTCACGGTCACCGTCGACGGCGCCCGCACGGACAGGCCGAACTGGTCCCTCGTCCGCGTCGGCCTCGCCACCCGCACCGCCGATGACGCCGCCGAACGCCCGCCCGCAGCCCTGACGTTCGTCATCGACGTCTCCGGTTCGATGGCCGAGACGGGCCGTCTGGACCTCGCTCAGAAGTCCCTCGACGAGATGACCGACCGACTCCGCGACGACGACTCGGTCGCGCTCGTCACCTTCAGCGACGAGGCCGAGACCGTCCTCCCGATGACCCGCCTCGACGGCCACCGCGGCCAAGTCCACGAAGCGATCGACGAGTTGGAGACCCAGTCCTCGACCAACCTCGGCGCCGGCGTCGAGACCGGCTACGCCACCGCCACCGAGGGCCTGCGCAAGGGCGCCACCAACCGCGTCGTCCTCATCTCCGACGGCCTCGCCAACACCGGTGACACCAGCGCCGATTCGATCCTGGAGCGCATCGCGGACGAGCGCCGCGACCACGGCATCACCCTCTTCGGCGTCGGCGTCGGCAGCGACTACGGCGACGCCCTGATGGAGAAACTCGCCGACAAGGGCGACGGCCACACCGCGTACGTCGCGGACGACGCCGACGCCCGCAAGGTCTTCGTCGACCAACTCCCGCAGAACATCGACCTCACCGCCCGCGACGCCAAGGCCCAGGTCGCCTTCGACCCCGAGACGGTCGCGCAGTTCCACCTCATCGGCTACGAGGACCGCAAGGTCGCCGACGACGACTTCCGCGACGACAACGTCGACGGCGGCGAGATCGGCCCCGGCCACACCGTGACCGCCCTCTACGCCGTCCGCACCCGGCCCGGCGCCGAGGGCCACCTCGCCACGGCGAGCGTCCGCTGGCTCGACCCCGACTCCCGCGCCCCGCACGAGGATTCGGGCCAACTGGAGACCGAGGCCCTGCACGACTCCCTCAGCAGCGCGTCCCTCCGCTTCCAAGTCACCGCCGTGGCCGCCTACTTCGCCGACTCCCTCCGCTCCGACGGCCTGCCGGGCAACCCCGGCCTCGACGAACTCGCCACCCGGGCCCACACGTTGGCGAAGAAGACAGAGGACAAGGACGTACGGCAACTCGCCGAAGCGATCGACGAGGCAAGCCGGATGGACTGAACCCACCGCAACCGCACCGAACCCGGCCCCGATCCCACCGGCCCCATTGACCTTCCCCTACTTGCGAGTAAGTTGGCGCCCCAGCCACCGTCTCACCGTCGACCGGGAGCAGCCGACATGGGCGTACGCAAGGACTTGAAACGGGCCCGGCAACGCACCGACCTGGCGACCCGCACCCGGGTCGAACTCACCCGCGACGAGCGGGGCGTCGTACGGGAGGCGAGCACGCCGCCGCTCGCCCCGCGCCCGACGACCGGCAGCACCGCCGACCTCCCGTTCACCAACGCGGCGGAGGGCCCCGACACGGTGGTCCTCCGCCGCGAACGGCACGGTACCTGGCAGCCCGTGACGGCGGCGGCCTTCGCCCGTGAAGTCACCGCCGTGGCAAAGGGGTTGGTGGCCGCGGGCCTCGAACCGGGCGGCCGGGTCGCGGTGATGTCCCGTACCCGCTACGAGTGGACGGTCCTCGACTTCGCGATCTGGGCGGCCGGCGGCCAGACCGTGCCGATCTACGCGACCTCGTCCGCCGAGCAAGTGGAGTGGATCGTCAGGGACTCGGGCACCCGCTTCGTCGTCACGGAGACCCCCGAGCACACCGACACGGTCACCACCGGCACGGCCCGCCACCCCCAACCCCCGCGGGTCTGGCAGCTGGACGCCGGTGCCATCGACGAACTCACCGCCCTGGGCCGTGAGTTGCCCGACGACGAGATCAGCAAGCGCCGCGCCTCCCTTACCCCCGACACGATCGCGACGGTCTGCTACACCTCCGGCACCACCGGCCGCCCCAAGGGCTGCGTGCTCACCCACGCCAACCTGCACGCCGAGGCCGCCAACATGGTCGAGCTGCTGCACCCCCTCTTCACGGAGGTCACCGGCCAGGTCGCCTCGACGCTGCTCTTCCTCCCGCTCGCGCACATCATGGGCCGCACCCTCCAGATCGCCTGTCTGATGGCCCGCATCGAGGTCGGCCACTGCCCGAGCATCAAGCCCGACGAACTCCGCCCGGCGCTACGGGAGTTCAGGCCCACGTTCCTGGTCGGCGTGCCGTATCTCTTCGAGAAGATCCATGACGCCGGGCGCGCGACCGCCGAGAAGATGGGCCGCGCCGCCTCCTTCGACCGCGCCGACCGCATCGCGGTCCGCTTCGGCGAGGCCTACCTGAACAAGTTCCTGGGCACCGGGAAAGGCCCCGGCCCCGGCCTCTACGCCGCGTGGGCCCTCTACGACCTGCTGGTGTACCGCCGTATCCGCAAGGAACTCGGCGGCCGGCTGCGGTACGCCATCAGCGGCGGCTCCCCGCTCGACCGCGACCTCAACCTCTTCTTCGCGGCGGCCGGGATCATCGTCTACGAGGGCTACGGCCTCACCGAGACGACGGCCGCCGCCACCGTCGTACCGCCCCTGCGGCCCCGCCCCGGCACGGTCGGCCTCCCGGTCCCCGGCACCACGATCCGCATCGCCGACGACGGCGAGGTGCTCATCAAGGGCGGGGTGGTCTTCGGCGCGTACTGGAACAACCCGGCGGCCACCGACGCCGTACTGAAGGACGAGTGGTTCGCGACCGGTGACCTGGGCGCCCTCGACGAGGACGGCTATCTCACCATCACCGGCCGCAAGAAGGACATCCTCGTCACCAACGGCGGCAAGAACGTCTCCCCGGCCGTCCTGGAGGACCGGCTGCGCAGCCGCGCCCCGGTCGGGCAGTGCCTGGTCGTCGGCGACAACCGCCCCTTCGTCGCCGCCCTGATCACCCTCGACCCCGAGGCCCTCGCCCACTGGCTGTCGGTCCGCGGCCTCCCCGCGGACACCCCGCTCGCGGACCTCGTCGAGGACCCGCGCCTGCGCGCCGACGTCCAGAAGGCCGTCGACCACGCCAACCAGGCCGTCTCCCGCGCCGAGTCGATCCGCGCCTTCGCCCTGGTCGAGGGCGAGTTCACCGAGGACAACGGCCTGCTCACCCCGTCCCTGAAACTCAAACGGCACGTGGTGACGGCGGCCTACGCGGAGGACATCGAGGCGCTGTACAAGAGGCCGAAGCCGCAGTAGCCGTACGGGAAACGGCTCCACGACACGCAAGAGCGGGCCGCCGATGTGCTCGACGGCCCGCTCTCGTGGTGCTGGTGGGGTCAGCTGTTCGTGGCGCCGTTGCCCGACAGGACCGGGATGTTGTCCAGGATGTGCGACAGCGGCTCGTCGCCCTTGGCCTGGGTGGAGTTCTCGGTGCACTGCTGGTTCTGCGGGGCCGAGAGGACCGGCACGTCCTGCAGAACGGTGACCGGCACGACGCCGACGATCGAGGCGAGGTTCGCCTTGACCGGCAGGCCGACACAGGGCTTGTTCAGGGTGCCCTGAACGAGGGAGAGCTGGGGGCTCATGTCGCCCTTGGTCTCCTGGTTGCCGTACTTCTGGACGGCGCCGTTGCCCTGGGTGGTGGTGACACCGTCGTCGTTGCCGATGGCCATCGCCGGGGTGGCGACAGCGGCCGTGGCACCGGCGAGGGAGGCGGCAACAGCCGCGGTCGCCCACAGCTTCTTCATGTTCAAACCCTTTCGGAGGACGGACTCCCGTTGCGGAGCCGCGCGATGATCAACTGAGTGAGACTGGTTTGGTTGCGGCCTTTGCCCCGTATGGAGCAATAAGTCGGTTCACCTGCGCCGTCTCCACCGGATCGGTCGGCGCGCGGAACGCGTCAGGCGCAGAGGACAGGCCGACGGGCCGCCGGGAAGCCGGCGGCCCGTCGTGTGCGTCTGGGGGTCAGCTGCCCGCGGCGCCGTTGCCCGACAGGACCGGGATGTTGTCCAGGATGTGCGACAGCGGCTCGTCGCCCTTGGCCTGGGTGGAGTTCTCGGTGCACTGCTGGTTCTGCGGCGCGGAGAGGATCGGCACGTCCTGCGCGACGGTGACCGGCACGAGGCCGACCAGCGAGGCCAGGTTCGCCTTGGCCGGCAGGCCGATGCAGGGCTTGTTCAGCGAGCCCTGGATGAGCGCCATCTGCGGGCTCATGTTGCCGTACGTGGCCTGGTTGCCGTAGACCTGCTCGGCGCCGTTGCCGTTCGTCGTGGTGACGCCGTTGTCGTTACCGATCGCCATCGCCGGGGCGGCGACGGCAGCCGAGGCTCCGACGACGGAAGCGGCGACAGCCGCAGCAGCCATAACCTTCTTGATCACTTGCGTGGTCCCTTCTGGAGTAACCCCGTCCACCGGAGCGACCTGAACAACTGGCGCCGGGCCGCATGGTTGCTCCGATTCACTCCAATGGCCCAGATGAATCCAACCGGGTGAAGCCGTATGGCCAACACGCAACCAATCCGGCCGACCCCTGTTGATGGGGGAGCAGGAATTGTGTCTCTGCCAGGAAAGGACCGCAGAAATGCTCAAGAAGGCAATGGCTGCGACGGCTGTCGCGGCTTCCGTCGTCGGCGTCTCGGCGACGGCCGCCCCGCAGGCGCTGGCCATCGGCAACGACAACGGCGTCACCACGGTCAACGGGAACGGTGCCGAGCAGGCCTATGGCAACGCCAAGACCACCGGCGACATGAGCCCCCAGCTCTCGGTCGCCCAGGGCGCGCTGAACAAGCTCTGCATCGGCCTGCCGGCCAAGGTCAACGCGGCCTCGATCGTGGGCGTACTGGTGCCGGTCACCGTCCTCCAGGACGTGCCGATCCTCTCGGCCCCGCAGAACCAGCAGTGCACCGAGAACTCCACCCAGGCCAAGGGTGACGAGCCGCTGTCGCACATCGCCGACAACATCCCGGTGCTGTCGGGCAACGGCGCGATCGGCAGCTGAGACCGTACGCCTGAGAGTGGCCCGGGCGGCCCGCCGGATTTTCCGTGCGGGTCGCCCGGATCGCTGAAAAAGCTGTTTTCCCTTGAAGTTCTTCCCTTGAAGAGAAGCGTTTCTTCGCTGATGTGTCCGTGCGGCTGCGTCCACCGTGTCAATTCGGTGCGGACGATCGAGTGAATTGTCAGGTGACACGCGTTCTTCAGTTTCTTCCTGCGTCTATCCCTCGTTTTACAGGCTGCAGGTCATGGTGGGCATGACCGCAGAGAAGGGAACGTCAATGAAGAAGAGCGCTGCTGTTGTCGCTGGTGCGATCATGGCTCTCGGTATGGCCGCCCCGGCCTTCGCCGACGCCGGCGCCGAGGGTGCCGCCATCGGTTCGCCGGGTGTCCTCTCGGGCAACGTGGTCCAGGTTCCCGTGCACATCCCCGTCAACGTGTGCGGCAACTCGATCGACGTGATCGGCCTGCTGAACCCGGCGTTCGGCAACACGTGCGTCAACGACTGACGACGTAACGCACCAGCCGTTCCGGCTGTGTCATCGGCCGGCCTTGGACAGGTTTCCAAGGCCGGCTTTTCCCACTTCAAGCAGGAAGACAACGAGATTGCGACAGACCCTGGGTAAGGGAATGGTCGCGGCGGCCGCCGCGACGAGCATTCTGTCCCTGTGCGGCAGCCCCGCCATGGCCGACTCGTACACGGGCGGCGCTGCCAAGGATTCGCCGGGCGTCCTGTCCGGCAACAGCCTCTCCGTCCCGGTCGACGCGCCGGTCAACGCCTGTGGCGACTCCGTCGACGTGGCGTCCGGGTTCAACCCGACGTTCGGCAACTCGTGTGCCGGCGGCAAGGACGCCCACCGGCACGGCGAGCACACCGGCGGACACCGATGGGCCGAGCAGGCGCTCGCCGACTCCGACGACTCGGATGACTCCGAAGACTTCGGCCATGCCTACGGCTATGGGTATGGCCACGGTCACGGCTCGGGTCATGGCTACGGAGACGACTCGGGGTACGGCTCGGGCGATCACTCGGGCTACGGCTCCGGTCACGACTCCGGCTATGGCTCCGGCGGCGATTCGGGCTACGGCTCGGGCGACCACTCGGACCACGGCACTCCGGACTGCGAGGAGACACCACCGGGTCCTCCCGGCGGCCATCACCACACGCCTCCGCCTCCGACCGGTGGGCATCACACGCCTCCGCCTCCGACCGGTGGGCATCACACGCC
>NZ_JAENRY010000256.1 GCF_016612545.1 Streptomyces sp. MBT65 | reverse complement strand
GGCGGCCGGGTGCAGCAGACCGTCATCGAGATGGACGACCTCTTCCTCTTCGTCACCACCGCCGGCGGCGGCGCCCGACTCGCCGTCCTCGCCACCTCCCAGGTGGACGTCGGCAACGTCGGCTACGAGATGACCATGGTCGTACGGCAGGTGGGGCAGTTCCTCAGCGCGCCCCCGCGGTTCCCGGAGTACAGCGGCGCTCCCTTCGCGGGTGAGCATGAATGAGACATTGGTCCGAGGAAGATCCGTGGGAAGACGAGGAACCGGCCCTGCTCGTCCGCCCGTACACGGTCACCGGCGGCCGCACCCCGACCTTCCACTCCGGTATCGAACTGATCACCCTGATCAGCACCGTCCGGCCGCCGACCCGCGACCAGCGCCTCCAGCCCGAACAGAACCGGCTGCTCGCGCTCTGCCGTACGCCCACCGCGCTGGTGGAGGTCGCCGCCCGGCTCGATCAACCCGTCGCGGTCATCCGGGTGTTGCTCGATGACCTCCTGGACAACGAACTCGTCTCCGTCTCCCCGCCCGCCGCGGCCGGTACCCCCGACGCCCGTTTCCTCCAGGCAGTGATCGATGGCATTCGTAGAATCTGACCGCCGCTCCACCACGGTCGCGCCCAACGCCGCCACGGCCAAGATCCTCGTCGCGGGCGCGGTCGTCCTCGCGGACACCCGGCGGCTGGAGAACTGCTTCCCGTCCGTCGACTTCTTCGAGCACCGCGGCATTCCCTTCGCCGTGGGCGTCAACTGCTTCAACGGCGTCTGCGAAGAGGACCCCGAGGAGATCCGCACGGCACTCGACCTCGCCCCCGACATACCGCTCGTCCTCTGCGACGCCCGCGACCGGGAGTCGGTGAAGACGGTGCTGCTCGCCCTGCTCGAACACGTCATGCGGGGGCTGGCGTTCGAGGCGTCGGGCGACCGTCAGCCGGTGTAGCCGCACCGTCGCACGACACTACGACCGTACGGTCATGAGGGCTTCGTCGCCGTCACGGCCGTCGCGGTCAGCGTGCCGTCGCACTCCGCGAACTGGCCGTCGTCCAGCGCGACTTGGTGTGCCCCGGCGCCGGGCAGCCCGATCACCATCGTCGGGTAGATCACCGGAGCCGACCCCGACTCGCAGTAACCGTCCCCCTCACCCTGCACCTGTACGAAGGTCAGCTTCAGCCAGGCCTGGCCGCCGGGCGACAGCGTCACGGGGGAGGCGGAGCCGGTGGGGGTGACCTTCAGGGGGACGTTGAGTTCCGGGGAGCCGTTCGCCGCGCCGGCGACGGTGGGGTGCCCCTGGAGGACACACGCCTTCGATGTGGTGTTGGTGAACTGCACGACCGCCGCACCGGTTCCGGTACCGGCCGGGCGGTCGGCGGCCTGGTAGGCGATCGCCTTGAGCGAGGCCGCCGCGCACGTCTTCACCGCGGTACCCGTGGACCCGGACGACCCCGTGGAACCCGTGGCCCCCGCGGATCCGGAGGTTCCCGTGGACCCGGTGGCCTCCGTGGACCCGGAGGAGATGGGGGAGGCCGTCGCGGTCGGTGTCTGTGACGACACGTCGGACCCGGTGTCCGCGTCACCCGGCTGACATGCCGTCACCACCAACGCCGCCGACAACGCGGCCATCGCCATCGCGGCCCTGCGGATGCTGTTCTTCTGCATGACGTCCCCCGAGTTCGGTTCGTGCGACCGGCCGTGCCGGCATTTCGGCGGGGGAGACAGCTCAGGCCGTACGACCGGTTTCTTCTGTGTGCTCGCTGTGTCCCGGCTGTGACGAGATCAAGGCCGGATCAGGACGACTCGGTCGGCTTCCCGTCCGCCCCCGGCTCGAAGCTCGCGAAATACGCCGCCGCCATGTCCTCGTCCCCGTGCCCCTGCGCCGCCGCCCGCGCGAACCGCTCCGCGCCCGCCGCCGCCACATCCAGCCGTACGCCGTTCGCCGCGCCGGCCTGCACGATCAGCCGGGCGTCCTTCTCCGCCGTCGTGACCGCGAAACTCGCCGGAGTCAGCTGGTCGTTGAGGATGGCGGCCGACTTGGCGTGCAGATAGCCCATGTCGAGGGGACCGCCGGCGATGAGGCCGAGGAAGTCCTGCGGGTCCACGCCCAGGCCCTTGGCCAACGCCAGCGCCTCGCCCGCCGCGTTCGTCACGGCCAGCACCCAACTGTTGGCGACCAGCTTCAGCCGGGTCGCCGTCGCCGCCGCGCCCTCCTCGCCCACCCACATCGTGCGGGCACCGACCGCGTCGAACACCGGGGTCACCGTCTCGCGGCCGCTCTCCGGGCCCGCCGCCAGAACCGTCAACTGCCCTGCCTCCGCGGGCTGTCGGGTGCCGAGGACGGGGGCGTCGTAGAAGACGAGGTCGTGCCGGTTCGCGAACTCGGCCAGTTCGCCCACCGATTCGAGGCCCGAGGTCGTCGACTGGATCCACGCGGCACCGGGCCGCAGGGCGGGCGCGGCCTCGCGCATCACGTCGAGGACGGTGTCGCCGTCGTAGAGCATCGTGAGGATCACATCGGCGTCGCGCACGGTCTCCGCCACCGTGTCGGTGACGTGCGCGCCGTCGGCCGACAGCGGGTCGGCCTTGGCGCGGGTCCGGTTCCAGACATGGACGGTGTGCCCGGCGCGGACGAGATTGCGGGCCATCGCGGCGCCCATGATGCCGGTGCCCAGAACGCCTACGGTGAGCTTTTCGGAGGTCATGACTCGGCTTTCGTCCTCGACGGTGTTGTCGAGGACCAGGGTGCCAGGGCGCGGCACGCCCGGCCTCCCGACAGGCGCGCGGCACCGGCCCGTCCTGGCCCGTGCCGCGCGCCGTCTGTGAGTCGCCGCCCGTCAGCCCGTGACCGTGAACCACGTCGAGCGGGACTTCTGCCACTCCGGGTGAGTGAGGTCCTTCGCCTCGGTGCCGTCGCCGTACAGGTCGGCCGCGCCGTCGTCGGTGATCAGCTGGGCGCGGGCGCCCGCGACCGTCAGGTCCGGGACGTCCACGACCGCCTCCCACGCGCCCGGGTCCGTGGTCGGCAGGTCGCGCAGCTTGACCGGCTTGTCGGTGGCGTTGCCGGTCCAGGAGTAGAGGGCGTACGGGTCGGAGTTGTCGTCGGCGGCCCATGAACCGGCGACGATCAGGTACTGGTTCGCCGCGTTCTTGCGGAGGTCGCGCACGGACAGGCCGCCGAGGTCCAGCTCGATCGGGGTGCCGAAGGTGGCCGCCGTCCCGTTCGCCACCACCTTGTCGATGTTCGTGACGGGGACCAGGAGCGCCTTGCCGCCCGCCACGGCCGGGGCGAGCGGGGCGCGGAAGCCGAGGTACGCCGTCGTCGTCGAACCCGGCGCGAACTCCAGCCCCTCCACGTTGAACCCGTTGATCTCCTTGGGCACTTGACCGTCCGCCGTGCCCGCCGCGAAGCCGTACCGGTTGCCGTTCGCCTTGTCCCACGCCACCAGGTTGTCGCGCAGCTTGCCGTACGAACTGCCGTAGGAGAGCGTGGTGTTGGCGCCGCTGCCGGTCACCTTCGTGGTGAAGACCGTGTTGCGGGGCGCCTTGTACTCGCCGTCCTTGTTGTTGCCCAGCGAGCCGGTCCAGTAGATCGTGTCGCCGACGCGGGCCGCGCCCTCGATGTCGATCTCCTTGGAGACGTCGATGTCGTCGCTGAAGTCCCAGGTCTTGATCGGTGCTCCGGAGGTCGAACGGTCGTACAGGCGCAGGACGTTGGACTCGTCGTCCGCCACGACGACATAGCCGCCGCCCACGTCGACCGCGGCGGAGGCGTCGCTGGAGCCGGTGAAGTAGCGGGTGTCGGCGGGCTGTTGGACGGATGCTGAGGCCGCGTAGTGCAGGGTCTTGGTGGCCGTCTTGCCGCCGAGGCCCGTGACCTTCACCGTCAGGTCGGTGTAGCCCTGCGCGGCCGCCGTGACGGCGAGTTGACGGGTCGTGCCGGTGCCGGTGACGGTCACCGCGCTCGTCGGCGCCACGGACGTCTTGCTGCTCTTGCTCGCCGCGACCGTCAACGCGCCGACGTCCGCGCCGCTCTGAGCGACCGTCACCTGGACTGTGGGGTCACCGACCGCACCCACCGCGCCCGACAGGTACGTGGCCGACAGGGAGATGGTCGGGGTGCCGTAACTCGCCGCGTGCGCCTGGGTGTTGGCGCCCAGCCCGAGGGCGGCGAGGGCGAGGCAGGTGCCCGCCACGGCGACCGTCCTGCGCCCACTGGTGAAAACGTAGTCCTGCACTGGGACCCCTTCGTCGGCTCGGTGTCGACGAGAAGGCTCAGCGGATCCCACCAACTCCGCGCGGCCCGGGCAGGTCCTGAGGGTGAACAACGGCGGACGGGCCGAGGGAGCGTTCCATGACCCGGGCCAGGTGACGGGCGAAGACCTCCTGTGTGTCGGGGGTCAGCGTGCGCAGCGCCACCAGCGCGGTGATCACGACGTCGCACAGTTCGCCCTGGACGTCGTCCCAGGTGTGGGTGACGCCCTTGCGCGGGTTCTGGCCGGTCGCCCCGATCACCGCCTGGGCGACCTCACCGACCTCCTCGGACAGTTTCAGGATGCGGAGGAGGAGCCCCTCCCGGCCTTCGACGGGACGATTCGTGTCCACCCAGGTCCACAGGTCCTCGATGCCGGCCCAGAGCTCGGCGGGCTGGTCCTTCTGATCACTCATGGACCCAGCCTGCCAGCACGGCCCTGCTCGTCGGACCGCCTCCTACTTGCCGAAGACCGCGTCCGCCTCGTCGAACAGCGTCTCCTGCCCGAACTCCGCGTCCTCCCGCACCCGCCGGTTCCGCAGCCCCACCACCACGGCCGTCGCCGCCCCCGCCACCGCGAGCGCCGCCGGCACCATCCAGCCCCGGTTCACCGCGTGGCCGAGCGCGTGGTCCAGGGAGAGCCGGCCCGGTCCGGTGACCGCGAGACCGGCCGCGGTCAGCGCGAGGGAGGCCGCGTACTCGTAGCCGCCGCCCGCCGCGAAGAAGCCGTTGGGCGCGTGCACGGCGGTCGCGCCCACCATCGCGCCGGCCGCCGCCGCACCCGCCGCCGGGGTCGCAAGCCCCAGCGCGAGGAGCGCGCCGCCGCCCGCCTCCGCGAGGCCCGCCATCGTGGCGCTCTGTCTGCCGGGGGAGTAGCCCATCGCCTCCATGGCCGCGCCGGTGCCCTCGATCCCGCCCCCGCCGAACCAGCCGAACAGCTTCTGCGAGCCGTGCGCGGCCAGCACACCGCCGGTACCCAGCCGGAGCAGCAGCAGCCCCAGATCTTGTCGGTCGTAACAGGTCACGGTGACTCCCTGGACGGACGGCGCGGACGGGTCCCTCCACCGTCGCACCTCCGACCTGCGGCGGGCTCGCGCAGACCGCCGTTCGGGTGGCGGGCCCCCGGGAACGGTGTGAGTCTGACCGGCATGACGATTCAGCCAGCCAGACTCAGCGACCCGGCCGTCCGGGCCTTCGTCGGCGCCGTCAACGCCCATGACCGTGACGCGTTCCTGGCCCTTCTCACGCCGGACGCGACGATGTCGGACGACGGCACCGACCGCGACCTCACCGACTGGATCGACCGGGAGATCTTCTCCTCCCACGGTCACATGGAGGTGGACCGCGAGTCCGACGGCGGCCGCTCCCTCGTCGCCAACTACTCCAACGACACCTGGGGCGAGATGCGCACCGCGTGGCGTTTCACGGTCGGCGAGGACGGCAGGATCGCCCGCTTCGAGACCGGGCAGGCGTGACGGCCGCAAAAGGCGTCGCCCCGATGTGAAAACCCTTGCCTTGAAGTGCGCTCCAACTCCTACTGTCCTCAGGCATGGAGACCAAGTCGAACATCAGGACCCTCGGCCGCAGCGGTATCGACGTGAGCGCTCTCGGCTTCGGCTGCTGGGCGATCGGCGGTGAGTGGCAGGACACGAGCGGGCAGCCGCTCGGCTGGGGCAAGGTCGACGACGAGGAGTCGGTACGGGCGGTCCGGCGCGCCCTCGACCTGGGGGTGACCTTCTTCGACACCGCCGACACCTACGGCGCGGGGCACAGCGAACGCGTCCTGGGCCGTGCGCTCGGCAAGCGCCGGGACGACGTGGTCCTCGCCACCAAGTGGGGCAACGTCTTCGACGAGGAGACCCGCACCCTCACCGGCGCCGACGACTCCCCGGAGTACGCCCGCCGGGCCCTCACCGCGTCGCTGGAGCGGCTGGGCACCGACCATGTCGACCTGTACCAACTCCACCTCTCCGACGCGGACTTGGAGCGTGCCGCCGAACTCCGTGACCAGTGCGAGGAGTTCGTGCGCGAGGGACTGATCCGGGCCTACGCCTGGAGCACCGACGACCCCGCCCGCGCCGCCGTGTTCGCCGAGGGAGAGCACTGCGCGGCCGTACAGCACGCGGCGAACGTGTTGCAGGACACGCCCCAAATGTTCGCCCTGTGCGAGCAGTTGGGGCTCGCCAGCATCAACCGCAGCCCGCTCGCGATGGGCCTGCTCACCGGAAAGCAGGCGGTGGGGCGGGAGTTGGAGCCCGGAGACATCCGCAACACGCCCCCGGCCTGGATGCAGGGCTTCAAGCAGGGCGACGGCGCCGACGGCGACTGGCTCGCCCGCGTCGACGCCCTGCGCGAGATCCTCACCTCCGAGGGCCGCACCCCCGCCCAGGGCGCCCTCGCCTGGCTGTGGGCCCGCAGCCCCCGCACCGTACCGATCCCGGGCTTCCGCTCGGTCGCGCAGGCGGAGCAGAACGCGGGCGCGATCGCGAAGGGGCCGCTCACGGCGGGCCAGTTGGCGGAGGTGGACCGGGTGCTGGGGCGCTGAGCATCTCAACGGGGTGGCGACAGTGGGCGGTTGGTCTCTGTCGTAAGGGATCGAGGGCTTGGCGGCGGGGGAGCGGCTCACTGGCGAGCGAGCGAGCGGGCGAGCGGGCGAGTGGGTAGGTGGTCGGCCTTGGCCGGACGCAAACGCGGACGAGGACGCTGACGAGGACGCGGGCGTGGACGCACAAAGGCCGCTCACTGCCGGGCAGTTGGTGGGGGCGCACCGGATGTCGGGGCGGCGGGCAGCACAACGGGACGGCGACAGCGAGCGGCTCGGCCCCGGTCGTAGGGGAGCCGGCGTGGCTGCGGAGGAGCGGCTCGCCGCCGGGCGGCCGGTCCAGGCCTCGTGCGAACGCGGGCGTGCACGCGCAAGGGCCGCTCACCGCCGCGCAGTCGGTCGACGTCGACCAGGTGCGCGGGTGGGTGAGCGGCCCTTGCGGGACCGGACAGGTGGGCACGCGGGCCCGGTTGAGGCGTCGGGCTCAGTAACCCTGGTTGCCGTACTGCGCGTACTGCTGGTCGGCCTCGCTCTGCTGGGGGGCGAACTGGCCCGTGCCGCGGCCCTGTTCGGTCAGGGTGATCTGGCCGGCCTTGATGGTCGCGAGGCGCGGGGCGCGGCGGGCGATCGACGAGTCGTGGGTGACCATGATGAAGGTCAGCCCGTACTCGTGCCACAGGCCTTCGAGCAGGCCCATGATGTCGTCGCGGGTGCCCTCGTCGAGGTTGCCGGTGGGCTCGTCGGCGAGGAGCACCTTCGGCTTCTTGACCAGCGCGCGGGCGATCGCGACGCGCTGTTGCTGGCCGCCGGAGAGTTCGGACGGGGCGTGCTTGAGGCGGTCGCCGAGACCGACCGAGGTGAGGGCTTCCGCCGCCCGCTCGCGGCGCTCGGCCGGCTTGACGCCGAGCGGGACCAGGGCCGTCTCGACGTTCTCCTGCGCGGTGAGCGTCGGGATGAGGTTGAAGGACTGGAAGATGATGCCGATCTTCTCGGCCCGCAGCCGGGTCAGTTTGGCCTCGCTGATGGTGGCGAGGTTGACGCCGTCCAGCTCGACACTGCCCTCGGAGGGGCGGTCCAGGCCGCCGATCATCTGCAACAGCGTCGACTTGCCGCCGCCGGTGGGGCCCTGGATGACGAGTTGGTCGCCGTCCTCGATCGTCAGGTCGACGCCGCGCAGCGCCTCGACCGTCTCCTTGCCCCGCGAGTAGCGCTTGGTGACGCCGGTGAGCTTGTACATGGGATCTCCGTCGTGAAGAACGTCTGTGAAGAAGAGGGGCGGGGCGCCGCCGCCCGGGGGGAACGGTGGCGGCGCCCCGGATCAGGGGTGCGGCGCTCCACGACGGAGGCCGCACGGTGACAGCCGCCGTCCTACGACACGCTGCGCAGGGCGTCCGCCGGACGCATCCGGGAGGCACGCCAGCCGCCCATCGCGCCGGCGATCAGCCCGCCGGTGACGGCGAGGCCCACCGCGAGGGCGATCGTGGTCAGCGAGACCGGCGCGTTGAGCGCGATCTCCAGGGTGTTGGAGGTGGCCTGCTGGCCGGGACCGCCCTGACCGCCGCCGGGGCCGCCCATGCCGCCACCGCCGCCGGAGGTGGAGCCGAGCTGCGCGGTCAGCTTGGGGCTGATCGCGGTGACCGTGTAGGCCGCCAGGAGGCCCAGCGCGATACCGAGGCCGCCGCCGATCAGACCGTTGACCATGGACTCGCCGACGACCTGCCGGGTCACCTTGCGGCTCGGCCAGCCGAGCGCCTTCAGCGTGCCGAACTCACGCACCCGGCGGGACACCGCCGAGGAGGTCAGCAGCGCGGCCACGAGGAACGCGGCGATCAGGACCGCGATCGACAGCCACTTGCCCACGCTGGTCGCCAGGTTGGAGGCGGTGGACAGCGAGCCGGACACGGTGGACGCGAGGTCGGTGGAGGTGGTGACCGTCGTACCCGAGATGTTCTTCTGGATCGTCGTCTTGACGGCCGAGATCTGCTTGGAGTCGGTCGCCTTGACGTAGATCGTGGTGACCTTGTTCTTCGAGTCGCCCAGCGTCTGCGCCTGCTTCAGCGGCAGGTACACGTCGATCGTGGACTCGCTGCTGTTGGGCGTCGCGATGCCGATGACCGTGAACTTGGTGCCGGAGATCGAGAAGGTCGAACCGACCTTGTACTTCTTCGACTTGGCGTACGAGGCGCTGACGACCGCGACCTTCGCGTTGGTCTGCGCGGTCGTGAAGGTCTTGCCGGAGGTGATCTTCGACGTGGACAGCGGGCCGAGCGTCTGGTTGGTGACGTCGATGCCGGCGACCGAGTACGAGTTCACGTTGAAGTTGGCGCCGCCGCCCTGCACTTGGGGCTGACCGGTGGAGCCGCTGCCGGTGCCGCCGCCGGGGCCGCCCTGCTGCGAGGAGCCCGAACTGCCGGACGTGGTGGAGGACTTGGCCTTGCCCTGGGTGAAGGAGCCGTCGACCTTGGTGACGTTCAGCGTCAGCGCGCCGACCGCGGCGGACACGCCCTTCTGCGCGCCGACCTTGGTGACCAGGGAGGACGCGAGGGCCTGACCGCCCTGCGTGTTCACCCGGTCCGTGCTCTGCGAGGTGCTGCTGGAGGAGGTGGCGCCGAACTTGAAACTGGGACCCTGCGAGCTGCCGGCCTTGGGGGCCGACTGCGCCTTGGTCACGGTCATGTCGGTTCCGAGGCCGTAAAGAGACTTGAGGACCTTGTCCTGAGCCTGATTCATGCCGGCCGACACCGAGTTGACGGTGATGACCAGCGCGATACCGAGCGCCAGACCCATGGCGATGACCAGGGCCGCCTTCTTGCGCCGGCTCAGCTCGCGCTTGAGATAGATGCCAAACATCCCATTCCCCAAAGGTTCTTGGCGCCCGCTGTGGGCGCGGCCACAAGCTATGGAGAAAGCTTTGAGTCGTCCTGAGTAAGGGATGTGTGTGAGCTGAGAAAAAGACGCCCGAAATCAGAATTCTGTCAGACAGCTCATTCCTAAGCTGTCGAGGGCCTCCTGCCAGGAAACCCCTGTTCAATGCCCTGTTGGTGTGGGGTCCCGCGCCTTCGCCCCGACGTTTTCTCGCCACCCCCGCCGTGCACCGCCCCACCCCGGTTTTGTACGGTCCCGGGATGCGCGATTCCTCTCGGCTCACCCGGCGTGCCGCTCTCGGCCTGTCCGCCGCCGCCCTTCCTCTGGCGGCGGCCGCACCCGCGTCCGCGGCGACGGCGATAGGCGGCGAGCGGCTGGCCCGCGACGGGATCCAGGTGGGCGACGCCACCGGTCTGCCCAAGAAACTCACCGCCCGCTCCTGGATCGTCGCCGACCACAGGACGGGCGAGGTGCTCGCCTCGTACCGCGCGCATCAGCGGCTCGCGCCCGCGTCCACGCTGAAGATGCTGTTCGCCGACACCGTGCTCGGCAAGTTCGAGCGGACCCGCACCCACCGGGCCACCGACGCCGACCTCGCCGACGTCCCCTCCGGCTCCAGCATGGTCGGCGTCAAGCCCGGAATCCTGTACACCGTCCACCAGTTGTGGCAGGGCGTCTTCCTGCGCTCCGGCAACGACGCCGTGCATGTGCTGTCCCACATGAACGGCGGCATCGCGGCGACGGTGGCCGAGATGCAGGCCAAGGCGAAGGACCTCCAGGCCCTGGACACGCATGTGGTGAGCCCGGACGGCTTCGACCACCCCGGGCAGCTCTCCTCGGCGTACGACCTCACACTCTTCGCCCGGCACGGGCTGCGCGACGCCGACTTCAGCGCGTACTGCTCCACGAGGACCGCGAACTTCCCGGCCGGCGGCAAGAAGACCTTCCAGATCCAGAACACCGACCGCCTGCTCACCGGCGCCTACGGCCTGGGCATCTACCCGGGCATCATCGGCGTGAAGAACGGCTACACCAGCCACGCCGGCAACACCTTCACCGGCGCAGCGACGCGCGGCGGCCGCACCCTCCTGGTCACCGTGATGCACCCCGCGAACGGCGGCAACGAGGTCTACAAGGAGACCGCCGCGCTCCTCGACTGGGGCTTCGGCAAAGGGAGTTCGGCGCAGGCGGTGGGCGCGCTGGTCGATCCGCTGAGCGAGGGCGGCGCGACCGCGAGCCCGACACCGTCGGGGAAGGGCGCGAAGGGGGCACCGGGCGCCGGTGGATCCGCCGCCTCCTCGTCGGACGGCACCTCGCCCTGGCGGCTGCTGGAAGGCGCGGCGGGGGCGGTCGTGGTGCTCGCGGGCGGCGCGTTCGCACTGCGCAGGCGCCGGGCGGCCGTAGCGGCGGCCAAGGCCGAGGTCAGTCCCGAGCCGGAGCCCAAAGCCGAGGAGAAGCAGGGGAGTTGAACTGTGCGACAGCCGTTCCACCGCCCGGTGTGACACCTCGCGGTCCCACGCGAGGCCCACCCCCACCCGGGCGGTGGAACGACTGTCGCCTCCCCCCTCGGTGTGGCCGCGGAAGCTCAGTGCCCCAACTGTGAAGCTTTGGTGGAGAAGAGTTGAGCATAAGTCAGTAACCGGGCGCAATGGTGCGGACGGTCAAATTCCGTTTGTGCAACTTGCCTCAGCCACGGCCCACATACGGCATCGAGGTCGCCAACACCGTCGCGAACTGCACATTCGCCGCCAACGGCAACTCCGCCATGTGCCGGACCGTGCGCGCCACATCCGCGACATCCATCACCGGTTCCGGGGCTACCACCCCGTTGGCCTGCAACGCCCCGGTCTCCATCCGCCGGGTCATGTCCGTCGCCGCGTTCCCGATGTCGATCTGCCCGACCGCGATCGAGTACGGCCGCCCGTCCAGCGAAAGGGACTTGGTGAGCCCGGTCAGCGCGTGCTTGGTCGCGGTGTAGGCCACGGAGTGCGGCCGAGGAGCATGCGCGGAGATCGATCCGTTGTTGATGATCCGCCCGCCCTGCGGCACCTGCTCCTTCATCCGCCGGTACGCCGCCTGCGCGCACAGGAACGCCCCGTTGAGGTTGGTGTCCACCACATGCCGCCACGCGTCGTACGGCAACTCCTCGACCGGCACCCCACCGGGCCCGAAGGTCCCCGCGTTGTTGAACAGCAGGTCCACGCGCCCGAACCGCTCCACCGTCGCGTCGAACAGCGCGTCCACGTCCTCCGGCCGCGCCACGTCCGTCACCACGACGAGGGAGGCGCCCTCGGGCACCAGCGCGGCCGTCTCCTCCAGCGCCCCGGCGCGGCGGCCGGCCAGTGCCACCGACCAGCCCGCGCGCAGCAGTTCCACGGTGACCGCGCGGCCGATCCCGGAACCCGCGCCGGTCACCACGGCGGTCTTCACTCGCTCTGCGTCCATGGGCCGCAGCCTACGAGTCAGCCCTCCTGCGGGTACCGCACCCCGATCCGCTCCCGCACCGCGTCCAGCGTGCGCATCACCGCGAGGGTGCCCTCCAGCGGCACCAGCGGGGACTCGGTCTCGCCGGCCCGTAGCGCCCGCATCACCTCGGACGCCTCGTGCCGCAGTGTGTTGCGCGGCCCGTCGGCCGGGTCGAGGACGAACTCCTCGGGGTCGCGGCCGTCCCGGTGCAGCACGAACCGCTCCGGGTGGAAGAAGCCGTCCGGGATGTCGATCCGGCCCAGCGAACCGGTCACCGACGCCGAGGTCCCCGTACCGCCGACGATCGAGCAGTGCAGCGCGGCCAGCGCGCCGCTGTCCCAGGAGAACAGGGCCGCGGTCTGGAGGTCGGCGCCCTCGGGGGAGAGCACGGCCGACGCCTTGATGTCGGCGGGCTCGCCGAGCAGCAGATGCGCGAACGACACCGGGTACACCCCGAGGTCGAGCAGCGCGCCGCCGCCCTGCGCCGGATCGCGCAGCCGGTGCGCGGGCGGGAAGGGTCCCGCGAGCCCGAAGTCGGCCTGGACGGTGCGCACTTCACCGATCGCGCCGTCGTCCACGAGCGCCTTCAGCCGCCGTACCAGCGGATTGCAGTACATCCACATGGCCTCCATCAGGAAGCTGCCACGGTCGGCCGCCAGCGCGACAAGTTCGTTCGCCTCACGGGAGTTCAGGGTGAAGGCCTTCTCGACGAGCACGTTCCGCCCGGCCTCCAGACAGAGACCGGCCGCCGCGCGGTGCGCCGAGTGCGGGGTGGCGACGTAGACGACATCGAGGTCCGCGTCGTTCGCCAGCGCGTCCCAGTCGCCGTAGGCCCGCTCGATCCCGAACCGTTCCGCGAAGGCCTTCGCCGAGGCCTCCGTCCGCGAGGCCACCGCGACCACCTCGGCGTCCGGCAGATCGACCAGCGCCGCCGTGAACGCGGCGGCGATCCCGCCGGTCGCCAGGACTCCCCAGCGCACGTTCTCTTCCGTCATCGTGGCCCCACCCTCGCTCACCAGTACCTCGGCACCCTGTACGAGCTGAGAGCATAGGTGGCGGATCAGCCAGGGAGGGAGGGGCACATGCCCGAGCAGAGGGCGCAGGCGCCGGCCGCGCCGCAGTCCGCCGTACCGTCGTCGTCGCTGAAGGCGACCCGCCGCGCGGGCCTCCTCGTCATCCTCATCCTCGGCGGCCTCACCGCGACGCCCCCGCTGGCGATGGACATGTACCTCCCCGCGCTCCCCGAGGTCACCCGCTCCCTGCACGCATCGGCCGCGACCGTCCAGCTCACGCTCACCGCCTGCCTGGCGGGCATGGCGCTGGGCCAGCTGGTGGTGGGCCCGATGAGCGACAAATGGGGCCGCAGACGCCCGCTCCTGACCGGCCTCGCGGTCTACGTCCTGGCGACGGCGCTGTGCGCGTTCGCCCCGAACGTCGAGTCCCTGGTCGCCTTCCGCCTGCTCCAGGGCCTCGCGGGCGCGGCCGGCATAGTGATCGCGAGGGCGGTCGTACGCGACCTCTACGACGGCGTGGCGATGGCCCGCTTCTTCTCGACCCTCATGCTGGTCTCCGGGGTCGCCCCGATCGTCGCGCCGCTGGTCGGCGGCCAGATCCTCCGGGTGACCGACTGGCGGGGCGTGTTCGTGGTCCTGACCTTCGTCGGGACGGCACTGGCGGTCCTCGTCTGGACCCGCCTCCCCGAGACCCTCGCCCCGGCCGACCGCCACGCGGGCGGCACCGCGGAGGCCCTGCGCGGCATGCGCGCCCTCCTCGCCGACCTCCCCTTCACGGGCTACATGCTCACGGGCGGCTTCTCCTTCGCGGCCCTCTTCGCCTACATCTCGGCATCCCCGTTCGTCGTCCAGGACATCTACGGCGCCTCCCCGCAGACCTTCAGCGTGCTGTTCGGCATCAACTCCGTCGGCCTGGTCGCGGTGGGCCAGATCAACGGAAAACTGCTGGTGGGCCGGGTCTCCATGGACAAGGTCCTGGGCGCGGGCCTGGCGGTGGCGGTGCTGGCGGCGACGGCCCTGCTGCTGATGGCGACGGGAGTGTTCGGGCCGGTGGGCCTGGTACCCGTGGCCACGGCGTTGTTCGTCCTGATGTCGGCGATGGGTGTGACCCTCCCCAACGCCCAGACCCTCGCCCTCATGCGCACCCGGCACTCCGCGGGCTCCGCCTCCGCACTGCTGGGCACCTCCTCCTTCCTGATCGGCGCGGTGGCCTCCCCGCTCGTCGGCATCGCGGGCGAGCACACCGCCGTCCCGATGGCGGTCGTCCAACTGGCGGCCGCATTGGTGGCGGTGGCCTGTTTCGTGGGAATGTGCCGTCCTTGGAACACACGTACGACAACAGGTACGACCGCGGAGGGAGTGGGGAGCTGAGCGCCCCGAGACTGCGCCACGACACCCCGGAACGGGCGGGCCTCGACCCCGAGGAACTCCGTCACCTGGTCCGGGAGGTCCACGACCTCACCACCGGCGACCGCCCCTGGGCGGCGGCCACCGTCGTGGTCGCGGGCCGCGGCCCGGTGATCGCCGTCGAGGAGGCGGCGGGCTGGGCCGTACGGTACGCGGCCTACGACCCCGAGACCGACCGGGGTGTGGAACTGCCGCCGGCCGCCCGCGTCCCGGCCACCGTGGACACCCCCTTCGACCTGGCCTCCCTCACCAAGCTCTTCACGGCGGTGGCCGCGATGCAGCAGATCGAGCGGGGCACGCTGGGCATCGACGCCCGGGTGGGCGCCTACCTCCCGGACTTCCGGGCCGCCGCCCGCCACGGCATCACCGTCCGCCAACTCCTCACCCACACCTCGGGACTGCGCCCCGAACTCCCGCTCTACGACTGCGCGGACGACGCGGAACGCCTGGCGATGCTGCGGGCGGAGGCGCCGGTGGCGGAGCCGGGCGAGTACGTGTACTCGGACCTGAACCTGCTCCTCCTCCAGTTCGTCCTGGAACGCATCAGCGGCCGCACCCTCGACGTCCTCGTCCACGACGGCATCACCCGCCCCCTGGGCATGACCTCGACGGACTTCGGCCCCTGCCCGGGCGCGGCGGCGACGGAGGACCAGCGCCGTCCCTGGGCCAAGGCGGACCGGGGCATGCTGCGGGGTGTCGTCCACGACGAGAACGCGTGGGCGTTGGGGGGCGTGGCCGGCCACGCCCCCCAACGCCCACGCGTTCTCGTCGTGGACGAC
>NZ_JAENRY010000255.1 GCF_016612545.1 Streptomyces sp. MBT65 | reverse complement strand
CCCGGTACCGGGCGGCGTCGCCTTCAGGGTGTTTCGGCCGTTCGCGCTCGGAGTGACCGTGGTGGCCGGGCAGTTGAGGGCCGAGTTGCATGACGACGGGGACGGTTTCTTCTCCGGGCTGGTCCCCCTCCAGGGTGTGCCGGAGTATCGGCTCGCCGTGGCCTACGACGGTGCCGTGCAGGAGGTCGAGGACGCGTACCGGTTCCTGCCCGCGCTCGGGGATCTGGATCTGCATCTGCTCGGTGAGGGCCGGCACGAGGAGTTGTGGCAGGCGCTCGGGGCGCGGCCGATGACGCATCAGGGCGTCGCCGGCACCCGCTTCACGGTGTGGGCGCCGAACGCCCAGGGCGTACGTCTCGCCGGTACCTTCAACTTCTGGGACGGTACGGGCGCCCCGCTGCGCTCACTCGGCTCCACCGGTGTCTGGGAACTGTTCATGCCGGGCATCGGCGAGGGCGAGCTGTACAAGTTCGAGATCACCCGCCCCGACGGTTCCAAGACGCTGCGCGCCGACCCCATGGCCCGCCACACCGAGGTCCCGCCCGCCACCTCCTCGATCGTCCACGCCTCGCACTACGAGTGGCACGACGAGGAGTGGCTCGCGGCGCGCACCGAACTCCCCGCCCACAAAGCCCCGTTCTCCGTCTACGAGCTCCATCTCGCCTCCTGGCGGCCCGGCCTGACGTACCGCCAGCTCGCCGAGCAACTCCCCGCCTACATCAAGGACCTGGGCTTCACCCACGTCGAGCTGATGCCGGTCGCCGAGCACCCCTTCGGCGGTTCCTGGGGTTATCAGGTCACCGGCTTCTACGCCCCGACCTCCCGCCTCGGCACCCCCGACGACTTCAAGTTCCTCGTCGACGCCCTGCACCAGGCCGGCATCGGCGTCCTCATGGACTGGGTACCGGCCCACTTCCCGCGCGACGACTGGGCGTTGGCCGAGTTCGACGGCCGCCCCCTGTACGAGCACGAGGACCCGCTCCGTGCCGCGCACCCCGACTGGGGCACCCTGGAGTTCGACTTCGGCCGCCGTGAGGTGCGCAACTTCCTTGTGGCGAACGCCGTCTACTGGTGCGAGGAGTTCCACATCGACGGCCTGCGCGTGGACGCGGTCGCCTCGATGCTCTACCTCGACTACTCACGCGAGCCGGGCCAGTGGACCCCGAACGAGCACGGCGGCCGCGAGAACCTCGACGCGGTCGCCTTCCTCCAGGAGATGAACGCGACGGTGTACCGCAGGGTGCCCGGTGTCGTGACCATCGCCGAGGAGTCCACCGCCTGGGACGGCGTCACCCGTGCCACCCACCACATCGGCCCCGGCGGATTCGGCGGCCTGGGCTTCGGGTTGAAGTGGAACATGGGCTGGATGCACGACTCTCTCGACTACATGGCGCACGACCCCATCCACCGCCGCCACCACCACGGCGAGATGACCTTCTCCATGGTGTACGCCTACAGCGAGAACTACGTCCTGCCCATCTCCCACGACGAAGTCGTCCACGGCAAGCGCTCGTTGGTGTCGAAGATGCCCGGCGACTGGTGGCAGCAGCGCGCCAACCTCCGCGCCTACCTCGCCTTCATGTGGGCCCACCCCGGCAAGCAACTCCTCTTCATGGGCCAGGAGTTCGCCCAGGGCGCGGAGTGGTCCGAGACCCACGGCCCCGACTGGTGGCTCCTCGACCCGGCCTACGGCGCGGAGGCGGACCACCGCGGCGTACGCGACCTCGTCCGCGACCTCAACACCGTCTACCGCCACACCCCCGCCCTCTGGCAACTCGACACCGACCCGACCGGCTTCCAGTGGGTGACGGGCGACGCGGCCGACGACAACGTCTTCGCCTTCCTCCGCTACGACACCGACGGCTCCCCCCTCCTGGCCGTCAGCAACTTCTCCCCGGTGGTCCGCCACGACTACCGGCTCGGCACCCCGGACGACATCCCCGCCTGGCACGAGTCCCTCAACACCGACACCGCCCGCTACGGCGGCGGCGACATCACCAACCCCGACCCCATCAAGCCCGAACCCCAACCGTGGCACGGCCGCCCGACCAGCATCCGACTCACCTTGCCACCGCTGGCAACGGTCTGGCTGCGACCTGCATAGCAACCTGGCGTTCTCGGCGCAGGCGGGCATTTTCAGCCCGTCCGGCGTTTGAGGACGAGGCCCCTTCAGGGCCGAAGGGGGGTCTGGGGGCGCAGCCCCCAGGGACGGTCACCCAGACACCGCCCCCGCCAAGCTCAGCGGCAGCGATCCCGTGTGCAGCACGCCCAGCCGCTGGGTCGCCCGGGTCAACGCCACGTACAGATCACTCGTGCCGTACCGCCCCGGCTCGACGACGAGGACGGAGTCGAACTCCAGCCCCTTGGCCTGGCGCGGATCCAGCAGGACGACACTCCGCGTCAGGTCCGGCTCCGCGCCCGCCGTCACCCCGTCCAGCCGCGCCGCCAGCCGCCGATGCAGATCCCGCGGCGCGATCACCGCCAACCGTCCCTCCGCGGGCGTGAGTTCATCCACGGCCTTGGCAACGGCCCCCGGCAGATCGTCGGTTGCCCGCACCCAGGGCCGTACACCGGTGGACCGAACCGAACTCGGCGGTTCGAAGGACGGGTTCTCCGCGCGGACGACCGCCGCCGCGAGGTCCATGATCTCGGCGGGCGTGCGGTAGTTGACGCCGAGGCGGGTGTGGTCGAAGCGGTCCTCGACGTACGGGGCGAGGATCTCCGACCAGGACCCGACACCCGCCGCTTCGGCGGTCTGCGCCGGATCGCCGACCAGGGTCATCGACCGCGTGGGACTGCGCCGCATGAGCAACCGCCAGGCCATCGGGGAGAGTTCCTGCGCCTCGTCGACGATGATGTGCCCGAACGCCCACGTACGGTCGGCCGCCGCGCGCTCGGCGGCGCTGCGGTGGTCCTCCTCCTCGTGCCGCTCCGCGAAGCGCTCCGCGTCGATGATGTCGTGCGCGGACAGCACCTCGGAGCCCTCGGGGTCGCCCTCCTCCTTGTCCTCGAACTCGAAGGTCCGGGAGGCGAAGGACACGTCCAACACGCCCTGGGCGAACGACACCTGCTCCGCACGTTCGCGCTCGGCCCGCGCCCGCACCACCCGGTCGTCGCGCCCCAGGAGTTCCGCGGCCTCGTCGAGCAGCGGTACGTCCGCCACGGTCCACGCCCGGGTCACCGGGCGGCGGATGGCGTCCGCGTCGTCGTCGGAGACATGGCCCACGGGGTCGGCGAGGAAGTCCGCGACGAGGTACTGCGGGGTCAGCCGCGGCCACAACTGGTCGATGGCGGCCCAGACCTCGGGGTTCTCGGCGAGTTCGTCGCGGATCTGGGTGATGTCGCTGGGGTCCAGCAGATTGCTGCCGTCGAACGGATCCGTGCCGATGCGTTCGGCGACCATCTCCGTGAGCGTGTTGAGGATGTGGCCCTCGAAGTGCTCGCGGGCCGCGTTGTGCGGGAGCCCCGCCTCGCGGGTGCGGTCGCGGGCCATCCGGACCAGGCCGTCGTCGAGCATGAGGATCTCGCGGTCGTGCTCGATCGCGATGACCGGGTCGGGCAGGGACTGCCATTCGCGTACGACGGCGGCGAGGACGTCGGCCATGTCGGCGCGCCCCTTCACGGCCGCCGCCGCGCGCGTGTCGGTGGCCGTGGCCCTCACACCGGGGAACAGCTCGCCGACGGTCGCCAGCAGGACGCCGGTCTCGCCGAGGGAGGGCAGCACCTCGCCGATGTAGCCGAGGAACGCGGGGTTCGGGCCGACGATCAGGACGGCGCGCTTGGCGAGCAACTCCCGGTGCTCGTAGAGGAGATACGCGGCCCGGTGCAGCGCGACGGCGGTCTTGCCGGTGCCGGGGCCGCCCTCGACGACGAGCACTCCGCGATGGGGGGCCCGGATGATCTCGTCCTGTTCGGCCTGGATGGTCTGCACGATGTCGCTCATCCGGCCGGTGCGCGCGGAGTTGAGCGCGGCGAGCAGCACGGCGTCACCGGTGGGGTCCTCGTGGCCGGTGCGGGTGGCGTCGCCGAGGTCGAGGATCTCGTCGTGCAGGGCGGTGACGCGGCGGCCGTCGGTGGTGAGGTGCCGGCGGCGGCGCAGGCCCATCGGGGTGTGGCCGGTGGCGAGGTAGAAGGGGCGGGCGACCTCGGCGCGCCAGTCGATCAGGATCGGGGTGAGGTCGACGTCGCCGTCCCGGATGCCGATCCGGCCGATGTGGTGCCGGACGCCGGAGGTCAGGTCGATGCGGCCGAAGCAGAGCGAGCCGTCCACGGCGTTCAGCGCGGCGAGCAGCCCCGAGCGCTCGGCGACCAGGATGTCCCGCTCCAGCCGGGCCTGCATGGGCGTGTTGCCCTGCCCGAGCGCGTCCGTGACGGAGTCCTCGGTGGCGCCGCGCAGCGCGTCCACGCGTGCGTACAGACCGTCGATGAATTCCTGCTCACCGTGAATTTCATCGCTGTTTGACAATTCCACTCCCGGACCTATATACTGTGCTCACTGAGCCTCTTTGCGACTCAATTCCCGTGAAGTCGCGAACCATTGAATATACGCAAAGAAATCCCCCGAGCGCAATTGCTCGGGGGATTTCTTTGCGTATCGGGCGGGATCACAGCACGTCGGAGAGCTCCTCCAGCAGCCGGCGCTTGGGCCGCGCCCCCACCATGGCCTTCACCGGCTCACCGCCCCGGAACACGATGAACGTGGGCATCGAGAGCACCTTGTAGGCGTTCGTGGTCTCCGGGTTCCGGTCCACGTTCAACTGCACCACTTTCAGCCGATCCGCCTCCTCCGCGGCGAGGGCCCGCAGCACCGGTCCCATCTGCCGGCACGGCGGACACCAGTCGGCGGTGAATTCCACCAGCACCGGCACCTCGGCCCCGATTACCTCGGCCGCGAAATTCCCGTCCGTCACGTCGATCACGTCTGTCGCCCCGATCACAGCTCCCGCCCTCCCAGTTCGCACAACGGTTCCGGCTCCTCGACGGTCGCAAGCCGCACCCCGATCTCCGCCCGCACCGCCTGCAACTCCCCGATCAGGGAGTCCAGTTCGGCCAGCTTGCGCCGGTAGACCGCGAGCGACGCCGGGCACGAGTCGCCCTCCGGGTGCCCGGCCCGCAGACACTCCACGAAGGGCCGCGTCTCCTCCAGGTCGAACCCGAAGTCCTGCAAGGTCCTGATCTGCCGCAGCAGCTTCAGATCGCCCTCGTCGTACGTCCGGTACCCGTTCCCCCCGCGCCGCGCGGGCAGCAGCCCCCGCGACTCGTAGTACCGCAACGCCCGCGTGGTGGTCCCGGCCCGCGCGGCCAGCTCGCCGATTCGCATGACCACGACGGTAGTCCTTGACGTCGGCGTGAAGGCAAGGACAGCCGCCGCCCCCGCCGCGCGGGTCACTCCGGGTCGTCGTCCCCCGCACCCCGCACCCCGAGCAGCCGACGGGTCAACCGGTCCTGGTCGGCGAGGAGTTCGTCGAGAGCCGCGCGGAGGTCGGCCGGTTCGGTGACCGCCGACTCGCGTTCGGCCGCGATCAGCACGGACCGGCGTACCAGCTCCTTGGTGAAGGACGCGGTCGTGCCGTCCGTACGGGTCACCACCTCGGCGGTGGTCTCCTCGTCGAGGTCCAGGCCCGTGCCGTAGAGAGTGAGGAGTCTGGCCCGGCCCGGGGCGTCCGGGAGGGGGATCTCGACGGCGAGGTCGACGCGGCCGGGGCGCTGGACCAGGGCCGGTTCGAGGAGGTCGGCGCGGTTGGTGGTGAGGAGGAAGGCCACGTCGGCGTCGTCGCCGAGGCCGTCCATCTCGTTGAGGATCTGGAAGAGGAGGGGCTGTTCGCCGCTGCCGTGGTCGCGGGCCTCGGCGATCAGGTCGCAGTCCTCCAGGACGACCAGCGCGGGCTGGAGCATCCGGGCCAGGGCGCAGGCGGGGCCGATCGCGTCGATGCCCGTGCCGGACAGGACGACGACCGTGAACTGCGGGAGATGGGAGAGGAGATAGCGGATCGTGTGGGTCTTGCCGGTGCCGGGCGGGCCGTAGAGGAGGAGGCCGCGGCGCAGGTGCTGGCCGGCGGCGCGGAGTTGTTCGCGGCGGCGGGCCACGCCGACGACCTGGCGTTCGACGCGCTCCAGGAGGCCCTCGGGCAGGACGATGTCCTCGCGGGTCAGGGCGGGGCGGCGGTGGAAGCGGAACGGGCCGAGGCCGTGGCCGAACTCGGAGCCCTCGAAGGAGAGCACCTGGCCGCGGAAGATGTTGTGCTCGCGCACCAGCCCGTCGATCTGGGCGAGCAGCCGGTCCGCGAACTCCTTGTCCCGCGCGAGGACTTCGATCTCCACCTTGTCGCGCCCATACTCGTCGGCCGGTCCGCGCAGCAGCACCGCGAACCGGTCCTCGCCCTCCGCGCCGAGGTAGAACCCGCAGGAGACACAGGGGAGTTCGGCGTCCGGCGAGATCGGCAGCTGGGCGTAGTCGACCGCGCCGATCGTGAACCGGTCGTGCCGGTCGGCGGCCTCGAGGATGTCGCCGAGGGTGAGATCGCTCCGGTTCTGCGCGCCGCGCATCCCGATCAGTTCGTACGAACGCCCTTCCCCGGCGAACCAGTTCTCCAGCGCGAGATGCACGTTCGGGAGGTCGTACGGCGGATACGCGGCCTTGACGACGGGCCGGTCGGCGGGGGCCGTACCGAGGTGGGCGCGGAGGCGTTCGGTGAGGTTGCGGGCGGGGTCGTGATCCTTCGGCCTGGGGCGGGCGACCGCGGCGAGGAACTGGTGGAAGAGTTCGCTGATCTCCTGGATCGACAGCGGCGAGGCCTCCCGCTGGGCGCCGTACCGGCGCTCGTACTCCGCCGCGCCGAGGATCTCCAATCCGTCCGATTCGCCCATGCCCGGCTCCGTTTTGTGCCGATGTGTCGGACCAGGGTGTCAGACCATGACCCCCGCGGAGGTCTCCACCTCCAGCAGGGAGGCGCTCTCCCGTTCCTCGTCGAAGGCCTTGCGGCCGCCGCGCAGCCCGAACAGCCGCTTGGCCAGGGCGATATAGAGGACGGCGAGGATGTTGAGGACGAGGGTGGCGATCTTCAACCAGCTGATGTGTTCGGTGAGTTCGTAGATCTCCAGCGGCAGGAACGCGGCGGTGGCGACCACCGTCAGATACTCCGCCCAGCGCTTGGCGTACCAGAGCCCGCCGGCCTCGACGAGTTCGATCAGCGCGTACGCGAGCAGCAGTACGGCGACCAGGACGAGCGTGGAGTGCTTGTAGCCGAAGGTCTTCTGGATGGAGCCGACGATCGGCGAGTGGTCGAGGTCGTAGTGGAAGTGCTTGAAGACGGGGCGGAAGACGTTGAGGTAGTCGTCGAAGAGCTTGCGCACCGAGTCCTGGCTGTTGCTGAACTTCCACACCGCGGCGGCGACCAGCACGATGAACACCCCGCGCACGGCCCGCTCGATGGCCAGGAAGCGCAGGATGAACAGATCCCGCAGCACCTTCCCGCGCGGCACCAGCGGGGCCTGTTCGGCGGGCCCCGAGCCGTGCGGTTCGCCGAGCGCGAAGTCGCCGCAGCGCAGACAGCGCCAGGCCGTCCCCAGCCCGGTCTCGGCGCGCAGCCGGTCCCGCAGTGCCGTCTCGTCCGGCGCGTACGTCACATGTCCGTGCCGTGCGCAGTGCCGCCGGTCCCAGTCGATCTTCATGCCCATGGCCCCCGTGACTCCCACCGAACGTGAACGTGCCGTGCCGTGCCGGAGGTTTCCGGCACGGCACGGCACGCTAGTGCATCCCCAGGAACGGCGGGGAGGTGGACCGGGCGGCTGAGCGACGGGGGGACACCCAGCCGCCCGGCGTGGTCGGGGCGTCCGGACCGTGTTCAGGCGGGTCCGGGCGCCCCGGTCTGAGGGCGAGCGCCAACGAGGCTCAGGCCTTGGCGAGTTCCTTCTCGCCGCCCTGCTCGGGCACTCCGTCGAGGTGCGCGTCGTCGCCGTCCTCGTCGAGCAACGTCTTCTCGTCGAAGGGCAGTTCACCCGCGAGGACCCGGTTGACCCGCTCCTTGTCGACCTCGCCGGTCCAGGTGCCGATGAGCAGCGTGGCGACGGCGTTGCCGGCGAAGTTGGTGACCGCGCGGGCCTCGCTCATGAAGCGGTCGATGCCGATGATCAGGCCGACACCGTCGACCAGGGCCGGCTTGTGCGACTGAAGACCACTGGCGAGTACGGCGATACCGGAGCCGGAGACACCGGCCGCGCCCTTGGAGGCGACCATCATGAAGAGCAGCAGGCCGATCTGCTGGCCGATGCTCATCGGCTGGTCCATCGCGTCGGCGATGAACAGCGAGGCCATGGTCAGGTAGATCATCGTGCCGTCGAGGTTGAAGGAGTAGCCGGTCGGCACGGTGATGCCGACGACCGGACGGCTGACCCCGAGGTGCTCCATCTTCGCGATGAGCCGCGGCAGCGCGGACTCGGACGAGGAGGTGGAGACGATCAGCAGGAACTCACGGCCGAGGTACTTCAGCAGCTGGAACAGGTTGACCTTGGCGACCAGCTTGGTCAGCGTGCCGAGCACGACCACGATGAACAGGAAACAGGTCACGTAGAAGCCGGCCATGATCGTGCCCAGCGCTTTGAGCGCGTCCATGCCGGTCTCGCCGATCACCGCGGCCATCGCGCCGAAGGCACCGACGGGCGCGGCCCACATGATCATGCCGAGGATGCGGAAGACCAGCTTCTGGATGTACTCGACACCGCGCAGCACCGGCTCGCCGGTCCGGCCCATGGCCTGCAGCGCGAAGCCCGCGAGCAGCGCGATCAGCAGCGTCTGGAGGACCTGGCCCTCGGTGAACGCCGACACGAAGGTGGTCGGGATGATCCCGAGCAGGAAGTCGACCGGGCCCTCGGCGGCGGCCTGGGCCTGCGTGTGTCCGACGCCCTTGACCGCCTCGGTCAGGTGCATGCCGCTGCCCGGGTGGATGATGTTGCCGACGACCAGGCCGATGGCCAGCGCCACGAACGACATCCCGATGAAGTAGGCGAGCGCGAGCCCGCCGACCTTGCCGACCTGCGCCGCCTTCCGTACGGAGCCGACGCCGAGCACGATCGTGCAGAAGATGATCGGCGAGATCATCATCTTGATCAGCGCGACGAAGCCCGTACCGATCGGCTTCAGTTCCTTGGCGAAGTCCGGCGCGATGAACCCGACGGCGATGCCGAGGGCGACCGCCACGATCACCGCGATGTAGAGGTAGTGGGTGCGGTCCCGCTTCACGGGCGGTGCTGCGGGTGCGGCAGGTGCGGGTGCGGGGGTGCTGGCCACGGCTGCCCTCCTTGACGACGTCGTCGGCATCATCCGGCGTGCGGCTCACGACCGGTGGAACCCGGGCTGCGAGTGCGGCTCACGTCCGGGGACTGCATGCGTTGCATGAACTTCACGGGTGTTACGGCGGTCCGCACTGATCGATGTGCGGCCCCGTCCGGGAGGCGGCTGCTTCCGGGGTTGCGGTGACTATCTCCCGGCTTGTGAGGGCGGTCACCCTTACGTTCATTTAGTTCGCACTTATTCGGAGAGGCACACTGACGACATGCGCTTCCCGCACGTCCCCCGCCCCCGCAGCCTCGCCGGCCAGCTCTTCGGCATGCAGGCGGTGCTGATAGCGGTCGTCGTCGCCGGGTACGCGCTGTTCACCTACGTCAGCGACCGCAGCCAGGCCGAGGACGCGGCCGGCCGGCAGGCCATCGCGGTGGCGCGGTCGGTCGCGGACTCGCCGTCGGTGGTGTCGGCGATCGGTACGTCCGACCCCACCGCGCGTCTGGAGACGTACTCCGTGCGCGTCCAGCGGGACACCGGGGTCGACTTCGTCACGATCATGAATCCGCAGGGCATCCGCTGGACCCACCCCGACCGGAAACAGATCGGGAAGAAGTTCCTCGGCCACATCGCACCCGCCCAGCAGGGCCGCACCTTCACCGAGACGTACACCGGTACGCTCGGCGCGTCCGTCCGCGCGGTCACGCCCGTCTACGACACCGGTCACACCCGGGTCATCGGCCTGGTGAGCGCCGGCATCCGGGTCGAGGCGATCACTCAGCGGGTGCAGGACCAGGTGACGGCGCTGATCGGGGTCGCGGCGGGCGCGCTGGCACTGGGTGCCGTGGGGACGTACGTCGTGAACGCCCGCCTGCGCCGTCACACCCACGGCATGAACGCGACCGAGCTGAGCCATATGCACGACTACCACCAGGCCGCGCTGCACGCGGTGCGGGAAGGGCTGCTGATGCTCGACGGTCAGTACCGGGTGGCGCTGATGAACGACGGCGGGCGCGAGCTGCTCGGCGTGACCGGGGACCCGGTGGGCCGCTCGGTGGCGGACCTGGGCCTGCCCGCGCCGCTGACGGGGGCGCTGCTGTCGTCGGAGGAACGGGTGGACGAGGTGTATCTGACGGCGGCACGGGTGCTGGTGGTGAACACGTCCCCGGTGTCGGGCGGCGAGCGCCGAGGCACGGTCGTGACCTTGCGCGATGTCACCGAACTCCAGTCCCTGATGGGTGAGTTGGACTCGGAGCGCGGCTTCACGCAGGCGCTGCGCTCCCAGGCGCACGAGGCGGCGAACCGCCTGCACACGGTCGTCTCGCTGATCGAGCTGGGCCGCGCGGAGGAGGCGGTGGACTTCGCCACGGCCGAACTGGAACTGGCCCAGACCCTGACCGACCAGGTCGTCTCGGCGGTCAACGAGCCTGTGCTGGCCGCCCTGTTGCTGGGCAAGACGGCCCAATCGAACGAGCGGGGCGTCGAGTTGGTCGTATCGGAGGACAGCGGCCTGGACGACGGCCTGCTCCCGGACTCGCTCCCCGCGCGGGACCTGGTCACGATCCTCGGCAACCTGATCGACAACGCGGTGGACGCGGCACAGGGCAGCCTGCGGGCCCGGGTCACGGTGACGGCGCGGACGGAGGCGGACACGACGGGCCCCGCCTCGGCACTGGTCCTGCGGGTCGCGGACACGGGGTCGGGGGTGGATCCGGCACACGCGGAGGCGGTCTTCCAGCGGGGCTTCTCGACGAAGCCGGCGG
>NZ_JAENRY010000254.1 GCF_016612545.1 Streptomyces sp. MBT65 | reverse complement strand
ATCGCCGTGGAGACCGCGTTCATGGCCTTCGGCCGGTCCAGGACCAGTTCCGCGACGTACCCGTGCCGCCGCACCAGCACG
Organism: Streptomyces sp. MBT65; assembly: GCF_016612545.1. Classification (GTDB taxonomy): domain Bacteria; phylum Actinomycetota; class Actinomycetes; order Streptomycetales; family Streptomycetaceae; genus Streptomyces. The sequence goes on along the minus strand of NZ_JAENRY010000254.1, from coordinate 17,736 downwards.
AACTCCCCGAACCGCGCCTCGGACCGCTCCTCGCCCATGACAGCCTCCTGGTTAACGTGGGTTAACAGACCTCGCCCCGATCATCGCACGGGCCTTCCCCGTTCGGGTGACATCCCGCCCAACTCCCGCCGCACCGCCCACAGAAGCGCATAACGTGCGTCCGCCACACCACAGGGGAGGGATCGTGACGACGACCACGAAGGCGGAGCGGGCCGAGGACACCGCGGACATAGCGCCGCCGCTCCCCCGGGGCCGACACCGCCGTCCCCGGCCCCGCAAGATCCTGCTCGCAGTCGGGAGTCGGCGGCCTGGGCACGGCGGAGGCGGAGCCCGGCCCCGAGGCGAGCCGGAGCGCCGACCGCCCGGCCAACGCGGCCGCCACCATCAGCGCGGACCCGGCCGCGATCCCCTCGGCGATCCCCTCCGCGACCTCGGTGATGGGCGCCGCGAGCCCGACCCCGACGGCGGCCTCCGGCGTCGTACCGACTCCGTACGCGACGACCGCACCGCCCACGACGGCCCCCCGGACGGCGGCCGACACCCCGCAGCCCCAGGCACCGGCCCCGCACCCGACCGCGACTCCGGCGCCCACGACCGCCCCCACGCCGACATCGGCACCGGCTCCGACCCCGAGCCGGGCTCCCGACTCCCCTGCCCCGGCGCCGAGTCGGCCCGGTCTGTGCGTGCCGATCATCGGGCTCTGCGTGGACCCGCTGGTCCACCGCGATTGAGCCGCTATTACCCCGTTTGTGCCGGTTTGTGGACGGCGGGAGACTGAAGACATGAACGCATCGGACACCACCCTCGCCAAGAACAAAGACCTTGTGCGCGCGTTCATCGACGCACTCTTCACCCAGGGCGACCTCGGCGCGGTCGACGCGTACCTCGCCGAGGACTTCGTCGACCACGACCCGCCGTTCAACGGGCCCGGCGACCGTGAAGGCTTCCGCACCGCAGGCGCGCTGTTCCGGGAGGCGTGTCCCGACTGGCACAGCGAACCGGACCTGATGATCGCCGAGGACGACCTGGTCGTCGAGCACTTCACCGCCGCCGGGACGCAACGCGGTGAACTCCTCGGAGTGCCCGCCCCGGCCGAGGGCCGCCCCCTGACCCTGCACGGGACCAACATCTTCAGGGTCCGGGACGACCACATCGTCGAGCGCTGGAACCGGCCCGACGAACTCGGCATCCTGCGCCAGCTCGGGATCGCCCCGTAACGGGCGCTACGCCGGTGACGAGTCCCGGCGGGTGAGGAGCCAGGGCTCGACAACTCCCAGTCCCCGCACCGGGCGTTGCCACATCGGCTGGAGCGCGAAGCGGTACGTCGGCGGCTCCTCGCCCTCCTTCTCGGCGGCGGCCGCGGCTTCGGCGGCCTCCGCCTCGGAGGCGGGGGCCTCGCCGCTGCGGATGAGTTCCTCGGCGAAGGCGCTGTCGACGAGGACGGCGTCGCGGGGAGCTATCGAGGTGAGCCGCGAGGCGAGGTTGACCGTCGTGCCGAAGACGTCGCCCATGCGGGTCGTCACCGTGCCGAAGGCGATGCCGACGCGGAGTTCGGGCATCGTCTCGTCGCCCGCCATGGTCTCGATGAGACGCAGCGCGATCTCGGCGGCGACCCCGGCGTCGTCCGCCGAGAAGAGGACCTCGTCGCCGAGGGTCTTGATGAGCCGGCCGCCGCGCGCGGCCACCAGGTCGGCGGCGGTGGTCTCGAAGGCCTCGACGAGTTCGCCGAGTTCCTCCTCCTCCATGCGGCGGGTCAGCCGCGTGAAGCCGACCAGGTCGGCGAAGCCCACGGCGAGCCGCCGGTCGACCATCTCCTCGTCGTCGCCCGCCTGCACGACCCGGCCGGCCGAGGCGGCGAGCTGGCGCCGCCAGACGTAGACGAGGAACTCCTCCAGTTCGGGGAGCAGCAGCTCGATGATCGGGTACGTCACCTCGGTGCGGGACATGCCCGGCTCCGGGGGCTCGGTCAGGCCCTCCAGGAACGAGTCCATCTGCCAGCCGGCCAGCCGGGCGGTGGTCTGCCCGGTGGAGCGGGCCACCTGCACGGCCATCGCCTCGCTCAGCAGCCCCGCCTCGACGAGACCGGCCAGCCGGCGCAGCGCGAGGACGTCGGCCTCCGTGAACGCCTTGGCCTGGCCGACGTCGGCGAAGCCCATGGCGCGCCAGAAGCGCGTCGCCAGCTCCATGGAGACGCCGGCGGTGCGGGCGGCCTGGAAGGGGGTGTAGCGGCGCTCCGCGCCCAGGATGAGCCCTTCGAGCCGCAGCGCGAGCGGATTCTCGCCGGGCTCGGCGGCATCGGGGGCTACCCGGCCGTCCGCGTCCGCGCCGGAGCCCGTGTCGTCGACGGTCACGCCTGCTGCCCTTCCGATCTGCCACGGTCAGGTATCGACCGGGCCCAATGCTACGGCAGGTGTGGGCCAGCTCACTCCGTGAGTCACACGGACAGAGCCGCCACAAGGGCGGTCGGGGTCACGCGGGGCGCAGGTGGACGATGTCGCCCGCCCCCACGGGCTCCTGCACGCCGTCCTCCGTGGCGAGGACGAGCCGCCCGTCGCCGTCGATCGCCACGGCCTCCCCGGTGAGGGACCGGTCCCCGGGCAGTTCGGCCCGCACGACCCGGCCGAGCGTCGAGCAGCCGGCCGCGTACGTCTCCTGGAGGCCGCTGGCGGCCGGGTCGCCGCCCGCCGTGCGCCACTTGTCGTACCAGTGCTCCAGGGACCGCAGAACGGCCCGCAGGAGGGGATCGCGGTCGGTGGTGACGGCTCCGGCGAGAGCGAGGGAGGCGGCCTGCGGGACGGGCAGCTCGTCCTCGCGCAGAGTGACGTTGATGCCGACGCCGACGATCACGGCGGAGTCCCCCGCGCGCTCGGCGAGGATGCCGCCGGCCTTGCGCTCCTCACCACCCACAGTGACCAGGAGGTCGTTGGGCCACTTGAGTGCCGTGTCGACGCCGGCCGAGCGGGACAGGCCGGTGGCGACGGCGACACCGGTGAGCAGCGGGAGCCAGCCCCAGCGGGCCACGGGCACGTCGGCCGGCTCCAGCAGGACGGAGAAGAAGAGACCCGAGCGGGCCGGTGCCGACCACTGCCGGTCGAGCCGCCCGCGCCCGGAGGTCTGCTCCTCGGCGACCAGGACGGTGCCCTCGGCCGCCTTGCCGGCGGCGGCCAGGGCGACGAGGTCGGAGTTGGTGGACCCGGTGGACTGCACGACCTCCACGCCGGTCCACAGCCCGCCCGCCCGCACCAGTCCGCGGCGCAGCGCGCCCGCGTTGAGGGGCGGCCGTTCCAGATCGGACCAACGGCTGCTGTCGTCTGAGGCATCTCGCGGCGTCATGCAAGCCACCCTAGGTGTGTTGTACGCCGCACTGCCGATCGGTAGGCCCGCCACTACTCTACGAATGAGTAACCGTCCCCCCTTTTGAGCAGGCAGGGAGCCGCAATCCCGATGTCCGAGCCGGAAGCGCCTCAAGAGATCGACATCCACACAACCGCCGGGAAGATCGCGGATCTTCAGCGCCGCATCCAGGAAGCGACGCACGCGGGCTCGGAACGTGCGGTCGAAAAACAGCACGCCAAGGGCAAGTTGACGGCCCGTGAGCGCATCGAGCTGCTTCTAGACGAGGGCTCCTTCGTCGAGTTCGACGAGCTGACCCGGCACCGCTCCACGGACTTCGGCCTGGAGAAGAACCGCCCCTACGGCGACGGAGTCGTCTCCGGCTACGGCACGGTCGACGGCCGCCCCATCGCCGTCTTCTCCCAGGACTTCACGGTCTTCGGCGGCGCCCTGGGCGAGGTCTACGGCCAGAAGATCGTCAAGGTGATGGACTTCGCGCTGAAGACGGGCTGTCCGGTCATCGGCATCAACGACTCCGGCGGCGCCCGCATCCAGGAGGGCGTGGCCTCGCTCGGCGCGTACGGCGAGATCTTCCGCCGCAACACGCACGCGAGCGGCGTGATCCCGCAGATCAGCCTGGTCGTCGGCCCATGCGCGGGCGGAGCGGTGTACTCCCCCGCGATCACCGACTTCACGGTGATGGTCGACCAGACCTCGCACATGTTCATCACAGGACCGGACGTCATCAAGACGGTCACCGGCGAGGACGTGGGCTTCGAGGAACTGGGCGGCGCGCGCACCCACAACGCGGTCTCCGGTGTGGCCCATCACATGGCGGGCGACGAGAAGGACGCGATCGAGTACGTCAAGCAGCTCCTCTCCTACCTCCCGTCCAACAACCTCAGCGAACCCCCGGTGTTCCCGGAGGAAGCGGACCTCGCCCTCACCGACGAGGACCGCGAGCTGGACACCCTGGTCCCGGACAGCGCGAACCAGCCGTACGACATGCACACGGTGATCGAACACGTCCTGGACGACGCCGAGTTCTTCGAGACACAGCCCCTCTTCGCGCCGAACATCCTCACCGGTTTCGGCCGGGTGGAGGGCCGCCCGGTGGGCATCGTCGCCAACCAGCCCATGCAGTTCGCGGGTTGCCTCGACATCGACGCGTCCGAGAAGGCGGCCCGCTTCGTCCGCACCTGCGACGCGTTCAACGTCCCGGTCCTCACCTTCGTGGACGTCCCCGGCTTCCTCCCGGGCGTCGACCAGGAGCACTACGGCATCATCCGCAGGGGCGCGAAGCTGATCTACGCGTACGCGGAGGCGACGGTCCCGCTCATCACGGTGATCACCCGCAAGGCCTTCGGCGGCGCCTACGACGTCATGGGCTCCAAGCACCTGGGCGCCGACCTCAACCTCGCCTGGCCGACCGCCCAGATCGCCGTCATGGGCGCCCAGGGCGCGGTCAACATCCTGCACCGCCGCACGATCGCCGAGGCGGAGGCGGCCGGAGAACTGGACGCGACCCGGGCCCGCCTCATCCAGGAGTACGAGGACGCCCTCCTCAACCCCTACATCGCTGCCGAACGCGGCTACATCGACGCGGTGATCCTCCCCTCCGACACCCGCCGCCACGTGGTCCGGGGCCTACGCCAACTCCGCACCAAGCGCGAGTCGTTGCCCCCCAAGAAGCACGGCAACATCCCCCTCTAGAGGAGCCTCGATGACAATCAAGGTAGTCCGGGGCAACCCGACCCCGGAGGAGTTGGCGGCGGCCCTGGCGGTGGTCAGGGCACGCGCCGCGGCGGCATCGGCGACCCCGCCCGGCGCACCGAGGCAACGCGACGCGTGGTCCGACCCGTCACGCATAGCGGGCGCGAGGCTTCCCCACCCGTCGCCAAGTGCATGGACCCGCACCTTCTGGCCGGGCTAGGGGTTCGTTTTCAGGGGAGCGGGGCTGTGTCGATGTGCGGCTCCGCCGCGTGGGCGCACGGAAGGACAACTCGGGGCACCGATTTAAGTACCCGTACTCAGGCGCCGCCCCCCGCCAAGCCCCACGCTGGTGCCATGCTGTGGTCCGACCCCGACAACGAGCCTCCCGAGGAACTGCGGGAGACCCAGCTCATGTTGCGGCGGCTGGGCATCCTCATGGCACTCGCGATGGTCCTGGCAATGATCGTGATCGGCCTGACGTGAGCCCCCAGGACCACGCCGATACCCTGAGCCCATGACAGCTCACCCGCGCCGCCGCCTCGTGCTCGCCTCCCAGTCCCCCGCCCGCCTGGGCCTGCTGCGCCAGGCGGGGTTGGACCCCGAGGTGATCGTGAGCGGCGTGGACGAGGACGCGATCTCGGCCCCCACCCCGGCCGACCTCGCCCTCGCCCTCGCCGAGGCGAAGGCCTCTGTCGTGGCCGCCCGACCGGAGGTTCGGGGCGCGCTGGTGATCGGCTGCGACTCCGTGCTCGACCTGGACGGCGAGGCCCTCGGCAAGCCCGCCGACGCCGAGGAGGCCACCGCCCGCTGGAAGGCGATGCGCGGCCGGGCCGGCACACTCCAGACCGGCCACTGTGTCCACGACACGACGAGCGGCCGGTACGTCTCGGCCACCGCGTCCACCGTCGTCCGCTTCGGCGAGCCGACCGACGCCGAGGTCGCCGCGTACGTCGCCACCGGTGAACCCCTGTACGTCGCCGGGGCGTTCACGCTCGACGGCCGTTCGGCGCCGTTCATCGAGGGCATCGACGGCGACCACGGCAACGTGATCGGCATCAGCCTGCCGCTGGTTCGCCGACTGCTGGCCCAACTGGGCGTCGGCATCACGGAGTTGTGGACACCCTCAGAAGGATGAACCCCGAGGGGGATCTCTGACGGGTGATCTCCGACGGGTGATCAGGAAGGGCTGGGGGCGGTCGGCGGAAGGGCCGGCGTCGGGTCCTTGCCGGGCGGCGGCTCGGAGCTCTCCCCGGCGGGGCCCTCAAGGCGGTCGTAGGTCATCAGGAGCAGGACGACCAGGCCGAGGACCACCACCATGAACGCGAACGCTCCCGGGCCCACCAGGCCCCACGCGAAGGCGCCCAGCAGGGCGTGCACCACGGCCACGCTGATCAGCAGGATGCGGCCGAAGCCGGCCGGGGCCCGGTCGCGCAGGGCGACGAGCAGGGCGACCAGGCCGCACAGGGCGAAGTAGAGGCCGAAGACGATGCCGCCGGCCTTGGAGCCCACGGACATGGCGTCCGGGTCGAGCCCGGCCAGGGACATCTGCTGGCGGTCGACGACGATCCCGAGGAACCAGTTGAGCGCGGCCACTCCGAGCGCCTCCGCGAAGAGGACGATCGCCACGATCCATGCCACCGGTCTGCGGACCACCCGCCCCCACCCACTTCCGTTCGAGACAACCCGAACGCTACTAACGGGTAAACCCCGGGACAAGGGTTGTGATGGGGGCAAAGAATCGTTGGGCCATTCGTAGGGACTCCACAAAGAAACGGAGTGGGGCGCGGCACGCTCTCACAGAGACCTTGACCACATCAGGGGACTAGGGTTTCCACGAGGAGTCCTGCACACCTAGGTGCGACAAGGGATTTCGCGGGTCGAGCGAGCCTCGAATCACGCTCCGTGTGGGCAAGCTCACCATTGGGGACGGGTCGATGCGCCGTGTCGGCAGTCCCTAAACTCGGCTTGTTTCAAGGAGGGAGCCTCAATCGTGCGCAAGGTGCTCATCGCCAATCGTGGCGAAATCGCTGTCCGCGTAGCCCGGGCCTGCCGGGACGCCGGGATCGCGAGCGTGGCCGTATACGCCGACCCGGACCGGGACGCTCTGCATGTCCGCGCCGCGGATGAGGCGTTCGCCCTGGGCGGTGACACACCGGCGAGCAGCTACCTGGACATCGGCAAGGTCCTGGCCGCGGCCCGTGAGTCCGGTGCCGACGCCATCCACCCCGGCTACGGATTCCTGTCGGAGAACGCCGAGTTCGCCCAGGCGGTGCTCGACGCGGACCTGATCTGGATCGGGCCGCCGCCGCAGGCGATCCGGGACCTCGGTGACAAGGTCGCCGCCCGGCACATCGCCCAGCGCGCCGGTGCCCCGCTGGTGGCCGGTACGCCGGACCCGGTGTCGGGCTCGGACGAGGTCGTGGCGTTCGCCGAGCAGCACGGGCTGCCCATCGCGATCAAGGCCGCCTTCGGTGGCGGCGGTCGCGGTCTGAAGGTGGCCCGCACGCTCGAAGAGGTTCCCGAGCTGTACGACTCCGCGGTGCGCGAGGCGGTCGCCGCCTTCGGTCGCGGCGAGTGCTTCGTCGAGCGGTATCTCGACAAGCCGCGGCATGTGGAGACGCAGTGCCTGGCCGACTCCCACGGCAACGTGGTCGTCGTGTCCACGCGTGACTGCTCGCTCCAGCGCCGGCACCAGAAGCTGGTCGAGGAGGCGCCCGCGCCGTTCCTCTCCGAGGCCCAGGTCGCCGAGCTGTACGCCTCCTCCAAGGCGATCCTCAAGGAGGCCGGCTATGTCGGCGCCGGGACCGTCGAGTTCCTCGTCGGCCAGGACGGCACGATCTCCTTCCTGGAGGTCAACACCCGCCTCCAGGTGGAGCACCCGGTCACCGAGGAGGTCGCCGGCATCGACCTCGTCCGCGAGATGTTCCGCATCGCCGACGGCGAGGAACTCGGCTACGGCGACCCCGAACTGCGCGGCCACTCCTTCGAGTTCCGCATCAACGGCGAGGACCCGGGCCGCGGCTTCCTGCCCGCGCCCGGCACCGTCACCACGTTCGCGGCGCCGACCGGTCCGGGTGTCCGGCTGGACGCCGGTGTCGAGTCGGGCTCGGTCATCGGTCCGGCCTGGGACTCGCTGCTGGCCAAGCTGATCGTCACGGGCGCGACCCGCGAGCAGGCGCTCCAGCGGGCGGCCCGTGCGCTGGACGAGTTCCAGGTCGAGGGCATGGCGACCGCGATCCCGTTCCACCGCGCGGTGGTGAAGGACCCGGCGTTCGCCCCCGAACTCACCGGCTCCGCCGAGCCGTTCACGGTCCACACCCGCTGGATCGAGACCGAGTTCGTCAACGAGATCAAGCCCTTCGCGGCCCCCACGGACGCCGAGGCGGACGAGGACGCGGACCGCGAGACGATCGTCGTCGAGGTCGGCGGCAAGCGCCTGGAGGTCTCCCTCCCGGTCTCGCTCGGCATGTCGCTGGCCCGCACCGGCCTCGCGGCGGGCGCCAAGCCCAAGCGCCGCGCGGCCAAGAAGTCCGGCCCCGTCGCCTCCGGCGACACCCTCGCCTCGCCGATGCAGGGCACGATCGTCAAGGTCGCGGTCGAGGAGGGCCAGGAGGTCAAGGAGGGCGACCTCATCGTCGTACTCGAGGCGATGAAGATGGAACAGCCCCTGAACGCGCACAAGTCCGGGACGGTCAAGGGACTCGGCGCGGAGGTCGGTGCGTCCATCACGTCCGGCGCCGCGATCTGCGAGATCAAGGACTGATCCGACCGCACGTCCGGAGGTGCCCGGCGGACAGGGACAGCCTGTGCGCCGGGCACCTCTGTAATGTGACGGGACGGTGCGGCAGCGCGCCGAGGAGGGCGGGTGGGACCCATGGCCAGTGCGGGCGGGCCGCCGGCGGGGCTGCGTGCCGACGCCCGGCGCAACTACGAGCGGCTGGTCACCGAGGCCCGGGTGTGCTTCGCCGCGCACGGTACGGACGCGTCCCTGGAGGACGTGGCACGGCGGGCGGGGGTCGGGATCGGCACGCTGTATCGCCACTTCCCCAACCGGCAGTCCCTGATGAGTGCGGTCTTCGAGGACGCGGTGGGTGAACTCCTCGCGCGGTCACGGGAGTTGCTGTCCGCGCCGCAGCCGTGTGTGGCTCTGGTGAGCTGGCTGCGGGAGATGGTGGCGCACGCGGGTGAGTACCGGGGGCTGGCCCGGGCGTTGATGGCGGCGGGCCAGGACGAGACGTCTGCCCTGGCCCGGTGCAGCAGCCCCATCCGGGAGGCGGGGGGTGCGTTGCTCGGCCGGGCGCAGACCGCCGGTGATGTGCGCGGTGATGTCGAGATCGGCGACCTGCTTCAGCTGACCCACGCGATCGCCCTCGCGGCGGAGGGGAACCCCGGGGATCCCGAACTGGCGGACAGATTGCTGACGTTGACGTTGCGCGGGCTCAAGCCGTAACTCCCAGGGGTGCGGGGCCGTATCGCTGTGCGGCTCCGCCGCGTGGGCGCGACCGGCAACGACGTCGCCGCACCCCAAAACCGCACCCGGAATCGCACCAGAAACCGCACCCGCCGGCGATGCGATCAGCGCCTGCGCAGATCCGCCACCCTCGCCGCGCGCTCCCGCTCCGGTGACTCCCCGGCGAGTACGCCCGCCGCGCGCAACCCCGGTCCCCCGCCCGGTACTTGGCCCCGTCGTGGGGCCGGCAGGGGTACGTCTCGGCGGCGTTGGTCCCGGGTCGGGGGCTGTTCACCCCCCTGGTTTCCCGATGCGCCGGCCACGGCGATCTGCACCCCCTGGTCGGCCAGGGCCTGCAACTCCGTTCCCGCGCGGTCGTCGTGGGGCGGGGGCTCGTCGGTGACGAGGCGGGTGATCACGTCCGTGGGCACGGTCTGGAACATGGTGTCCGTGCCCAACTTGGTGTGGTCGGCGAGGACGACGACCTCGGCGGCCGCCTGGACCAGGGCCCGGTCGACGGACGCCGACAGCATGTTGGACGTGGACAGCCCGCGCTCGGCGGTGAGCCCGCTCCCGGAGAGGAAGGCCCGGGAGACGCGCAGCCCCTGGAGGGACTGCTCGGCCCCGCTGCCCACCAGCGCGTAGTTGGAACCGCGCAGGGTGCCGCCGGTCATCACGACCTCCACGCGGTTGGCATGGGCCAACGCCTGGGCCACCAAAAGGGAGTTGGTGACGACGGTCAGTCCGGGCACCCGGGCGAGCCGGCGGGCCAGCTCCTGGGTGGTGGTACCCGCCCCGACCACGATGGCCTCGCCCTCTTCGACGAAGCTGGCGGCGAGATCGGCGATGGCCGTCTTCTCGGCGGTCGCGAGATGAGATTTCTGCGGAAAGCCGGACTCCCGCGTGAACCCGCCCGGCAATACCGCACCGCCATGCCGGCGGTCGAGGAGTCCTTCTGCCTCCAGTGCGCGCACGTCCCGCCGTACGGTCACTTCGGAGGTCTGGACGACGCGGGCGAGCTCACGGAGCGATACGGCCCCATTCGCTCGCACCATTTCGAGGATCAATTGGCGACGTTCTGCAGCGAACACGAAACTGACAGTAACCCCAACGACCGTCTGCTTTCAGGTGTTTGCGCCGAATAACGGAAGTTGTTCGTACAGCAGGACGGGAAGTGGTATAGGGCCTAGTCTCGCCGCCTATGCCGTACGAATGGTCGACAACTCCCCGTGACCAGCGGGGAGTCCACTTCGGGTCAGACTTCGCCCGTCGCCTTGCGCGTGTGCAGTTGCCGGGCCACCTCGGCGATCGAGCCCGAAAGAGACGGGTAGACGGTGAAGGCGTTCGCGATCTGTTCGACCGTCAGGTTGTTGTCGACGGCGATCGAGATGGGGTGGATCAGTTCCGAGGCGCGGGGCGCCACGACCACACCGCCGACGATGATGCCGGTGCCCGGACGGCAGAAGATCTTGACGAAGCCGTCCCGGATGCCCTGCATCTTCGCGCGCGGGTTGCGGAGCAGCGGGAGCTTGACGACGCGGGCGTCGATCTTGCCGGCGTCGACGTCGGCCTGGCTGTAGCCGACGGTCGCGATCTCGGGGTCGGTGAAGACGTTCGAGGAGACCGTCTTCAGGTTGAGGGGGGCCACCGCGTCGCCCAGGAAGTGGTACATCGCGATACGGCCCTGCATCGCGGCCACCGAGGCGAGCGCGAAGATGCCGGTGACGTCACCGGCGGCGTACACGCCCGGGGCGGTCGTACGCGAGACCTTGTCGGTCCAGATGTGGCCCGAGTCGCGCAGCCTGACGCCCGCCTCCTCCAGGCCCATGCCCGCGGAGTTCGGGATGGCGCCGACGGCCATCAGGCAGTGCGAGCCGGTGATGACGCGGCCGTCGGCGAGGACGACCTCGACCTTGTCGCCGACGCGCTTGGCGGACTGGGCGCGGGAGCGGGCCATGACGTTCATGCCGCGGCGCCGGAAGACGTCTTCGAGTACGGCGGCGGCGTCCGGGTCCTCGCCGGGCAGGACGCGGTCGCGGGACGACACGAGGGTGACCTTGGAGCCGAGGGCCTGGTAGGCGCCGGCGAACTCGGCGCCGGTGACACCGGAACCGACCACGATCAGCTCTTCGGGGAGTTCGGTCAGGTCGTAGACCTGGGTCCAGTTCAGGATGCGCTCGCCGTCGGGGCGGGCGTCGTCCAGCTCGCGGGGGTGGCCGCCGGTCGCGATGAGGACGGCGTCCGCGACGAGGGTCTCCTCGGTGCCGTCGGCCGCGCGCACGATGACCTTGCGGGAACCGTCGATCGCCTGCATGCCGTCGAGCCGGCCCCGGCCGCGCATGACACGGGCGCCGGCCCGGGTCACGGACGCGGTGATGTCGTGCGACTGGGCGAGCGCGAGCCGCTTCACACGGCGGTTCACCTTGCCGAGGTCCACGCCCACGACCCTGGCGGCCTGCTCCAGAGGTGGGGTGTCGTCGGCGACGATGATCCCCAGCTCCTCGTACGACGAGTCGAAGGTGGTCATCACCTCGGCCGTCGCGATAAGGGTCTTCGACGGCACGCAGTCGGTCAGCACCGACGCCCCGCCCAGACCGTCGCAGTCGACGACGGTCACCTCCGCGCCGAGCTGCGCTGCCACCAGCGCCGCTTCATAGCCGCCGGGTCCGCCACCGATGATCACGATCCGAGTCACGTACCCCATTGTCCCGCACGCTTCAAGGTGCTTCCGCCCGGGGGCGACGGGGGTGTCCCCGGGTACCCGCGGTTACGGGAGTGGCGGGTGGGTTCGCTGCCGTACTCTCGGAGCATGTCGCTCTACGCCGCGTACGCCGGCAATCTCGACGCGCGGCTGATGACCCGCCGCGCCCCGCACTCGCCGTTGCGCGCCACGGGCTGGCTGAACGGGTGGCGGCTGACCTTCGGCGGCGAGCACATGGGTTGGGAGGGTGCGCTCGCGACGATCGTGGAGGCGCCGCGCTCGCAGGTCTTCATCGCGCTGTACGAGATCGCGCCGCCCGACGAGGAGTCCATGGACCGGTGGGAGGGCGTCGGCCTCGACGTCTACCGGCGCATGCGGGTCCGGGTGCACACCCTGGAGGGCGAGGAACCCGCTTGGGTGTACGTCCTGAACGGGTACGAGGGGGGACTGCCGTCGGCTCGTTATCTGGGCGAGCTGGCCGATGCCGCCGAGTCCGCCGGGGCGCCGCACGACTATGTGATGGAGCTGCGGAAACGGCCCTGCTGAGGGTTCCCCCCGGATCCGCTGAGGGTTTCCCACACATAACGCCCGTCACAGGTCTCGTTGGAAACGACAAGACAACGATCGCCATCCCGTGCGCTCTGTCATCTACGCGCGTAGGCCCAGACCGGCTACGCTCATCGGCGTGAACGCATCTCTTCTTCCGGACGACATCCAGGGCGACCCCCATGCCGCCGCTGACGCCGCCGCCACGCGCCTGCGCGAACTGACGGGCGCCGAGACCCACGACGTCGCCCTTGTGATGGGCTCCGGCTGGGGACCGGCCGTCGACGCCCTCGGCGTCCCCGCGGCCGACTTCCCCGTCACCGAGCTGCCCGGCTTCCCGCCGCCGGCCGTCGAGGGCCACGGTGGGCGCATCCGCTCGTACGGCATCGGTGACAAGCGCGCGCTGGTCTTTCTCGGGCGCACCCACTACTACGAGGGCCGCGGGGTCGCCGCCGTCGCGCACGGCGTGCGTACGGCCGTCGCCGCGGGCTGCAAGACCATCGTGCTGACCAACGGCTGCGGGGGGCTCCGCGAGGGGATGCGGCCGGGGCAGCCGGTGCTGATCAGCGACCACATCAATCTCACGGCCACGTCTCCGATCGTCGGCGCGAATTTCGTGGACCTGACCGATCTGTACTCGCCTCGGCTGCGGGCGCTGTGCAAGGAGATCGACCCGGCGTTGGAGGAGGGTGTCTACGCCCAGTTCCCCGGGCCGCACTACGAGACTCCCGCCGAGATCCGCATGGCTCGGGTGATCGGGGCGGACCTGGTGGGGATGTCGACGGTGCTGGAGGCGATCGCTGCGCGTGAGGCGGGTGCGGAGGTGCTGGGTATCTCCCTGGTGACGAACCTCGCCGCGGGGATGACGGGTGAGCCGCTGAACCACGAGGAGGTTCTCCAGGCGGGCCGGGATTCCGCCACACAGATGGGGTCCCTGTTGGCCCAGGTGCTCGGCCGGCTGTAGCCACCGAACTGCTTTCCCACCCACCCGACTCGCCGGGTCAAGAAGTCGACGCAGAAGCAGGGCGTCTCGGTGGGGCGGGAAACGGACACGACCGGCCGTCTCCAGAACCAGGAACGGCGGGAACGGCGGGAACGGCGGAAAGCGGACACGACCGGCCGTCCCCGGAGCCGGGAACGGCAGGAAGTGGACACGAGCGCGACCGGTCGTCCCCGGAGCCGGAAAGCCGGCGCAGCAAACCGTGCGCTCTCCGGAACCAGGACCCAGAAGAACCGACCCACCACCCCACGAAAGGCTGACCGGACGTGTACGACGACGAACTCATCGCGCGGGCCAGGACCTGGCTCGGCGAGGACCCCGACGCGGACACCCGTGACGAGCTCGCCAAGCTCATCGACGCCGGGGACGTCGCCGAGCTCGCGGAGCGCTTCCGCGGGACGCTCCAGTTCGGCACCGCCGGTCTCCGGGGCGAGCTCGGCGCCGGGCCCATGCGGACCGCGACACCGCCGCCGTGATGGTCGGCGCGGGGCTGCGCGCCGCCGTACTGCCCCGCCCCCTCCCCACCCCCGTACTCGCCTTCGCCATACGGCACTTGGGCGCGATCGCGGGCGTGGAGGTCACCGCCAGCCACAACCCGCCCCGGGACAACGGCTACAAGGTCTACCTCGGCGACGGCTCCCAGATCGTGCCCCCGGCCGACGCGGAGATCGCCGCCGAGATCGAGGCGGTCCGCTCACTGCACGACGTACCCCGCCCCGACAGCGGCTGGGAAATCCTCGACGACGCCGTCCTGGACGCCTATCTCGCCCGCACGGACGCCGTCCTGGCCCCCGCCTCCCCCCGCACCGCCCGCACCGTCTACACGGCGATGCACGGCGTCGGCAAGGACGTGCTGCTGGCCGCGTTCGCCCGCGCCCGCCCGCGCCACCTTCGCCGAGGCACCTTCGCCGAGTCGATCGTCTCCTCGTCCCTCCTCGGCCGTATCGCCGAGAAGGCGGGCCTCCCCTACGAGGAGACCCTCACCGGCTTCAAGTGGATCGCCCGGGTGGAGGGGCTTCGCTACGGCTATGAGGAGGCCCTCGGCTACTGCGTCGACCCCGACGGTGTGCGCGACAAGGACGGCATCACCGCCGCCCTGCTCATCACCGAGCTGGCGTCCGAGCTGAAGGCGGAGGGGCGCGATCTGCTCGGCCTCCTCGACGATCTCGCCGTGGAGCACGGTCTGCACGCCACCGATCAGCTGTCGGTGCGGGTCGAGGAGCTGTCCGTCATCGCGGACGCCATGCGGCGGTTGCGCGAGCGGCCGCCGACTCGCCTCGCGGGGCTGGCTGTTACGAAGGCCGAGGATCTGACGGAGGGTACGGAGACCCTCCCGCCCACCGACGGGCTGCGCTACACGCTCGACGGTGCCCGGGTCATCGTCCGGCCCAGCGGCACCGAGCCCAAACTGAAGTGCTACCTGGAGGTCGTGGTCCCCGTCGCCGCGCACGCCTATCTCCCGGCGGCCCGCGCACAGGCCGCCGAGACCCTCGCGACGATCAAGCGGGACCTGTCGGCGGCGGCAGGTATCTGAGGTCCCGGGTGCACGGGGTTCAGTCACGCACCAGGTAGCTGAACCCCGTGTCCGGTCCCACGCAGGACTGGAGGGTGAGGTCGCCCCAGTAGAGGCCGGCGGCGGGCACGCCCCGGCCCGGGGTGACGTAGTGCGCGTAGACCGTGTATCTCCAGGTGCCGCGGGGGGAGTTGATGGTGACCTTGGTGCCGACGCGGAGCGTGGCGAAGCGGTCGAAGCCGCAGTAGTCGTGGCCGACGATCACCACGGTCCGCAGTTCGTAGCCGTCCTCGGTGCCGATGTTGGGGCCCGTCCACTGCACGGCGTGCCGGCAGGCGTCGACCTCCGCCTGATCGCCCCGGACGACGGTCGAGGACCAGTCGCCGATACGGATCGTCGTGGACGTGGGGCGTCCGGTCGTCGCCGTGTCGGTGTTCGGCGCGGTGGACCGGGTGGGGCGCGGGGATGTGCGCGGCAGGCGGCGGGACAGGTCCGGGCCGGGGACCCGGCTGTCGGAGGCGCTCGGGGAGGGGGTCCGCGGGTCCGGCTTCGGTGTCCGGGGGTTCGGTGCGGTGGTGGACCGGGGCGCGGGTGCCGAGGGCACCGGTAGGGGTGCCGCGGAGACCCGGGTGATCGCCGTGGGTGTCGGGCCGGCCTCGGTGTGAGTGACCCCCGCCCCCGTCCCGCAGCCGGCGAGGAGCAGGATCGCCGTGGCCGCGCCGGCGGCCACGCCCGCGCCCCGCCGTGCCGTCATCCGAACCGTCCGTTCACGTAGTCCGAAGTCCGTTCGTCCTGGGGCGAGTTGAACATCGCCTGGGTGTCGCCGTGCTCGACGATCACGCCCGGGGTGTTCTGCGAGGCGAGGAAGAAGGCGCAGCTGTCGGAGACGCGGGCGGCCTGCTGCATGTTGTGGGTGACGATGACGATCGTGACCTCGGACTTGAGTTCCGCGATGGTCTCCTCGATGCGCCGGGTGGAGGTCGGGTCGAGCGCCGAGCAGGGTTCGTCCATCAGCAGCACCCGGGGCCGTACCGCCAACGACCGTGCGATGCACAGGCGTTGCTGCTGGCCGCCGGAGAGGGCGCCGCCGGGCTGGCGGAGGCGGTCCTTGACCTCCTTCCACAGGCCGGCCTTGATCAGGCACTCCTCGACCAGGTCGTCCTTGCCGTCGCGGGTGGCCTTGATGGCGTTGAGCTTGAGGCCGGCGAGGACGTTGTCGTAGATCGACATGGCGGGGAAGGGGTTCGGCTTCTGGAAGACCATGCCGATCTGGCGGCGGGCGTGGGTGATGCGGCGGCCGCGGTCGTAGATGTCCTCGTCGTCGAGCAGGACCCGGCCGGCCAGCGAGGCGGAGCCGATCAGTTCGTGCATGCGGTTGAGGATGCGCAGGAAGGTCGACTTGCCGCAGCCCGAGGGGCCGATGAGGGCGGTGACCTCGCGGGCGGGCATGGTGAGCGAGACCCGGTCGAGGACCTTGTGGTCGGCGAACCAGGCGGAGACGGAGTCGGCGCGCAGGCTCGCGGGGCCCTGCCCGGTGGCGGTGAGCGGGGGCTGGAGGAGGGTGTCGGTGAGGTCGGGGTTCGCGTCCGAGGGGGCGTTCCCGGTGAGGTCGGTGGACATGGTGGTGTGGTCAACTCCCGTACGGTGTCCGGTGGTTCAGAGCAGGTTCGGCAGCAGGGAGACGATGGCCCCGGAGTCGGCGAGGCCCAGCGCCAGCAGCAGCGGGCCCGCGCAGATCCAGGTCTGCCAGCGGCCCCAGACCCGGTGGGCGACCACGGCGAGCAGGGCGGCGAGCAACAGGCCCTGGGACCAAAGGAAGACCCGCAGCCAGGCGCCGTCGTCGCCGCCCAGCGCCTCCTCGGAGGCCGCGATCCAGCCGGGGCGCAGATCGCGCGGCGGGTTGGCCTGCACCGGGGTGATCAGCCGGGCGTCCACGCGCAGCACACCGCTCGGGGTGTACGGGCCGCCGGTGGCGGTGATGAGGGTGAGCCGGCCCTGTCCCTGGCCGAGGGGGGTGGGCAGCGGGTCGCCCGCGCGGCGGCTGCCGGTGACCTGGTAGACGGCCTTGGTCTGGCCGGTGGTCACCTCGATGCGGGCGCCGACGGGCAGGTTGTGCAGAGCGAGGAAAGGGCTGCCGTAGCCCCACTGGCGGCCCATGATCACCGAGGTGCCGGACTGGCCGGGCAGCGGGGTCTCCCGGCGGTGGCCGGGTCCCGACATCAGCACCTCGGAGGTCGTGCCCTCGGCGACGACCTCCTTGATGCCGAGGGCGGGGACACGTAGCAGGGCGACGGGCGCGCCCGCCTTCAACAGCTTGCCCTCGTAGTCGCGTTGGCCCACGGGGGCGGTGCCCAGCGCGAGTTCCTTGCGCAGTTCGTCGTACGCCGTCCGCTGGTCCCGGGCGTGCTGGAGGTGGCCGCCGTGCTGCTCGGCTTCGCCGCGAACCTCACGGTCGTCGGCCACCTCCAGCACGCCCGGGA
>NZ_JAENRY010000253.1 GCF_016612545.1 Streptomyces sp. MBT65 | reverse complement strand
TTCGGCGTCCTGGCCTACTACGCCATCACCAACACCTCCGCCCTCACCCTCACGAAGGAGGAAGGCCGACCCAGCCGTCCCGTCCCCGCCATCGGCCTGACCGGCTGCGCCACGCTCGCCTTCGCCCAGCCCACGGACACCGTCGTCTCCGGCACCGCGGTCCTCGTCCTCGGGGCCGCCCTCTACGGACTGCGGAAGGCCACGACCGGCAACGACACCGGCCACTGAGCCGGACTGCGCGTGGTCGGGATCGATGGCCGGGCTGACGGGCGCGACTTCAGGACGGCGCCGGTACCAACGGCGCAGTTCGTCGGCGCCCCAGACGATGAAGGGGAACGGTGCGACGAGAGCCCATTGGCCTGCGGACAGTGCCTCGGTGCCCAGCACGGTGTGCGCGAAGGGGACGTACACCCCGGCGAGGGCGAAGACCACGGCGAAGCCTAGGGCGCCCAGGAGCGGCTTGTTGGTGAACAGGCCGACGCTCCGCAGCGAGGCGTGTTCGGTGCGCACCGCCATGGCCGTGCCGAGCTGGCAGGCGACGATCCCGACCCAGGTGATGGTGGTGGCCTGCCGATAGGCGTGGTGGAGGGGACTGCCCGCGCCGACGGCGTCGCCCGGGTGCCAGCCGGCGCGCAGCAGGACGATCAGGAAGGCCGCCATGACCAGCAGCGCGGAGATCAGTCCGAGGAAGCCCCAGGCGCGGGCGAGCATCGACCTCGTGATGACGTTCTGGGAACGAGGGCGCGGGGGCCGTTGCATGGCGCCGGGTTCGGCGGGTTCCCGGCTCAGGGCGAGCGCGGGCAGGGTGTCGGTCCCCAGGTCGATGGCGAGGATCTGCATGACGGTCAACGGGAGCGGGATCGCCCCGCCGGACAGGACGAAGACCAGGAAGGGAACGACCTCGGGGACGGCGTGCGCGAAGATGTACACGATGAACTTGCGGACGTTGTCGTAGATACGGCGGCCCGCCTCGATGGCCGAGACAATGGTGCTGAAGTCGTCGTCGGTGAGCACCATCGTGGAGGCTTCCCTGGCGACGTCAGTGCCGGAGCGACCCATGGCGATCCCGATGTCGGCCCGGCGCAGTGCGGGGGCGTCGTTGACACCGTCGCCGGTCATGGCGACGACCTGGCCCTCGGCACGTAGGGCGTCGGCGATACGGAGCTTGGCTTCCGGTGTGCTGCGGGCGAAGACCACTTCGCCTTCCGAGGCCAGAAGTTGATCCAGTTCTTGTTCGGAGAGCCGGTCGAGTTCCGTGCCGGTGATGACGTGCGGCTTGTCGTCGCCGATGCCGACCTTGCGGGCGATCGCCGCGGCGGTCGCGCCGTAGTCGCCGGTGACGACGTGCACGCGGATGCCGGCCTGGTGGGCGCGGGTGATCGCGGCCTCCACTTGGGGGCGGGGAGGGTCGGTCATGGCGACCAGGCCGAGCAGGCACAGGTCGAGTTCGGCTTCCTCCCGCCGGGCGGGAACCGGTGCCCCGGTGGGCAGCTGGCGGACGGCGACGGCAAGGACGCGCAGCCCGGCGTCCGCGTAGTCGTTCATGGCCGAGGTCACCGCGGCACGGTCGCCGTCCGTCAACAGGGTTGCGCCGCTGGGATGTTGGAGGTGGGTGCACCTGGGGAGCACCTCTTCGGGCGCGCCCTTGGTGTGCACCGCGAGGACAGTGCCGCCGTCCCCGTCCTGCTGCTCGTCCACGGTGGTCATGAGCTTGATCCGTGAGTCGAAGGGGAACAAGGTCCGGCGCCCCAGCGTGCGTTGGTCGGGGGTGACCGGACGGCCGAGGGCGACGGCCAGCTCCAGCAAGGCGAGTTCGGTGGGATCCCCCTTCGCCTCCGCCGTGGCGCTCCCGGGCAGTTCGGCGTTGGTGCAAGCCGCGGCGGATCGCACGACGAGGTCGGTCTGCGGCGTCGGCACCCGCGGGTCCACGGAGCCCTCGGACGTCCACAGAGAGGTGACGCGCATGTGGTTCTCGGTGAGGGTTCCGGTCTTGTCGGTGCAGATCACCGTCGTCGAGCCGAGTGTCTCCACGGCACTGAGGCGTTTGACTACGGCGCCGCGCCCGGCCAACTCCCGTACGCCCACAGCCAAGGCCAGGGTGATGGTGGGCAGCAGTCCCTCGGGCACGTTGGCCACCAGCAGGCCGATCGCGAAGCTGATCGCCGCGCTCCAGCCCAGTCCGGCCAGCAGGCCCAGCGGCAGGAAGCCGACCCCCACGCCGACGGCGACCGCGGCGATCAGCCAGGCGACCCGTTTCACCTGGTGTTCCAGCGGGCTGTCCTCACGTGTCACGCGTGCGGTGAGGGTGGCGATGCGGCCCAGTTCCGTGTGCATCCCCGTCGCGGTGACCACCGCGAGGGCCTCCCCTCCGGTGCACACCGTCCCGCTGAACAGGACGTCGCGCGCCTGAAGGAGGGGAACGTCGGTGTCCATGGTCTCGGCGGAGCGGGCGACCGGCTCGGACTCCCCGGTGAGGGTGGAGATGTCGACCTGCACCGCACCACTGAGCAGCCGGGCGTCGGCGCAGATGCTGTCGCCCTCGGCCACGACCATCACATCACCCGGGACCAGAGCCACGGCCTCCACCTGCTGCGGGCGACCGT
This sequence comes from Streptomyces sp. MBT65, assembly GCF_016612545.1. Lineage (GTDB taxonomy): Bacteria > Actinomycetota > Actinomycetes > Streptomycetales > Streptomycetaceae > Streptomyces. The sequence goes on along the minus strand of NZ_JAENRY010000253.1, from coordinate 9,142 downwards.
CCCGCAACACCCGGGCGTGGGAGGGGAGAAAGGCCGCCAGTGCCTCCACGGCCCGCTCCGCCTGCACCTCCTGGAAGAACGCGAACGCCGCGTTGAGCACGATCACCGCCGTGATCGCCACCGCCAGGGTCGGGCTCCCGCTGACCCACGCCAGCACCGCGGCCACCGCGAGGACCAGGGCCAACGGATGGGTGAACTGCCGTGCGAGCTCGGCGGGCCACCGGGTCCCGCCACGGCGGACCAGTTCGTTCTGCCCGTAGACCTGCAGCCTGCGCGCCGCCTCCCGCTCCGAGAGTCCCCCGGCCGAACTGCGCAGATGCTGCAACAGCAGGTTCAGCGGCTCCAACGGATCGGCAGGCCGCGACCCGGTCCCGTCACGTTCCGCCACGGGATCACGTACGACATGCTCATGGACCACTGCACCCACCGCCTCCGGGAACTGGCAGCTCGGCACGCTCCGGCCGTCGAAGACGTTCCTCCTCGGCCCGGGCTGCACACGCTGCTGGTGTGCCGCGGCTCGTGGCATGTGCCGTACGGGCCGCGCTCTCCGTCCCATTCACGTGCAGGGGCCACCACGTCAGAAAGGGGCCACTCGGTCACAGGAGGGGCCGACTGGTCCCGTCGTGATCACCGAGACCGGACCCCTTGGTCGCCGACGGCATCGCTGACCGTTTGATCGCTCCCTCCCGCCGGGATCAGCTGAATTCGTCAGGTGTACCCGGGCACGTCGGGGACCGTTCGGCCCTAGCAGAGACGTACGCGACAAAGACTCGCGATGCCGGGCCGGAGGCGCCCGGCCCCAACGACGGCCACGTCCTGTCAGCCGCCGTTCTGCGTGGCCGTCTTGGAGTAGTTGTCCTGCCAGGCGGCCTTGGCGCCCGAGTCGCCGATCCGGTAGACGTCCACCACGGCGCCGACCGCGACCGCGAGGGAAAGAGCCACGACCGCGCCCCGAACCAGTACCGAGGGCGACCATGAGGCCCCCGCCGCGCCGTCCGCGGCGGGGGCCGACCGGCGGGCCGTCCACCAGACGACGGCCGAGATCACGAAGAGGCCCAGAGCCCACGGGAGCAGGCCGTCGCCGAGTTCGGCGTGCTTGCGCACCAACGGGTTGCTGCCGACATGCTGTTCCAGCCATTCCCCCGCATGGGTGGCCACCGGCACGCTGGCCAAGGACACGAGCGCGAGGATCGGCAGCAGCAGGCCGAGCCGGCGGGCACCTGTCGGCCAGGCCGCGCACACCACGAGTGCCAGGGCGCTCAGGGGCACGAGCACGATGACGAAGTGCACGAACAGGACGTGCGCGGGCAGTCCGTTGACGACAGTGAGGCTCATGAGGGCTTTCTCCATGGGGGGGTTGACCGGACAGTGGACGCTGCGGGAGCCTCGGCACTTTTTCACAGGGACCTCTCAGTTACCTCTGAGCCTCGTCCGAATCACTGCCCCATGGACGTTGAGGATGACAGCGACGTCGATGGCTTCCTGAGCGGAAGATGCCCAGCCCGGCATCGAGCCCCCAACGGAACCCCACGCTCAGCGCACCAGGGCCCCTCGTTCCCCTTCGAGGTTCTCGAGGTTCTCGAGGTGGCAAGCGACCGATGCCGTGTTTTTCGTCCCCACAGTGTCGGCGATCTGCCGGACTGACGGACCCTCACCGTGTTCGGCGGTCCAGCGCTGTACGACGGCGAGGATCGCGCGGTCAGCGGCGAGACAGAGGACTCCCCTTCCCGGAGACCAAACCGCTGTCTTCGGAGCGCGCATCTGGATTCGGATCGCGGTCACCGCGCTGGGCCGGAACGGCAATGTCCTGCGAGCGACCGAAGCCGTTGCTCGGCTCGTGGACAACGGCGTCCGGCACGGTATGCCCGCCGAAGTGCCTAGGAAGGAGCGCCTCCTCGCTCCTGGACCGGTGGACCTGTGATGCCGGAACAGCACTTCTGGAGGGGCGGGCACGTGCCCTACATCACGGCGTGGAGCGCGGAGTCCGTTCACCAGCCGCCAGTCGTCCGGCGCGTCGGACAAGGTGGTGCGGGCCCCGGTTACGACGACGAGCTATCCGTCATCGACCGTCGCTACGAGGCGCTGTGGGTACGCTCCGGTCTCGCGCAGGGCCGCGGCGAGCCGGACTTCAGCCGGATCAATACGCACCGGCAGAAGCATGCGATGAAGTGGCGATCGAGAGTTGCCCTCCACTCGGTCGGGGACATGCCGCCGCGCTCGTCGAGTACAGCCCGCTCTGGGGAGTGGCCGGAGTGATTCACGACAAGCACCGGGCCGTCGCCGCCTGGACCCCATCGGGCCATCCCCTTGAGGCGGTCCGAGCGGCACCACCAACTCCGTCAACACCGAGACAAGAGGAGCGACATGTCGTCCGAGGGAGCACGCAACTGGTTCGAGGCACACTCACGGACCGGCTCGGACACGCCGATCCTGCGTTTACTCTGCGTAACTACGTGCACCGGATCGTGGGAACCGGTTCCGAGGTCCGCATCGCGGTCCGGAGGGCCTACTCCAGGGCCACGTGACTCCTGCACTGTTCGGCTTGTGCAACGACCGTGCAAGATGATCTTCGAAAGGGTTCATTTGCGCAGCTCAGAGACGCCGTAGAGGAATTCCGGGACATCTGAGCCGTGACCGCAGGGGTGCCGCCGTGCCCTTCACGGGTGCGGCGGCATCGTCGGGACGTCGTCAGCGGGTGCTCCACTTCTGGTTGTCCTGGCCGTTGCAGTCCCAGAGTTGGAGCCGGGTGCCGTTGGCGGTCTTCTGGTCCTTGACGTCCACGCACTTGTTGGCCTGCGGATTGACCAGGTCGTTGCTGGAGTTGAGGCGGAACTGCTGGGCCGGGTTGCCGCTGCACACCGCGATCTGGATCACCGCGCCGTTCGCCGACGAGCCCCAGGCGACGTCCATGCACAGGCCCATCGAGCGGATCGTGCCGTCCGAACGGAAGTCCCACTTCTGCCAGTTCTTGCCGGTGCAGCTGTTGATCTGCAACGGCGAGCCGTCGGCGCCCTTGTGCCCGACCATCTCGATGCACTTGTTGGAGGCGTGGCTGTAGATGGTGGTGCCGGGCGCGGTGGTCACCGTCTTGGTCGCCGTGACCTTGGCCGTGGTGGACTTCTTCTTCGAACTCCCGCCGGAGGAGGCCTTCTTGGGGGCCTGGGCGGAACTGCCCGCGATCACTCCGGCACCCGAACCGGCACCGGCGGCCGCCGCTCCCCCGCCCTTCTTCACCGTGTTGTTCTTGCCGCCGCCCGTCGTGTGCGAGGGGGTCGGCTTCGGCGAGGTCGGGTCCGGGCTGGCCGAACCGTAGGCGCCGGCACCGATGTTGGTCGTCGCGCCGTTCAACACGGTGCCGGCGTCGGCCACTTGGTCCGACGGCTTCCCGTCCGAACCCGACCGGCCGAGCAGTCCTGACACCAGGAACGGCACGCCGATCAGCAGCGCGCCGGCTATCGCGGCACCGGCGAGGAGGCCCCGCGAGGGGCGGCCGAAGGCGGGGGCCGCGACGGCGGTGCCCTCGTCGGCTCCGGAACCGGCTCCGGATTCCGACGAGACGCTGGTCGCGGTGGCGGCCAGGGCGTCGGGGGCCGGGTCCGGGTCGGAGGCGGAGGCGGAGGCTGGGTCGGCGGGGCCATCGGGTTCCGGTTCCGCTGCCGAGGACGCGGCCTCGTCGGCCCCGACACCGACGCCAACTCCGGCTCCGGCTTCGCGGGTCACGCCCGCGCCGGTGGACGGGAGTTGGGCCGGGGCCGTGAGCGCCGCTTCCGCGGTCGCGGCGGTCGCCGAGGCCTCGGCCGTCGTCTCGCCGCTGGTCGGCGGGAGTGCCGTTCCGGTCTCGGGGGCGCCGCCCGTGGTGGTGTCCGGGGCCGGGGCGGGCTCCGTCCCGCCCGTCGCTGCCGGGTGCTGCGGGCTGTTCTTGCCGGACATGCTTGTTCCTTCCAGAGAGATGATCGGGTGACGACCGGTCAGTTGTCGGCCGGGACGGGCGGGTTGACCGAGAACCGGTTGCCGTCGAAGTACAGGGTCAGTGGAGTGCCGTCGGTCGGGCCGAACCGGTCGACGCGGTCGTCGGGGCCGAGCACCCGGACCGGTCGGCCGGTGTCCCGGGCGACCAGGGCCGCCAAGGTGGACACGTAGCTGAGGGTGTCATCGGGTCGGGCCAGTACCAGGGCGAGGCGCGCGGAGTCGTCCAGTCCGGCCTCCGCGACGGTCACCGTGCCGTTCTGGAGGATCGACTGGGCGCGCAACTCCTCGGTGAGGGCGCCGATTTCCGCCAGCGCGTCGGTCGGCACCGAGGTGTCCGGGGCCGGGAGCCCCGCGTCGTCGGGGGCACCGTGCGCCGCCACGTCGGCCCGGGCCCAGGTGAGGAGGGCGGCGTGGGGGTCGCGGGTGCGGGGCCAGGTGGGGGCATCGGCGCCGGACGCGGTGGTGCCGGGGGCGGTGAGCAACCGGGCCAGTGAGCGGGCGAAGGTCTCCGAGGGGTGTGCCGGTGATGCGGCGAGGTGATCACGGGTCCCTCCGGGTTCCTCGTCGGTCTCGTTCTCGGCTCCGCCCGGGCGGAACTCGGTTACCTGGGGCTCCAGTTGGGGCTCCACGCGGGGCTCGGTCCCGGGCTCGACCTCCGGTTCGTTCCCCGGCTCCTCCCTCACCTCGGTCAGCGGGCCGGCGCCCCTGCGAGCCGGTGCCGGGCGGACGCCGCCGCGGGCCGGTGTCGGACGGGGCGTGCGGCGGGGCCAGGCGGCCGGGGTGGCGGCCAGGGAGCCGGTCGTCAGGAGTGCCGTGCCGTCGCCCGCCGCCGCTCGCTGGGCCTCCAGGAGGGCCACGACATCGCCGAGGTCCCGCTGCGCGTGGCGCTGCCGGGCCGCCTGCCGGGCCTGCTCGGCGAGCGCGTCGGTGATGGCGAGGCCGAGAGCGTCCAGCGCCTCCTGGGCAGCGTCCCGCGCGGCGACCGTCCGGTCGTGGCGCGCGGTGGCCGCGGTGAGCGCAGCCCGAGTGTCGCGGTCCGTCGCGGTGGCCGTCGCGGCGAGGTTCCGGGCCCGGGTCAGGGTGTCGGCGGCCGTTCGGGCGGCGTCCTGGGCGAGGCCGAGCCGACCCCTGGTGTCGTCGGCGGCATGCCGGGCGGTCTGGACGGCGCGGTCGGCTGCCTCGGCCGCCGTCCGCGCCTGGTCCAGCGCGCGCTGTGCCCGGTTCCGGCGCGACTCGCTCCGGGCGAGCGAACCGGGGCCGTCCGAGGCGGAGTTGCCCGCACCGCGAGCCGAACTCCCGCCCTGCGCGGCCGAGTCGGCAGGCTGCCGGGCGGCCCGTTCCGCCGCTTCGCGCGCGGCCTCCGCCGCCTCTCGTACGGCCTCCCGCGCCGCGCCGAGTTCTCCCTCCGCGGTGCGGACCGCGTCCTGGGACTCCTCCGCCGCCCGGGTCGCGGCCGTCACCCGCCGGGTGTGGCCCTCGAGGTCCGTGGTCAACTCCGTTACCCGGGCGCGCCGATCACGATCCTCCTCGGCGGCGTCCGCTACGGCCCGCTCGGCGGCGATGAGTCGATCGGCCGCGGTGTCCGCGGCGGCGCGGGCGTCGGTCACGTCCCGTTCCGCCCGCTCCACCGGCTCGCGCGCCTCGTCCCGCACGCGTCGGGCCTCCGGCATCCCCTCCTGGAGCCGGGCCTCGCGCGCCCGCGCGACGTCCTCCGCCTCCCCGGCCGCCTCCAACGTCCGCATCTGATCGCGTACGGCCCGCCAGCCGACGTCGTGCGCGGCGTCGTCCTGACTCGCGCCGTCGCCGCCCCGGACAACCCGATCGGAGCCGTCCAGGCCACCGCGCCGCGCACCGCCCCGGCCCCCGCTGCTCGGGCCCGCGCTGTTCGGACCCCGGTCTTCCGGCCCCTCGTCGCGCAGCCCCGCGGCGCGCTCCTCCACCTCTGGTGTCGTCTCCGGGTCCCCGTTCACGTCGAACCGGCGGAACCGCACGCCCTCGCCGTCGCGCAGGGCGAGTTCGACGGGCCGCCGCAGCTGCACGGCCGTACCCGAAGCCGCGTACAGGGCGCGGGCCGTCTGTTCAGCGCCGCCGTCCGTGGCCAGCCAGAGTTGGAGCAGGGCGGCGGTGTCGGGCGCCGGGGCCTGGGCCGCCTCGATGCCCTGGGCCAGCAGGGTCGGGAGGTCGCGGAGCGGTACCGTGCGCCAGTCGCGCAGCACGTCGGGGGCGCGAACGGCCGCTGCCGTCTCACCCGCTGCCGTCTCACCCAGCGCTGTCTCGCCCGCGCCCGTCTCGGCCGCCGCCAACTCGGCCGCCGCCCTGTCGTCGGCCGCCTTCCGGGTCAGGGACGCGCCGTCGTAGACACCGGGATCGGTGCGCGGGGCGGTGACGCCGTGGCCGAGGAGGTCGCGCTCCAGGGGGCGCAGCCGGACCGTGCCGGACACGTACCGGGTGCCGTTCGGGCCGTGGACGGTGAGCAGCGCGTCGGCGACGATCTCGTGGCTGCGGGTGCCGCGCGAGCCCTCCGGGGTGCTGGTGTTGCCGTGCTTGAACCACTCGCGGCGGGTGCCGGCGACGCCCGCGCCGACGCCCGGGTCCTGCGCCTGGCGGGCCAGCACCGGCACGGTGAAGCCGAGGAGCTGGCGGTTGGAGTCGTCGGCGCTGAAGCCGCCCTGCGCCGAGAGGCCGCCGGTGACGCCCGCGTGCGAGGAGGAGCCCGCGCTGAACGTGCTGAGCCGCACCCGGTCCACCGTCACATCGCCGGCGTCGGTCACCGGGCGCGGCCGGTACAGCTCCACGGTGAGCCGGGGCGGGGTGGCCGGGGCGCCCTGGAAGGGGCGGGCGCCCGGCATCGTGGTGGTGAGACCGCCGGGGCCGCGCGGGTGGTCCAGCGCGATGGTGCCGGCCTGGAGGAGTTCGCCGATCCGTACGGCGGTGGTGTCCGCGGAGTCCGAAGCGGCCAGCGACTGCCAGGAGTTGGTGAGCGCCGGGGCCACCTCGCCCAGCGCGGCGGCGAGTTCGGTGCCCGCGTCGAAGCCGAAGACCGGCGCGGGGCCGCCCGGGGTGAAGCGGTGCCCGGTCGCCGTCGGCCGGCGTTCCGAGCGGCCTGCCGTCAACTGCCGTTCGGCCGGGGCGGGTTCGGCGGTCTCGCTGCCGGTGAAGCGCAGCGCGGCGACGGTGTGCACGGTGGTGGTGCGCGTCGGGCGGCCGAAGAAGAGGTGGGCGATGCGGTCGGCGAGCGGGGTGTTCGCGTCGGTCAGGCTGAGCACGCCGTGCTGGAACACGCTGCCCGGCAGGTCCAGCAGCCAGTCGGCGGTCACCGTGGACCGCACGGTGGCGGTGATCCGGTACGGGACGCCGTCGAAGTCGACGACGTTGTCGGTGCGCAGCCAGTACCGGTCCTCGGCCGCCCGGCTGACCCGTGCCGAGTTGCCGCGCACCGTGTCGGCGCTGAGCAGCGCGCCCGCGCGGTCGGTGCGGGGGCCGCCGGTGGGCCTGGGGAGCCGGGTCTGGAGCTGAGCGAACCCGGAGTGCCGGGTGCTGTCGGCGGTCCGGTCGGTCACCGAGGACGGGGTGTGGCCGTGGTACTGCTCGATGCCGGAGCCCGCCGCCGCCGGGTGGCCGCGCAGCAGTCGTAGCGCGTGGTCGTCGGCGTCCGGCCGGGCCTCGAGCGTGACCTCGACGAGGCGGGCGCCGCCGTAGCCGACGTGTCGGTAGCGGAAGCGCTGGACGCGGCCGGGGCCTCGGCCGGCCAGGGTGCGCAGGCCCGCCGTGGAGGTGAGGTCCGCGATGCGGGTGGCCACGCCCGAGAGGTAGGACGAGTGGCCCGGGCGGGTGGTGCCGGGGGCCTCGTCCTCGATGAGGGTGAGGAGTTGGCGGCGCAGCAGGTCGGGGCGCCGCACCGTGCGAGTGGCGTCGGTGTACTCGTCCATCGCCTGGACGCTGCCGAGGCCCACCTCGCGGGAGGCGACGAAGCGGCGCGGCAGGGGCACGGAGCCCGGTACCGGGGCGGGCACGGTGAGTCCGGGCACGGTCGTGAACCATGCGGCGTGCCGCCGGATCTGCGCCGGGGTGGCCAGGAACCGTACGGCGTCCGGGAGTTCGACCGCCACCGTCACGGCGCGGCCCTCGCCCTGCCCGAACGCGTTGCCCACGGCGTTGCGGCGGCCGCGCCGGAAGGTGACCAGCAGGAGTGCGTCGGCCGCGATGCGGTGCTGGGCGCCGGCCTCGGTGGCCGTGCGGTTGACGACCGTCGAGGAGGCTAGCGCCCGTGACCGGTCGGTGCGGGTGGTGCGGGTGTAGCGGCCCGAGGGATTGAGGCTCGCCTGGCGGGGCGCGGAACCGGTCGTGGCGGCGCCCTCCTGCTGTGCCGGTTCGTCGGCGCGGCGGCGCATCGTGCCGCCCTCGCCCAGGCCTCCGATGTCGCCGTCGTTGCCCGCGGCCTGGTCGGAGCCCGGGGTCTGGACCGAGGAGCTGTTGCGGACCGCGGTGATGCCGCCCGCCCACTGCGACGCGCCGGACACCCCACGCTGCTGTCCGGCGCCGTCGGCCGCGCTGAGCCCGGACTCGAAGTACTGGGTGATCGCGCCCGAGGCGTGCGGCCGGCGCAGGGTGCCCCGGATCTCCACCGACAGCACCTCGTCCGCGGCGAGCCCGGGCAGGGTGAGGCCCTCCACCACATAGGCGCCCTTGAACACCTGGTGGCCGCGGGCCAGCAGGGCGGCGGGGCTGCGGGCGGCGGTGAGCATCTCGGCCGTCACCGTGGTGAGGTCGGTGGCCGCGGCGCCGGCCAGCGACTCGCCGACGGCACGCCCGACACGGGCCACCGGCGCGGGAGTCCGCTCCGCGACCGCGTCCCGTACGCCGTCCAGCAGACCGCGCGCCGGATGCCCCTGGTAGGTGTTGCCGAGCACCGCGCGGAACGCGTCGTCGAGCGCGGCCGACGCCCGGAACACCTCCACCATCGCGTCGTCGGGCAGCGGCACCGAGTCGGGCAGCGGGCCGCCGTCCTCGTCGGTCAGGTCGAGCAGCGTGCGGTCGGCGGCCGTGGCGGCCCGCACGGTGTGCGCGGCGGGCGCCGCCGGGACGGGCTCGTCGGCCGGCAGCGTACGGTGCGTCGGCACCGACAGCCGCAGCACGCCCCGCACCCGGTCCGGCGGCGCCCGCCGCGCACACC
>NZ_JAENRY010000252.1 GCF_016612545.1 Streptomyces sp. MBT65 | reverse complement strand
CCACCATGCACATCACCGTCATCACCGACCCAACCGGCACCACCTGATGCCCACGCTGCCCAAGACATGGGTGCGCCGGGCCAAAGGCCCCGGGGCGCCCCTGAACCACGGGGCCGGGCTGCTCGGGCCTCTGACACTGATCAACACGTTCGGCAACGGTCTGTTCCGGGTGAACAGTGCGCTGTTCTTCACGCATGTCGGGGACATGACGGCGGCGCAGTTCGGCACCGGACTGGCTATCGGCGGCGCTTGCGGCGTCTTGGCGTCCGTGCCGATCGGCTGGGCTGCCGACCGCTGGGGTGCCCCTCGCGTGCTGATGATCCTTTGGCTCGCGGAGGCCGTGGGGATCCTGGGTTATACGCAAGTTCATTCGTTCTGGATGTTCCTCATGCTGATCTGCCCGATCACCGCGCTGGATCGCGGGGCAGTGGTCGCGTACCGGGCACTGCTGGCGAAAGCGCTGCCACCGGACAATGTGGTCCAGGCGCGGGCGAAGCTTCGAGCACTGAGCAACGTCGGGGTCGGGCTCGGCGCGGGCGTCGGCGGCCTTGCGCTCGCCGCGAACACCTCTTCCGCCTACTTTGCTGTCATCGTCGTCGACTGTCTGACCTTCGTCGTCGCGGCGGCTATGCTGGCCCGCCTTCCGATCGCCTGGGCGACCACCGCCGTAGCAACCGAGCACGGTCACCGAAGCTTGGGCGTGCTACGAGATCGGCGCTACATCCTGTTCAGTGCGATATGCGCGGTCCTGGCGCTGCAGTTCGGCATCTTCGAAGTCGGCCTGCCGCTGTGGGTGGTCCGCGACACGAACGCACCGCGGGCGATCGTGGCGGTGGCCCTCGTGATGAACACAGCCCTCGTCGCCCTGCTCCAGGTTCGTCTGAGCAAAGGCAGCGAGGACATCGTCGGCGCGGCCCGGCTCGGCGAACGCGCCGGATGGCTGCTGGCCATCGGCTGCGCGGTGTTCGTCGTGTCACGGTCCGGGTCGGCGGTCTCGGCGACGGTCCTGGTCCTGGGCGCGGCACTGATCATGACGATCGCCGAGGTGTACTTCGCGGCCTCGAGCACCGCGCTGAGCTACGACCTCGCACCCGACAGCCAAGCCGGCGCCTACCAGGGCCTGTTCCAATCAGGGACATCCATCGCGACATCACTTGCACCGGTGGTGATGACAAGCGGTGTGCTGCCGTTCCCGGTATGGGGCTGGCTGACCCTCGGCGGAGTTTTCGCCATCGCCGGGACTTCACTCCGCTGGATCGTCCGGGAGCGTAGTCACGGATTCCCCGCTGCCAGCCAGTCGGCGGTACAAGAGGGAAATCCGAGCGAGGTGAAGTAACGGCTGCGCGCCCACCAATGATGGGCGGTCAGCTGATAGCCGAGTAATGACACCGGGAGCTTCTGGCTGATCTTTGACCTTCATCCCGTATATGCGGAGATGTTCCGTTCGGGTTTCTGGTCGTTCCACGGTCTTCCCGAGCTCGTGGCGTGGGGCTGGTCTACGGCTCCGCGACCCAAGTGGGCGCCCAGGGCCGGCATTTGAGGGTTTGGGCACACCGGCGGGACAGGCGGGAGGCTGTCGCACGGCTCCTGCCCGGTAAAGGTCGGGAGCGATTCGCTGTTCCGTTCCGAGGATCAGGGAGGCGTCGGAATCCCGGCCGGTGGGGCGGAACTTCTTGCCTCGGGATGTGCGGGAATGGCTGCCACCCAAGCACCTTGACCTCTCGGCGTTCGAGAACAGCCACCGTGACGACGGGCGGGGCGAGGCGGCCTCCCCTCCCGCGAGCCTGATTGCGTTACTCCCGTACTGCTACAGCAAGGGAGTGCGTTCCTCCCGTCACATCGAGCGGGCTCGTCGGGACGACGTGGGATGCCGAATCATCACCGCGAACCGCCGAGTGGACCACTCCACCGTCACACGGTTCGTACGACGCCAACCAGCGGCTCCAGCGCCTGGAGGAGACCGTCTCCCCGTAGATCCACGCGCTGAGCGTCGAGGCCGATGACTGGCCAGCACAGGGCGATGGCGAGGGCCCGCGCGAAAACCGGCCTCGCTTGCCCGGCTGTACGACTGCCTCACCCAGACCCACTCGGCCAGAGACGGACCGCATGAACGGGCTGTGCCTTCACCCACCGAGATCCGGATCAAGCGCCTCCGAAAACAAGAAACCCCAGGTCACGGCGAGTGAGTCCTGGGGTCCCTCAGAGCCGCCTTCGGGATTCGAACCCGAGACCTACGCATTACGAGTGCGTTGCTCTGGCCATCTGAGCTAAGGCGGCGCGCTGTCCGCACCATGGTGCGATCAGCAACGTCGGAAAGTCTACACAGTTTCTGGGGGTGCTCCGTACACCCCCGGCAGCACCCCCGAACCCGACCGCGCCGACGCTACGAGCAGCGCTTCCCCTCCCCCGGCGCCGTCCCGCGGAGCAGGTACCTGTCGATCGCGGAGTCGATGCACGTGCTGCCGCGCCCGTACGCGGTGTGGCCGTCGCCGACGTACGTCAGCAGGCGGGCCGAGGAGAGCTGGCGGGCAAGGGACTGGGCCCAGCGGTACGGCGTCGCCGGGTCGCGGGTCGTGCCGACGACCACGATCGGGGCAGCGCCCTTCGCCTCGATGCGGTGGGGTTCGCCCGTGGCCCTGACCGGCCAGTACGCGCAGCTCAGGGAGGCCCAGCCGAGGCCCTCGCCGAAGACCGGGGACGCCTTCTCGAACGCGGGGAGCGCCTGCTCGACCTGGTCGGCGGTCGCGAACGCGGCCGGGAGGTCGAGGCAGTTCACGGCCGCGTTGGCGAACATCAGGTTCGAGTAGCGGCCGTCCGCGTCCCGCTCGTAGTAGCTGTCGGAGAGGACGAGCAGCCCCGCGCCGTCGTTCTCCTTCATCGCCGACGTGAGCGCCTCGCGCAACTGCGGCCAGGCCGCCTCGTCGTACATCGCCGCGATCACGCCGGTGGTGGCGAGCGCCTCGCCGAGCTTGCGGCCGTCCGCGTCGCCGGTGGGGATCGGGTGCGCGTCCAGCTTGCGGAAGAAGGCCTTCAGATTCGTGCCGACCTGGGCGGGCGTCGAGCCCTTGCCGCCGAGCGGGCAGTCCGTCTGCCGTACGCAGTCCTTCGCGAAGGACTGGAACGCCGTGTCGAAGCCCGCCGTCTGGTCGAGGTTCATCCGGCGCGCGGGCAGGGACGGGTCCATCGCGCCGTCGAGGACCACGCGGCCGACCCGGTCGGGGAACAGTCCCGCGTACGTCGCCCCTAGGAACGTCCCGTACGACGCCCCCACGTACGTCAGCTTCCGGTCCCCCAGCACCGCCCGCAGGATGTCCATGTCCCGGGCCGCCTCGACCGTGGAGACATGGCGCAGCAGGTCGGGCGAGTGCGCGCCGCAGCCCTCCGCGAACTTCTTGTACTCGCCCACGAGTTGGGTCGTCTCGTGCTGGTCGTCGGGGGTCGTGTCGGTCTGCGTGAACGCGTCCATGGCCCGCCCGCCGAGGCACTCGACGGGCTCGCTGCGGGCGACGCCCCGGGGGTCCATCGCGACCATGTCGTAGCGGGCGCGGACCTCGGCGGGGTAGCCGATCCCGGCGTACTGCTGGAGATAGCCGACCGCCGAACCGCCCGGCCCGCCCGGGTTCACCATCAGCGAACCGAGCGGCCTGCCCTTGCCGGTGGCCTTCTTGCGGGCGACCGCGAGCCGGATGTCCCCCGCGCCGGGCTTGTCGTAGTCCAGCGGCGCCTTCATCGTGGCGCACTCGAAACCGGGGACACCGCACGTGTGCCAACCGAGCTTCTGCCCGTAGTACGACGTCAGGGCGGCCGGCGTCGACCGCGGCAGCGGGGCCAGAGCCACGTCCGCCGCCGGACTCGTCGCCGTCGTCGAACTCCCCGGGGAGCACGCGGACACGAGCAGCGCGGCAACGGCGAGCAGCGTGCCACCGGCACGACGACCGCGGGCGCTGCGGGGACCGCGGGCGCTGCGACGGCCGCGGAGACTCCGGCGGCCTCGACGGGCCTCGGCCCCGACCTCGGCCTCCCTGGACTGACTCGGCTGGCTGCTCCGGCTGGGCCGGCGAAGAGGGCGCCTGATCTGCATCGAACGAGCGTAACGCTGCGCGATCACTTGAATGCCCTGCGTACGCGATCCACCCCGGACGAGTTACGCCGTCAATCTCCCGCCCGCCGAATCAGCCCACCGGGGCCGCCCACCAAGCACATCCCGGCCCACTCACCAAGCACATCCCGACCCGCTCACCACAGTGCGTCCCGGCCTACTCACCCCGCTCTGAGCGCCAAGGTCATCGCCTCCACCGCCAGCAACGGCGCCACGTTCCGGTCGAGCGCCACCCTGCACGCACCGATCGCCTCGATACGGCGCAGCGTGGACTCCGGGGAACCGGCGCGCGCGAGCCGCTCCAGCGCGTCCTCGGCGTCCGCGTTGGCGATCGCCACCCGGGAGCCGAGCTGGAGGGCGAGGACATCGCGATAGAACGCGGTGAGGTCGGTCAGCGCGAGGTCGAGGCTGTCGCGCTGCGTCCGCGTTCTCCGGCGCTTCTGCTTGTCCTCCAGGTCCTTCATCACCCCGGCCGTGCCCCGAGGCATCCGGCTGCCCTGGCCGCCGCCCATCGCCGCCTTCATCTCCTCGGTCTCCTTGTCGTCCACCTCCTCGGCCAGTTGCTTCGCGTCGTCGGCAGCGGCGTCCACCAGCTCCTGGGCGGCCTTGAGACAACCGCCGACGTCCTCGACGCGCAGCGGCAGTTTCAGTACGGCGGCCCGGCGCTCCCGCGCGGCCGGGTCGGTCGCCAGTCGGCGGGCCCGGTCGACATGGCCCTGCGTGGCACGCGCGGCGGCCGCCGCCACGGCCGGCTCGACGCCCTCCCGCCGTACGAGCAGGTCGGCGACGGCGTCGACCGAGGGCGTGCTCAGGTTCAGATGGCGGCAGCGGGAGCGGATCGTGGGGAGGACGTCCTCGATCGAGGGGGCGCAGAGGAGCCAGACCGTGCGGGGGGCGGGCTCCTCGACGGCCTTGAGGACCGCGTTGGCCGACTTCTCGTTCAGCCGCTCGGCGTCCTCGACGAGGATGATCTGCCAACGGCCGGTCGCCGGCGAGGTGAAGGACTTGCGGACCGTGTCCCGCATGTCGTCGGCGAGGATCTGCGTGCCCACCGCGGCGACGGTGCTGACGTCCGCGTGGGTGCCGATCAGCGCCGTATGACAGCCGTCGCAGAAGCCGCAGCCGGGGCTGCCGCCGAGCGCGCGATCGGGGCTCACGCACTGCAGCGCGGCGGCGAAGGCCCGCGCCGCCTGGTTGCGTCCCGCCCCGGGCGGCCCCGTGAACAGCCAGGCGTGCGTCATCTTCGACGCCTCCGGCGGCGCCGTACCGGTGGTCGCCGCGGTGACGAAGGCGTCGGCGTCCCGAGCGGCGGCGTCGAGCTGCTCGCTCACCTTCTCCTGGCCCACCAGGTCGTCCCACACCGTCATGGGTCACCGGCCCTTTCGTCACACATCGGGTTACGCGATCCATTGTGCGGGCCACCACTGACAACGGAGGTCGGGGAGCGGCGCGGGCACGAAGCGCGAGCCCCCGCCGCCGTCAGCCCGTCAGCCCCTACGGCCCCGACCGCGTCCCCGCCCGGGCCCGCGCCCGGTGTCGTCGTCGCTGTCGAAGTCGCCGTCCTCGCGCGGACCGAGCAGTTCGTCGGCGAGCGAGGGCAGGTCGTCCAGGGGAGTCTCCTCGGCCCAGTCGGGGCGCGGCCGGCGCCGGGGTGTGCCCTGCTCGTCGACCTGGGGGAGTTCGCGGGTGCGGTCCTCGCCCCCGCCGGACCGGCCGGCCGGACGCTCGTCCCGGAAGAAGCCCGCGGGCACCCGGTCCGACGGACCCTGCCCCCGCACCGGCGGCAGCACAGCGGTCTCGTCCGAGGCACCGACCGGCGGCAGCACGGCCGTCTCGTCGGCGGCACCGGACGGCACGGGCGGAAGCACCGCCGTCTCCTCGGCGGCGGACACCGGCGGCAGCACGGCCGTCTCGTCCGCGGCTCCCGCGGGAGCGGGCGGTTGCGGCAGTTCGGCCGTCCGCTCGGAGTCGCGCGCCTCGGAGTCCGCGGACACCGACCGCAGCACGGCCGTCTCGTCCCCGGCACCGGACCGCACCGGCCGCAGCACAGCCGTGTCCTCCGCCGATCGCCCACCCGTGGGCTTCACCAGCGGTGTCTCCACGGTCGACGCCTCGGGCCTGGCCTCCGGAGCGGCCGGGACCACGGGAGCCGTCGGCTGTCGGGCGGCCAGTTCCGCCGCGGCCGCCGCCTCCGCCGCAAGACGGCGGGCCTCCTCGGCCGCGAGCAGGGCCGCCTCGGCCTTGCGCTGCTTCTCCAGGCGGCGCTCCTCGGCCTCGGCGCGCAGCCGGGCCTCGTCCTCGGCCTGCTTGCGCAAGCGGTCGGCCTCGGCCCTGCGGCGGGTCTCCTCGGCGACGCGGGCCTCCTCCTCGGCGAGGAGGCGGGCCTTCTCCTCCTCGGCACGCCTGCGCGCGTCCTCGGCGCGCTGCCGGGCCTCCTCGGCCTGGCGCTCGGCCTCGCGGCGCTGGGCCTCCTCCAGCTCGCGCCGCTTGCGCTCCTCCTCCTCGGCGCGCAACTTGGCGAGCTGCTCCTGGCGCTCGCGCTCCAGGCGCTCCTCCTCGGCCTTCCGCGCGGCCTCTTCCTCGGCCTTGCGGCGGGCCTCCTCCTCGGCGGCCTTACGCGCCTCCTCCTGGGCCTTGATCTCGGCCTCGGAGAGCGGCAGGACCGTGTCGAGACGGTGCCTGATCACCGTGGTGACGGCCTCGGGCTCCTGGCCCGCGTCCACCACCAGATAGCGGCTCGGGTCGGCGGCGGCCAGCGTGAGGAAACCGGACCGTACGCGCGCGTGGAACTCGGCGGGCTCCGACTCCAGTCGGTCCGGCGCCTCCGTGAACCGCTCGCGGGCGGTCTCCGGGTCCACGTCCAGCAGGACGGTCATGTGCGGGACGAGTCCGTCGGTCGCCCACCGGTTGATCCGGGCGATCTCCGTCGGGGAGAGGTCGCGGCCCGCGCCCTGGTAGGCGACGGACGAGTCGATGTAGCGGTCGGAGACGACGATCGCGCCGCGCTCCAGGGCGGGCCGTACGACGGTGTCGACGTGCTCCGCGCGGTCGGCCGCGTACAGCAGGGCCTCCGCGCGGTGGGACAGTCCCGCCGACGACACGTCGAGCAGGATCGACCGCAGCCGCTTGCCGACCGGTGTCGCGCCCGGCTCGCGGGTCAGCACGACCTCGTGTCCCTTGCCCCTTATCCACTCGGCGAGGGCCTCGGCCTGGGTGGACTTCCCGGCGCCGTCGCCGCCCTCCAGGGCGATGAAGAAGCCGGTGCTCGCGGGCACCGTGTCGGGGTCGTCGCCGCCGAGCAGCGCGTCCCGCAGATCGTGCCGCAGCGGCACTCCGGAGCGGTCGTCGACCTTGGCGAGGACCAGCGCGGCGACCGGCAGCAGCAGCGCGCCAACCAGCATCAGCGTGAACGCGGCACCGCCGTGCGCGAACACGAACTTGCCGTTCTCCAGGCGGTGCGGGCCGATCAGCGCCGCCACCAGGGGGGCGATCAGCGCACCGAGCGCCACGGAGACCCTTACGACCGCGTGCAGGTGCTCGGTCGTGCGTGCCCTGCGGTAGTCCTCGGCCTCCTGGTCGAGGAGGGTGTGCCCGGTGTTGGCCGCGACGCCCGCGCCGATGCCGGCAAGGGCGACGATCAGCAGCACGGTGGTGACGTCCGGGACCAGGCCGGCGGCGAGCAGCGCGATGCCGGTGAAGGCGATCGCCAGCGTCAGCAGGCGGCGCCGGGACAGCGTCGGGAGCAGCGCGGGCGCCGTACGGATGCCGACGACGACCCCGCCGGTCAGTCCGAGGACGAGCAGGCCGAAGGTCACCGGGCCGCCGTGCAGATCGGTGGCCTGGAGCACGGACACGGCGACGGCGGCGGAGATCGCCCCGGCGACAGCCGCGCAGGCCACCACGAGCAGCGCGATCGCGCCCGTACGGCCCTTGTCGACGCCGGTGCCCGTCCTGGGGCGGCGCAGCCCTTCGAGCGGCGACCGCGCGCGCGGGGTGCGCGTCCCGGGCACTTCCAGGGCGGTCAGCACGGAGAGGGACGCGGCGAACAGTCCGGCCGCGACGTACGAACCGAGCGCGGCCTGGTGCTGGTCGAACCAGGCGACGCCCGTGCCCAGCAGGTTGTTGAGCAGGGCCGCCACGACGAGGGCGGCGGCCGCTACGGGGATCGCCACGAAGCTCGTGCGCAGCGACAGCCGGCGCAGGGCGTCCAGGTGGTCGGGCAGCGGCCGGACCGTGGCGCCCTCCAGCGGCGGGGCGGGCAGCAGGGCGGGTCCCGCGCTCTCGCGGCACACCGTCCAGAAGCGCTCGGCGACCCCGGTCACGAAGGCGGTCACCAGGAGCACGGCCAGTGCGTTCTCCGGAGTCCAGTCGATCCACAGCGGGGCGACGATCAGCAGCCCGGCCCGCAGACCGTCCGCGCCGACCATGGTCCATCGCCGGTCGAGGGGCCCCTCCTTGGAGATGAGCGAACTGAGCGGGCCGAGCAGCACCGCCCCGAAGAGCAGCGTCGCCAGGATGCGCACCCCGAAGACGGTCGCCACCGCGAACGCCACGCCCCGATAGCCACCGCCGAAGGAGCCCTGGGCGATCGCCGCCTGGAAGGCGAGCACGACCAGGACCAGCAGGGCGAGGGTGTCGCCGACCCCCGTCACGAACTGCGCGCTCCACAACCGCTTGAGCTGCGGCTGGCGCAGCAGGGCGCGGACGGCACGCTCGCGGGAGTCCGCGACAAGGGCGTCGTCGGGGGCCGGCTGGTGGGCCGTTGGCTGCTCGGCTGGCGTCATGCTTTCAGCCTATCGGCAGCCACCGACAACAAGCCGCGCCCGCCCGGACCTGCGCACGCCCCGACACCAAAGTGATGCCGGGGCGTGCGTTTCGCGACCTTGTGGTGGAGGAAGCGTGCGCTCCCCGTCCCGCGGATCAGTCCTCGGATCAGTCCTCGGACGTCACCTTGGAGGTGGCCGTCTTCTTGGCCGTCGCCGTCTTGGCCGCCGTGGTGGTCTTCTTCGCGGCCGTGGTGGTCTTCTTGGCGACGGTCTTCTTGGCCGTCGTCGTCTTCTTGGCGGGCGCCTTCTTGGCCGCCGTCTTCTTCGCCGGGGCCTTCTTCGCCGTCTTCTTGGCGGGCGACTTGGCCCGCTTCTCGGCGAGCAGCTCGTAGCCGCGCTCCGGGGTGATCTCCTCGACGCTGTCGTCGGAGCGCAGGGTCGCGTTGGTCTCGCCGTCGGTGACGTACGGCCCGAAACGGCCGTCCTTGACGACGACGGGCTTCTCGCTGACCGGGTCCGTGCCCAGTTCCTTCAGCGGCGGCTTGGCGGCGGCCCGGCCGCGCTGCTTGGGCTGGGAGTAGATCTCCAGCGCCTCTTCGAGGGTGATCGTGAAGAGCTGGTCCTCGGTCTGCAGCGAGCGGGAGTCCGTGCCCTTCTTCAGGTACGGCCCGTAGCGCCCGTTCTGCGCGGTGATCTCCACGCCCTCGGCGTCCTTGCCGACGACGCGCGGGAGCGACATCAGCTTGAGGGCCTCGGCCAGCGTCACCGTGTCGGGGGTCATCGACTTGAACAGCGAGGCCGTACGCGGCTTGACGGCGTTCTTGCCGGTCTTCGGGGTGCCCTCCGGGAGCACCTCGGTGACGTACGGGCCGTAGCGGCCGTCGCGGGCGATGATCTGGTGGCCCGACTCGGGGTCGGCGCCCAGCTCGAAGTCGCCGCTCGGCTTGGCGAGCAGTTCCTCGGCGTGCTCGACGCTCAGCTCGTCCGGCGCCAGGTCCTCGGGCACGTCGGCGCGCTGGTGGTTCTCGGAGTCCTTCTCGCCGCGCTCCACGTAGGGGCCGTAGCGGCCCACCCGCAGCATGATGTCGTTGCCGACCGGGAAGGACGACACCTCGCGGGCGTCGATCGCGCCCAGGTCGGTGACGAGTTCCTTGAGGCCGCCCAGGTGGTCGCCGTCGCCGTTGCCGGCCTCGGCGGCGCCGGTCGCCTCGCCCTCGCCGAAGTAGAAGCGGCGCAGCCACGGCACGGCCTGCGCCTCGCCGCTGGCGATGCGGTCGAGGTCGTCCTCCATCTTGGCGGTGAAGCTGTAGTCGACGAGCCGCCCGAAGTGCTTCTCCAGGAGGTTGACCACGGCGAAGGACAGGAAGGACGGCACCAGGGCCGTGCCCTTCTTGAAGACGTAGCCGCGGTCGAGGATCGTGCCGATGATCGACGCGTACGTCGACGGGCGGCCGATCTCGCGCTCTTCGAGCTCCTTGACGAGGCTGGCCTCGGTGTAGCGGGCCGGGGGCTTGGTGGCGTGCCCGTCGACCGTGAGTTCCTCGGCGGTGAGCGCGTCGCCCTCGGCGACCTGGGGCAGCCGGCGCTCGCGGTCGTCCAGCTCGGCGTTCGGGTCGTCGGCGCCCTCTACGTAGGCCTTCAAAAAGCCGTGGAAGGTGATCGTCTTGCCGGAGGCGCTGAACTCGACGTCCCGGCCGTCGGACGAGGTGCCCGCGATCTTCACGGTGACGGAGTTGCCGACCGCGTCCTTCATCTGGGAGGCGACGGTCCGCTTCCAGATCAGCTCGTAGAGCCGGAACTGGTCGCCGGTCAGGCCGGTCTCGGCGGGCGTGCGGAAACGATCACCCGAGGGGCGGATCGCCTCGTGCGCCTCCTGGGCGTTCTTGACCTTCCCGGCGTACACGCGCGGCTGGGCCGGCAGGTAGTCGGCGCCGTACAGCTGCGTCACCTGGGCGCGGGCGGCGGTGATCGCCGTCTCGCTCAGGGTCGTGGAGTCCGTACGCATGTAGGTGATGTAGCCGTTCTCGTACAGCTTCTGCGCGACCTGCATGGTGGCCTTGGCACCGAAGCCGAGCTTGCGGCTGGCCTCCTGCTGGAGCGTCGTCGTACGGAACGGGGCGTACGGCGAGCGTCGATACGGCTTCGACTCGACGGACCGTACGGCGAACCGTGTGTCCTCCAGGGCGGCGGCCAGCGCGCGGGCGTTGGCCTCGTCCAGGTGGAGGGTGTTCGCGCTCTTGATCTGGCCCAGGGAGTCGAAATCGCGTCCCTGGGCGACCCGCTTGCCGTCGACGGCCTGGAGCCGGGCGACAAGGGTGGACGGGTCGCTCGCGTCACCGGTGCGGCCGGTCCCGAAGGTGCCCGTCAGATCCCAGTACTCGGCGGAACGGAACGCGATGCGCTCGCGCTCCCGCTCGACGACGAGCCGGGTGGCGACGGACTGGACACGGCCGGCCGACAGGCGCGGCATGACCTTCTTCCACAGGACCGGCGAGACCTCGTAGCCGTAGAGGCGGTCGAGGATACGGCGGGTCTCCTGGGCGTCTACCAGGGGCTGGTTGAGGTCGCGCGGGTTGGCGACGGCGGCGCGGATCGCGTCCTTGGTGATCTCGTGGAACACCATCCGCTTGACCGGGACCTTGGGCTTCAGGACCTCGAGGAGGTGCCACGCGATGGCCTCGCCCTCGCGGTCCTCATCGGTGGCGAGAAAGAGTTCGTCGGAGTCCTTGAGCAGGTCCTTGAGCTTCTTGACCTGGGCCCGCTTGTCGGCGTTGACCACATAGATCGGCTCGAAGTCGTGGTCGACATCCACACCGAGGCGGCGGACCTCACCGGTGTACTTCTCGGGCACCTCCGCGGCGCCGTTGGGAAGGTCGCGGATGTGCCCGACGCTCGCCTCGACGACATATCCGGGGCCGAGATAGCCCTTGATCGTCTTCGCCTTGGCAGGGGACTCGACGATGACGAGTCGGCGGCCGCCGTGTGCGGTCTCGCTGGTCGGGGACAACTTCGCTCTTCTCTCCGGTCGACGCTGGGGCCTCCCCCGGAGCCGCTCGGTCCCGGGGTCGGGTCATGGTGACGCTGCGGAGTGTGACGGTACATCCCGCCCCCGTGTCAAACGGGGAAAGCCCGCAACGGCCACTCGAACGGTAACCCGACTACCGCCATTCCTGCCGCCCGGAGTCCCCACCGGCCTTTTCGGCACCATCCGGAGGGCGATCCCCCGGTTACCCGCGTCCCAGGTCGGGCGCGGCGCTCAGACGTGCAGGAAGCACCAGGTTCCGAGCAGCAGGGCGGCGATCCCGACGAGGCTCGCGAGGGTCGCCGATGCGACCGGGTTCACACCCTCGGCGACGGGTTCGCGGTGTCGCACCCTGACCGCGGTCCACAGCAGCAGCGCTCCTCCGAACAGGGCGAACACCAACCCCGCGAAGATCGCCGGCCCGCTCTCCATGTGTGTCCTCTCCCGACCCGATGTCCCGGTCCGGGAGGCTGGCACCCGCGGGCGACGGACAGGCCAACCCCCGGTGAATTCGCGGCGGCCGCCCCTCAGGCGACCGCGCCGGAGGACGATATCGCCCCGGTCGTCCGGGAGCGGTCGACCTGCCCCACCGTGCACACGACCGAGTTGAATCCGGCCTTCCAGTTGCTCTCGTCGGACAGATACCCGAAGACGGAACGGTCGGATCCGGGCGCCCAAGTCGACTCGAACTTGTTGCCGCAGAGCTTGTTCCCCTGCAGCAGCGCCTCCGAGAACGCCATCGACGCCGGGGCCTTCACAAAACCGATCACCTGGTCGGTGTGCTCGTCGGCACAGTCGGTCAGGGTCGCGGTGAAGTACGTCTTGTGGTCGACGTACAGCCAGCAGTCGCCGATGCTCATCTCGGTGGTCCACACGTTCGACTCGGTGCTCCGGAAGTGCCCTATCTCGCCCCCTATCGGCACATGCCGGCCGAGCACGAGACACGCCGTGCCGCCCCCGGCCGCCCCGAAGCCCGCCTCCGTCGGCGTCAGCGCGTACACGTCCGCGTCGGCCAGGGAGTCGGCCGCCGCCTTCGCCTTGCCCACGCACCGCTCGGCCCCGTGGTCACGCGCGTCGGCGAAGTCGCTCGCCGTGTCGACCGCCATCACCTGACCGTCCGGATCGTCGTGCGCACAGCTCACGACCCCCAGGTTGGGCCGCGACGCGAACGCCGTCCCGGTCCACACCGCGTGCACGCAATCCCCGGTCTGCAGCGCCTTCTTGAGCCCGACGTCCTGGCCGTACGGATACTCGGACCCCGTCGGCGACGACGACACGGACGGGCTCGCCTTCGTCGTCGCCGACGGGGTCCGAG
>NZ_JAENRY010000251.1 GCF_016612545.1 Streptomyces sp. MBT65 | reverse complement strand
GCTAGGTGCGCCCCGCGGCGGAGCCGCATATCGACACTGCCCCGCGCCCCTGGGGGGTGGGGGCTGGGGGCGGTTTCAATGCTCGGGCCTACCTCGGTGCTCGAGTTGGGGCCGGCGACATCGCCCTTGTCTTTTAGGGGCGCGGGGAACTGCGCGGCCAGCCGAGTCGCCGGTGCAGACGAGGAGCCACCGGTACCGACTCCCCCTGTCTCGTACCGCGCCACCAACTCCTGGCCCTTCTCCAGCACCCCTTCCGGCAAGCTCACGGTCCCAGATGCCGCTGCCACCAAATCCACCCTCGCGCCTATCTCCGCCGCGAACTCGTCCAGACGTCCGGCGTCGACAGGGGAACGCATGTCGACCAGGGCCACGACCACGTACCGGTCCCGTGGATAGCGCACGTGCAGGTCGCGGATGGTGTTCAGGACCGTGTTGCCCGTGGAGAACTCGTCGTCCACCAGGACCAACGGGCCCTCGCCGGCCAGGAGTTCGGGGTTCTCGGGGAGGAGGAGGTGGGAGGTCGCGTGGGAGTGGGACTCCTCGAAGCCGCCTGCCGTGGCGACGCCGGGGACCGGACGGCGGGTGGAGTGGAGGTAGGGGGCCACCGCGATGCCGTCCGCCACCGCGTGGCCCAGGCCCGTCGCGGTTTCCGCGTAGCCGAGGACCACCGCTCGGGCGGACTCGTCGGGGCCGAGGAGGTCGCGGACCCTGCGGCCCAGGGTGAAGCCGTAGCCGTAGACGATCGACGGGGACTGGGGGACGTGCTTGCCGAGCACGTTCGACACCAGGAGGTGGGCCCGCTTGGGGTTGCGGCGGAGGGCCAGGCCCAGGAGGTCGGTCAGTTCGGGGTCGCCGAGCAGTTCGACACCGAGCCGCTCCGCGACCCAGCTGCCGGACCAGACACCGTCGTTCACTGCCTTGTTCATGCGTCCCTTGCGATTCAGCCGGGGATTCCGGCGGCGAGCAGCTCCACGAAGCCGACGTCCTCGCGTGCGACGCCGAAGATCTCGGCGCGCAGCATGGTCCGCTCGGCCCAGGCGCGGTGCGGCTTCACCTCGTTCATCTTGTTCGTGTACGCCGAGCGCAGCACTCCCCCGCCGCCGCGCTCCGGCCGCAGGATGTCCTGCGCGTCGCAGAACTCCTCGTGGCTGACCACGGACAGCGCGTGCACGGGCAGCACGTGCGAGGGGTGGATGCAGGTCTTGCCCATCAGCCCGTTGGCCTGGTCGAGGGCGATCTCGCGCAGCAGCCCGTCCATGGCGTGCTCGATCAGCGCCTCGCGCAGCTCCTCCGCCTGGCCCTCCAGGAAGGGGCTGCGGCGCAGCTGCGGCTTGAACATGCGCTCCTGGACCCGGAAGTACTCCCACACCGGGCCGGTCACCGTGAACCCGGTGCCGTCGGCGCGGCCCAGCATGTTCACCACGTCGCCGATCACGTTGGCGACGATCTGGACGTCGTAGGCCGTCATGTCGGAGGCGCGGCGGAGGCCGTAGGAGGAGCAGAAGTCCGTCACGCCCAGGCGCAGGGCGAGGACGCGGTCGCGGTACTTGTCCACCGCGCGGGAGATGCCCTCCAGGGTCTCGACGCGCGACTCGCGGTAGAGCAGCTCGGGCGACTCCAGGACCGGCATGCCGAAGAGCCGGTGGCCGCTCGCCGTCTCGGCGTCGGACAGTGCCTCCAGGAAGGGCATGCCGCGCTCCTCGGTGAACTTCGGCATGACGAAGCCGGAGAGGAGTCGGACGGCCGGGCCCATGCGGCGTACCAGGTCAGGGATCTGTTCGGGCACGCGGACCCGGACGAACAGCAGCGGGAGCTCGGTGTCGGGGCGGGCGGCCAGCTCGGTGAACTGCCGGACCAGGTTCTCCTCGGCGGCCGGGACGTCCTCGTCGCCGATCGAGTCCTCCAGGCACAGCACCATCGACACGACGCCGCGTCCCGCCTGCTTGACGATGTCGTCGGCGAGGTGGGGGCGGGTGGCCGGGCTGTAGAGCGTGGCGCCGAGGGCCGCGGCGAGCAGCCGGGCCGGGGAGTCCGCGTCGAACTCGCAGGGCTCCTGGAAGAAGAGACGCTGCCGTACCTCAGGGGCAATGTGCCCGAAATGACGCATAAAGCTCCCCCGTGGTGACGTTGTGGTGCGTGAGTGTTTTCGATAGGTGGCCGGTAATAGTACGTACAAACCCATGTCAGGGGTTCCCGCCGGGCATGAACTTCAGGTAACTCGGCCGTGTCGGTGTCCGAACCCCCACGTTGTCGTGACCAGGACCGAGAGGGCAGGATGACCGCATGACGCACGCGATGCTGAAGGGGTCGAACGTCCCGCTGGAAGCCACCACGGTACGCGCCGTGCTGCGCTGGACGCCCGGGCAGGGGGTCCCGGACGTGGATGCCTCGGCGCTGCTCCTCGGCCCCGCCGGTCAGGTGCGTTCCGACGAGGACTTCGTCTTCTACAACCAGCCCCGGCACCCCTCCGGGAAGGTCTGGTGGCTCGGCAAGAAGCGTGTCGCGGAGGGCCCCACCGACACGATCCAGACAGATCTCGCCGGTGTCGAGCCCGAAGTCAGCCGGATTCTGGTGGTCGCTTCGGCGGAGGACAACACGTTCGACCGCGTACAGGGACTGCGCATCCTGTTGTACGACGCGGCCGTCGCCGAGGGCGATCCGCTGCTGTATTTCGACATCAAGCCGGAGACCGGCGAGGAGACCGCGCTGATCTGCGGGGAGCTGTACCGGCGGGGCGAGGGGTGGAAGTTCCGGGCGCTGGGTGAGGGGTACGCGAACGGTCTGCGGGGGCTGGCCGTGGACTTCGGGATCACGGTGGACGAGTCGGAGGAGGGGGCGGCGCCGGTCGCGCTTCCCGAGGCTTCCCAGCCGTTGCCTCCGGCGGTTCCCGCGGTTCCGGTGCAGTCCGGGTACGGGTATCCGCAGGAGCCGGTGACTCAGCCGGCGTACGGGTATCCGCAGACCTCGCCGGCGGGGACGTACGGGTATCCGCAGCCGGTGCCTTCGGCGATTGCGCCGGATCCTGACTTCCGTCTGCCGCCGCAGGGGCCGCAGTTCATCTGACCAGGACGGGCCGTTCGTTTGGTGCGGGTCAGTGAGGGCTGGGTGCGCCCCGCGGCGGAGCCGCATATCGACACTGCCTCGCGCCCCTTCGGGGGCGCGTCCCTCAAGGGTGTCCTATCGCTCAACCTTTGTTTTGTAGCCCCTGCCCCACTGAAGGCCCCAGCCGTACAGTCGGTCCAGCTCTGCCTGGAAGCCGTAGACGAACTTCACTTCCCGGCGGACCACGAGTTCGCCCTTGACGTTCTCGATCATCACCACCGCGCAGGAGCGGGCCTGGGGGTGGCGTTCGTCGAGGCCTATCTCGATGCGGGGGCCGTTGCTGGGGTAAAGGGTGACGATCGCGTGGGTGCGGTCGAAGGCGGGGGTCTGGTCGTAGATGTAGACGAAGACCAGGAGGCGCTTGATCTGGTCGCGGTGGTCGAGGTTGACGTACATCGTCTCGCCGGACGCGGAGCCGAAGCGGTCGTCGCCGCTGAGTTTCACGTACGGGGGTGCGTTGACGTCGCCGAGGAGGCCGCCGAGGGGCTGGACCACGCCCTTGGTTCCGTCCATGAGTTCGTAGAGGCAGCCGAGGTCGAGGTCGACGTTGACCATGCTCTGGCTGTGGCCCATGACCTCCGGCGGCTTGAGCGCCTTGAAGGGGTGGCGCAGCAGGCTGTCGCGCTGGAGGCCGCCGATGTCGGAGGTCCGCATCCGCCAGGTGAGGTTGACGCGGAGGTTGCCGGTGGCCGCGCCCTGTTTGGTGAGCGAGACCTGGTGGTGCCGTTTGGTCAGTTCTATCGCGTTGCTGGCCGCGCTGCCCGAGTCGAAGTCGGCCTCGCGCCGCCAGATTCCGTCGAAGAAGCCCATTCCCGCCCCCACGTCCACATGACTCACGACAAAGCTGTCGGGGCGGCCGGACAGAGGACTTGTCCTCGACGGCCGCCCCGAACAGAGCGTTCCCTTACCAGGGAGCTTGTCACACCCCGGACGAGACCTCAGTCTTCTCGTCCGAGCCCGCTTTTCCCTCGGCTTCCGCAAGAGCCTTGTTCCGGCGGACCGAGGACCAGAAGGACCAGCCGATCAGGACGACGCCGACCAGACCGGTGATGACCTCGTTGATCTGGTACTGGATGGTGACCATGAGGATCACCGCCAGGGCGCCGATCGCGTAGTGCGCGCCGTGCTCCAGATAGACGTAGTCGTCCAGGGTGCCCTGGCGGACCAGGTAGACCGTCAGGGAGCGGACGTACATCGCGCCGATGCCCAGGCCAAGCGCCATCAGGACGATGTCGTTGGTGATGGCGAAGGCGCCGATCACGCCGTCGAAGGAGAAGGACGCGTCCAGGACTTCGAGGTAGAGGAACATGAAGAACGCGGCCTGGCCGGCCAGGACCACCGCCGAGCGCTGCTTGCCGGTGCGCGCGGCCTCTTCCTCCGCCTCGTGCTCCCGCTCCTCCTCTTCCTCGAGCTTGTCCTCGAAGTAGCCGGAGAGCCCGCCGACGATCATGTACGTGATCAGGCCGGAGATACCGGCGATCAGGACCGTCTGTGCCTTGTCGGTGTGCGCGCCGCCGTGCTGGTGGGCGTGGGCCGCGAAGGTGAAGGAGGTGATCAGCAGGACGATCAGCGCGATGCAGACCGACAGCATGTCGACCTTGCCGAGCTTGGCGAGCGGGCGCTCGATCCAGCGCAGCCACTGGATGTCCCGGTCCTCGAAGATGAAGTCGAGGAAGATCATCAGCAGGAACATGCCGCCGAAGGCCGCGATCGCCGGGTGGGCGTCGGTGACCAGCTGCTGGTAGTGGTCCTTGTTGTTGAGCGCGAGGTCGACCGCGTCGATCGGGCCGATCTTGGCGGTGACGGCGACGATGACGACGGGGAACACCAGCCGCATGCCGAAGACGGCGATCAGGACGCCGACCGTGAGGAAGATCTTCTGCCAGAAGGCGGACATCTTCTTCAGGATCCCGGCGTTGACCACCGCGTTGTCGAAGGACAGCGAGATCTCCAGGACGGCCAGGATCGCCACGATGCCGAAGGCTTCCCACCCCCCGTAGAACGCCGCTGCGACAAGGCCGAGCGCGGTGACCGCGAACGACCAGCCGAAGGTTTTCAGAAGCACTGGCTACCCAATCGTGTGTTGGGGGTCCCCCCAGACGGAGTCTGGGGGAAGGTCTCCCCCCGCGCCGCACTCGGCTTTACTTAAAATTTGACGTCGAGCACTGAGTCTAGAGGGAGACTCCGTCGACCGGGACAGCCGGTCGGGACCGACGCCTTTACGAGACGTTGACCCCGAAATCCATCGCGATGCCCCGCAGTCCGGACGCGTACCCCTGACCGACCGCCCTGAACTTCCACTCGCCCTGGTAGCGGTAGAGCTCGCCGAAGATCATCGCCGTTTCGGTGGAGGCGTCCTCGGAGAGGTCGTAGCGGGCCAGCTCCTGGCCGTCGGCCTGGTTGACGACGCGGATGAAGGCGTTGCTCACCTGACCGAAGGTCTGGCCGCGGTTGTCGGCGTCGTGGATGGAGACCGGGAAGGTGATCTTTTCGCAGTTGACCGGCACCTTCAGCAGGTCGACCTTGATCGACTCGTCGTCGCCCTCGCCCTCACCCGTGAGGTTGTCGCCGGTGTGCTCGACCGAGCCGTCCGGGCTCGTGAGCTGGTTGTAGAAGATGAACCACTCGTCCCCGAGCACCCGTCCACCGCCGTTGAGCAGCAGTGCGCTGGCGTCCAGGTCGAAATCGGCTCCGGTGGTGGAGCGCGCGTCCCAGCCGAGGCCGATCAGGACGTTCGTGAGGTTCGGTGCGGCCTTGGAAAGGGAGACATTGCCCCCCTTGGCGAGCGTGACGCCCATAGTGCTGGTCCTCCCCGAGGCGATGCTTCTTTGGTTGTCCTGCGCTCCCCCCGGAGGGGGACCCCCGGGCGCCGCACGCGCATCGCGCGGCGCCCGGGCGGTGAAACCGTCGTACGTCAGGCGTCCGAACGTCAGACGCTCGTCGTACGTCAGACGTTGACGCCGAAGTCCTGGGCGATGCCGCGCAGGCCCGAGGCGTAGCCCTGGCCGATGGCGCGGAACTTCCACTCCGCGCCGTTGCGATACAGCTCGCCGAAGACCATGGCGGTCTCGGTCGAGGCGTCCTCGGAGAGGTCGTAGCGGGCGATCTCCGCGCCGCCGGCCTGGTTCACCACGCGGATGAACGCGTTGCGGACCTGGCCGAAGGACTGCTGGCGGTTCTCGGCGTCGTAGATCGAGACCGGGAAGGTGATCTTGTCGACGTCGGCCGGGACCGCCGCCAGGTTCACCTTGATCGCCTCGTCGTCGCCCTCGCCCTCACCGGTGGTGTTGTCACCGGTGTGCTCGACGGAGCCGTCGGGGCTCTTGAGGTTGTTGAAGAAGACGAAGTTCGCGTCACTGGCGACCTTGCCCGCGCTGTTCAGCAGCAGTGCGCTGGCGTCGAGGTCGAAGTCGGTGCCGGTGGTGGTGCGGACGTCCCACCCCAGACCGACGATGACCGCGGTCAGGCCCGGGGCCTCCTTGGTCAGTGAAACGTTGCCGCCCTTGCTGAGGCTGACTCCCACGAGTC
Organism: Streptomyces sp. MBT65; assembly: GCF_016612545.1. Taxonomy (GTDB): domain Bacteria; phylum Actinomycetota; class Actinomycetes; order Streptomycetales; family Streptomycetaceae; genus Streptomyces. Next base: position 5,194 of record NZ_JAENRY010000251.1, on the reverse strand, counting down.
CTCCATTGGTGTCCAGGGGCGGGGATGCCCCGTAGTGCGTCGGTATCGGATCAACGTCTCGATCCTAGTGACGGGTTCCCGACCCTCGCAGGCCCTGGAACCTAACAATCACAGGGTGTCGAGGGCCTTCACGTACTCGCCCAGGTCACGGGCGTCCGGCAGGCCGTTGACGATCGTCCAGCGCACGACGCCCTCCTTGTCGATGACGAAGGTTCCGCGCAGGGCGCAACCCTTGTCCTCGTCGAAGACGCCGTACGCACGCGAGGTGTTGCCGTGCGGCCAGAAGTCGGAGAGCAGCGGGTACTCCAGGCTCTCCTGCTCGGCGAAGACGCGCAGGGTGTGGATGGAGTCGTTCGAGACCGCGAGGAGCTGGGTGTCGCGGTCGGTGAACTGCGGCAGGTTGTCGCGCAGGGAGCACAGCTCGCCGGTGCAGACGCCGGTGAAGGCGAAGGGGTAGAAGAGCAGCACCACGTTCTTCTCGCCGCGGAAGTCGGAGAGCTTCACGGTGGCGCCGTGGTTGTCCTTGAGCTCGAAATCGGGGGCCTTGTCGCCGACCTGGATCGCCATCTCGTCCTGCATCCCTTCGGTGGGGCTGTTCGGGTGAGACCACCCGTGCGTCCACCCTACGCAGCGATCACGACATGCGGACGGACGGGCTGGCGTCGCCAGCCCGTCCGGGGTTCAACGATCGAGGTACCTCCGGGGACTACCTCTTGGACTTGGCTGCCTTGGGCGTCACCAGCCGGCTGCCACTCCAGTCCTTGCCCACGCTGACGCTCTTGGCCGCGGAAAGGCCCGCGGTCGTGGCGGCTTCCGAGATGTCGCTGGGCTCGACGTAGCCGTCACGGCCGGTCTTCGGCGTCAGCAGCAGGATCGAGCCGCCCTCCTCGACGTACGAGATGGCGTCCACCAGCACGTCGGTCAGGTCGCCGTCCTCGTCGCGGAACCACAGCACCACGGCATCGGCGACGTCGTCGTAGTCCTCGTCCACCAGGTCGCTGCCGATGACTTCTTCAATGGCCTCGCGGAGTTCCTGGTCTACGTCGTCGTCGTAGCCGATCTCCTGGACCACCTGCTCGGGCTGGAACCCCAGCCTGACGGCAGGGTTCGTCCGCTCCTCCGCGTGGTCCGCGGTCGCGCTCACGGGTTGCCTCCTGATCATGTCTTGATGAATGTCCAGCCACGCGCGTGCGCGAAGCATTGGCCGTAGTCCACACGGACGGGCCGGATCGCGCAAGTACCCGGCGATTCGGAACGCCGAAACGGTGACGATCCTGGCCGTGTCGCCGCAACTCCAGGCACGCTATCGCGGCCGCCGGTGACGTACACCACAGCGTTCTGCCCGGTTTGCACGTTTGAGAACCCTCCGAGGGTACGCGACTCGAATGACTTTGCTAAACGAGTCACGGTTACCTCACGGTAGAGATGACGATTGCCGCCCCGCGGTAGACCATGGGGAACGGTGCAGCTCCCCCTATGACACGTTTTCCCCTCTGACACGTAAGGAACAGCGTGGCTTCCGGATCCGATCGCAATCCGATCATCATTGGCGGCCTTCCGAGTCAGGTTCCTGACTTCGATCCCGAAGAGACCCAGGAGTGGCTCGACTCGCTCGACGCCGCCGTGGACCAGCGCGGCCGTGAGCGGGCCCGCTATCTGATGCTCCGGCTGATCGAGCGGGCCCGCGAGAAGCGCGTGGCCGTGCCCGAGATGCGCAGCACGGACTACGTCAACACCATCGCCACCAAGGACGAGCCGTTCTTCCCCGGCAACGAGGAGATCGAGCGCAAGATCCTGAACGCCACCCGCTGGAACGCCGCGGTGATGGTGTCCAGGGCCCAGCGTCCCGGTATCGGGGTCGGCGGCCACATCGCCACCTTCGCCTCCTCCGCCTCGCTCTACGACGTGGGCTTCAACCACTTCTTCCGGGGCAAGGACCAGGGCGACGGCGGCGACCAGATCTTCTTCCAGGGGCATGCCTCGCCGGGCATCTACGCCCGCGCGTTCCTCCTGGACCGGCTCAGCGAGCAGCAGCTCGACGCGTTCCGCCAGGAGAAGTCGAAGGCGCCGTACGGGCTGTCCTCGTACCCGCACCCTCGGTCGATGCCGGACTTCTGGGAGTTCCCGACCGTGTCGATGGGCCTGGGCCCGCTCGGCGCGATCTTCCAGGCGCGGATGAACCGCTACATGGCGGCGCGCGGGATCGCGGACACCTCGAAGTCACACGTGTGGGCGTTCCTCGGCGACGGCGAGATGGACGAGCCGGAGTCGCTGGGCCAGTTGTCGATCGCGGCCCGCGAGGGCCTGGACAACCTGACCTTCGTCGTCAACTGCAACCTCCAGCGGCTCGACGGCCCGGTGCGCGGCAACGGGAAGATCATCCAGGAGCTGGAGTCGCAGTTCCGGGGCGCCGGCTGGAACGTCATCAAGCTGGTCTGGGACCGCACCTGGGACCCGCTGCTGGCCCAGGACCGGGACGGCGTGCTGGTCAACCAGCTCAACACCACGCCGGACGGCCAGTTCCAGACGTACGCCACGGAGACCGGCTCGTACATCCGCGAGCACTTCTTCGGGCACGACCACCGGCTGCGCGCGATGGTCGAGAACATGACCGACGACCAGATCCTGCACCTGGGGCGCGGCGGGCACGACCACCAGAAGGTGTACGCGGCCTTCGCGGCGGCCAAGGAGCACAAGGGCCAGCCGACCGTCGTCCTCGCCCAGACGGTCAAGGGCTGGACGCTGGGCCCCAACTTCGAGGGCCGCAACGCCACGCACCAGATGAAGAAGCTGACGGTCGCCGACCTCAAGGGCTTCCGCGACCGGCTGCACCTGCCGATCACCGACCAGGAGCTGGAGTCCGGCGCCCCGCCGTACTACCACCCGGGCCGGAAGTCGGAGGAGATCCAGTACATGCACGACCGGCGCAACGCGCTGGGCGGCTACGTCCCGACGCGTGTCGTCCGCTCGAAGCCGCTGGTGCTGCCCGAGGACAAGACGTACGCGAGTGTGAAGAAGGGCTCCGGCCAGCAGTCGATCGCCACGACCATGGCGTTCGTACGGCTGCTCAAGGACCTCATGCGGGACAAGGAGATCGGCAAGCGGTTCGTGCTGATCGCGCCGGACGAGTACCGCACGTTCGGCATGGACTCGTTCTTCCCGAGCGCGAAGATCTACAACCCGCTGGGCCAGCAGTACGAGTCGGTGGACCGTGAACTGCTGCTCGCGTACAAGGAGTCGCCGACCGGGCAGATGCTGCACGACGGCATCTCGGAGGCGGGCTGCACGGCCTCGCTGATCGCGGCGGGTTCGGCGTACGCGACGCACGGCGAGCCGCTCATCCCGGTCTACGTCTTCTACTCGATGTTCGGTTTCCAGCGCACCGGTGACCAGTTCTGGCAGATGGCGGACCAGTTGGCGCGCGGTTTCGTACTGGGCGCGACCGCGGGTCGTACGACTCTGACCGGTGAGGGTCTGCAACACGCGGACGGACACTCGCAGTTGCTGGCCTCCACCAACCCGGGGTGTGTCGCCTACGACCCGGCGTACTCGTACGAGATCGCCTACATCGTGCAGGACGGGCTGCGGCGGATGTACGGCCCCGACAGCGAGGACGTCTTCTACTACCTCACCGTCTACAACGAGCCGATCCAGCACCCGGCCGAGCCGGCGGACGTCGATGTGGAGGGCATCCTCAAGGGTGTCCACCGGGTCAGTCAGGGCGCGGCGGGCACGGTTCCGGCGCAGATCCTGGCGTCCGGTGTCGCGGTGCCGTGGGCCATCGAGGCGCAGCGGATCCTCGCCGAGGACTGGAACGTGCGGGCCGATGTCTGGTCGGCGACGTCCTGGAACGAGCTGCGGCGCGAGGCGGTCGAGGTGGAGCGGCACAACCTGTTGCATCCCGAGGAGGAGCAGCGGGTTCCTTATGTCACGCGGAAGTTGAGCGGGGCGGAGGGGCCGTTCGTGGCCGTTTCCGACTGGATGCGGTCGGTTCCTGACCAGATCGCTCGGTGGGTGCCGGGGACGTATCAGTCGCTGGGCGCGGACGGCTTCGGGTTCGCTGACACCCGGGGCGCGGCTCGGCGGTTCTTCCACATCGACGCGCAGTCGATCGTGGTGGGCGTGCTGACGGAGTTGGCCCGGGAGGGGAAGGTCGACCGGTCCGTGCTGAAGCAGGCGATCGATCGGTACCAGTTGCTGGATGTGGCCTCGGCTGATCCGGGGGCGGCGGGAGGGGACGCGTAGCCCCTCTTTGCCCGGTGCGGATGCGTGGGGCTGGTGGCGCCCGCGCGGCGGAGCCGCACATTGATTGATACGGCCCCGCGCCCCTGGTGGGCGCCCCTTCGGGGGTGCCCATCGGCCGTGCCCCGCCACCTAACATGCGGGCATGAACCAACAATCGGCGCAAGCGCGTTGGGAGCAGCGGACCCAGCGACCGTTGCTGGCGCTCGCCGTCGCGTTTGCCGTGGCGTATGCCGTGCCGATCGTGGACACCACCGCCGGTCATTCGCTGACGGCGGTGTGCACGGTGGTCGAGTGGGTGGTGTGGGGGGCGTTCGCCGCCGACTATCTGATGCGGCTCGCGATGTCCCGGGACCGGCGGCGGTTCGTGCGGACGCACTGGATGGATCTGTGCGCGGTGGTGCTGCCGATACTTCAGCCGCTACGGCTGTTGCGCATGGTCTCGACCCTGATACTCGTCGGACGCCGGGCCCGGATGGCCTCGCAGATCCAGCTGACGACGTACGTCGCCGGCGCGGTGATCGGGCTGCTGATGTTCGGCTCGCTAGCGGTCCTCTCCGTGGAACGGGACTCCCCCAACGGGAACATCCGGACGCTGGGTGACGCCGTCTGGTGGTCGTTCACGACCATGACGACAGTGGGGTACGGCGACCACGCACCGACCACCGGGCTCGGCCGGATGATCGCCGTCGGCCTGATGCTGTCCGGGATCGCCCTGCTCGGTGTCGTCACCGCGAACATCGCCACGTGGTTCATCGCCCGCTTCGAGAAGGACGACGTGGAGGAACGCCGCCAGACGGAGGCGATCGAGGCGTTGACGGAGGAGGTACGGGGGTTGCGGGCGGAGGTGGCGGCGTTGTCGGGGGTGCGGGGGGCTGTTCTGTCTGGGGTGACGGCGTTTTCGGGGGCCGAGGTGGCGACTTCGTCGGGCGCACCGGTCTCGACTCCGTCA
>NZ_JAENRY010000250.1 GCF_016612545.1 Streptomyces sp. MBT65 | reverse complement strand
CCCCTGCTCGCCCTCGCCGGCGTCCTCGCCGTGACCGTCCCCTTCCTCCACAACTTCCCCGCCTACCGGAACGACCACCTCGCGGCCCGCCGCCCCGAGAACCTCGCCGCCGTCGCGGCCCTCGCCGGACATGAACTCCGGCCCGGCGACCCCGTGTTGTTCCTGCCGTCGTTCTGGCGGGTGACGGCGCTGGCGTACCCGGGGCCGTTCGTCGGAGCCCGGGACCTGGCGCTTCGGGAGTCGGGGGCGAGGTCAGGGACGCTCAGCGGGCGTGAGGTGGGCCCGGCGGAACTACGGGCGCGACTCGCCGGAGTCGACCGGGTCTGGATCGTCGCGCAGTCGAATCTGCTGCCCTCGCGCTGGGCGCCCGGCGACCCGACCGACAGGGTCAAACTCGACGTGGTGGACGGGGAGTTCGCGCGCCGACAGCAGTACGTCGGCGGCCGCCGGGTGAAACTCGCCCTCTACATCCGCCGCATGCCTCCACAACAAGCTCTGCAACAAGCCCCACCGCAACCCCCACGACAAGCCGTCACGCCTGCTCCAGCCCCACCTGCTCCAACCCCGCCTGCTCCAACGTCGCCGCGTCCAACGCCCCCGTGAGCTGATCGAGTTGCTCCCGCAGCGCCCGGATCGCGTCGATGTCGAAACCGGTCGCACCGAGGATGCGCCGCGGCACCTCCACGGCACGCTCGCGCAGCGCGACACCCTCGTCGGTCAGCCGCACCTCCACCGAGCGCTCGTCGCGGACGCTGCGCTCACGCCGTACCAGACCGGCCGTCTCCAGCCGCTTGAGCAGCGGGGACAGCGTGCCGGAGTCGAGCCGCAGGTGTTCGCCGAGCTTCTTGACGGGCAGCTCGCCCTGCTCCCACAGCACCAGCATCACCAGGTACTGCGGATAGGTGAGCCCGAGATCCTTGAGCAGCACCCGGTACACACCGCCGAAGGCACGTGACGCGGCGTTCAGGGAGAAGCAGATCTGCTGGTCGAGGCGGAGCCAGTCGGCGGTCGGAGCATCGGCGGGAGTGGTGGTCATGTCTCCAGGATAGCGCGAGCGGGCCATTTAGTTGTGTGCAATTGAATTGTGTGCTCTACTTATCTCCGTGAGGCGGTCCGGACACCCGGACCGACCCCACCCCACCAAGACTTCCGAGAGGGATGGTTTCCAATGGACGCGATCTACACCGCCGTAGCCACCGCCACCCACGGCCGCGACGGCCGCGCGGTCAGCAACGACGGCAAGATCGACCTTCAGCTCGGCATTCCGGTAGAGATGGGCGGCAACGGCCAGGGCACCAACCCTGAGCAGCTCTTCGCCGCCGGTTACGCCGCCTGTTTCGGCAGCGCCCTCGGCCTCGTCGGCCGGCAGGCGAAGGTCGACGTCACCGACGCGGCCGTGACCGCCGAGGTCGGCATAGGCAAGCAGGGCGAGGGCTTCGGCCTCAAGGTGACCCTGCGCGTCGAGCTCCCCGACACCGTGGACGAGGCCACCGGCCGCAAGCTGGTCGAGACCGCCCACCAGGTCTGCCCCTACTCGAACGCGACCCGCGGCAACATCGAGGTCGACCTCGTCATCGAGTAGTCACTACGACGATCCCGTGACCCGGCAGTGAGGCGGCCGGTGGCGTCTGCCACCGGCCGCCTCGTCGCGCCGCACCTCTCAACTCGCCGAGTGGGCCCGCTCCCCGAGTCCCTGCGCCTGGACCGGCACCGGAAGGACCGCCTTCCCCCGCACCACGCTCTCCAGCAACAACGGCACCCCCACCACCGGCAACAACCACACCAGCACGATCAACCGCCCACCCCACACGCTGATATCGGGATGCGCGGCCTGCGTGAGAATCCCCGTGAACGCGGCCCCGACCAGGAACACCCCGAACGCCGGCCGCCGCGACGCACCCCACAGACCCGCACCCAGCGCCGCCGCGAGCACCGGCTGCCACAGCTGCTGCCGCGCCCACTCCAGCCAGAAGTTCGCCTCCAGGTGCAGGAATTCGGGCCACAGGCGCGTGCGGTCGGGCCGCGCGTAGTGATCGGTGAGCAGATCCTGAAGACTGTCGGTCTGGGACGGATAGTGCAGCAGCCCCGCCACCAACAGCGTCCCTACGGCGGCCACCGCGCCGAGCGCCGCGACGCCCGCCAACGCCCGCCGCCGCTGCCGTACGGCGACCAGCGCCCCCGCACCGGCCAGGCACAGCCCGAGGAACAGGGCCTGCGAGTGCTTGACGGTGAAGAGAAGTGCCAACGAACCGCCCACCAGGGCGAGTCCGACGCGCACACGGTGCCCCCTCGACACCAGCGCACAGCCCCACACCGCCGCCAGCGTCAGGGCCGCCATCAGCCCCTCGGCCATCGGACGCATCGCGGTCGTCCCGATCGGCAGGACGTAGTAGAGGGCCTGCCCGGTCAGCGCGAGCGGCACCGACACCGACAGCGTGCGCAGGATCAGGAAGACGAGGATCCCGCCCGCGACGGTGAGGACGACACTCGCCGACCACAGCCCCCACACCGGACCGAGCAGGGTCACGAACGGCACCAGGAACACCGGGTATCCGGGCCGCACTTCGAAGATCCGCATGAACCGCTCGGGCATGAACGGCGTGATGAACCCGCCCCTGTTCCCGGCCCGCACCTGCGCGTCGACCGCCCGCCACTGCGCGGCCCGGCACTTCTTCGCGACCCGCGCGGCGGGATCCTTGCCGTGGAAGTTCAGCACGTTCACGCTCTGGTCGCGCCGCGCGGTCGCCCCCTGGCTCGCACAGGCGTAGTCGATGGAGACGGCCGCCGCCTCGTGCTCGCTCGCACCCCGCAGACTCATCGCGTACGACAGGTAGTTCTTGGTGTCGGGGGTGGCCCGCCCGGTGACATTGGCGAGTTGGAGCACCGCGAACACGGCGGCCAGCAGCAGCACCCAGCTACGCGGCCTCATGATGACGCCAACTGCTCGTGCCCGGCAGCCGGGTTGGGGACCCGCGCACCGGATCCGTCCGCCTGCACCGGGCCGTCCTCACCCAGCAACAGCGTCCGTACGACCCTCTCGGCGGCCCGCCCGTCGTCGAACTCGCAGTACAGCGACCGGAATTCGGCCCGCAGCCGCGACGAGTCCTCGTCCCGCCAGGCCCCCGACGCGAACAGCCACGCCAACTCCCGGTAGGAACCGGACACATGGCCCGGCGGCGCGGCGGTCACGTCGAAGTACGTCCCCCTGCTCGCCGCGTACGCCTCCCGGTCGTCGGCGTGCAGCACGATCGGCCGGTCGAGGTTGGCGTAGTCGAACATCAGGGCCGAGTAGTCGGTGACCAGCGCGTCGGACGCCACCATGACGTCCTCCACGGAGGGTTCGTCGGTCGCGTCGACCAGAACACCCCGCCGGTGCAGGTCCGCGAGACCCATACCGCGCGCCGGACCGGTTGCGAGAGACGGATGCAGACGTACGACGAGAGTGTGCTCGGGGCCGAGATCCTCGGCGAACCGGGCCAGGTCCAGCCGGTCGATGTGCCCGCCCCTGACGTACTCGCGCCGGGTCGGCGCGTACAGCACGACCGTGTGCCTTTCGGGGATACCGAGTCGCGCGCGAACGGCCTTGCCCGCCTCGGCAGTTGCGCCGACCAGCACGTCGTTGCGCGGGCTCCCGGTCCGTGCCGAGGCGAAGTGACACGGGTACGCCCGGTCCCACACCAGCTCCGAGTGCCGGTTGGCGACCAGGCTGTGGTCCCAGCGGTCGGCGCGGCGCAGCATCTGCGGGACGTCCACGCCGTAGCGGGCGCCGGGCTTGTCCAGCAGGTCGGCCGCCATGTACTTGAGCGGGGTGCCCTGGTGGGTGTGGATGTGGACGCTGCCGGGGCGTTTGGCGAGGGTGCCGGGCCAGTTGACGTTGTTCACGAAGTACTTGGCCCGTGCGGTGACTTGGTGATAGCGCGGGGTGTTGAGGAGGACGTGCTCGACGCCCGGCGGCAGCAGCGCGGCCTGTTCCGCGTCCTGGACGACCCACACGCCCCGGAGCTGCGGGGCGATCTCCCGCGCCTTGTAGTAGACGGCGGCCGGGTCGCCGAGGACCCCGCGATGCGAAAAGGCCGAGTAGACAACGAGGTTGGGGTCGAGCGAGCGGCGGGCGTGCAGTGCGGCCCAGCCGCCCTTGACCCGCCCGGCCGCCGACTTGCGCGCCTGCACCGCCCGCCGTTCGAGCTGCCGCGCCGCCCGGCCTGCCTGCCGTCGGACCCGGTACAGCGCGTAACTGCCCTCCAGGCAACGGACTTCTGCATCCACCGATGGCCCCGCCGCCGGCTTGTGCTTGGCGAACAGCTCGGCCGTACGGCGGAAGAACTCGGCCTTGTCGGAGGGGGGCAGCCTGTCCGGCTTGCCGAGGATGTCGAGACAGTGCTCGCCCATCTTGCGGTGCAGGTAGGGGCGCCAACTCGCCAGCTCCGGGCGGGAGTCGACGAACGCGAAGACCCGCTCGTACTGGTCGTGGATGTCGAAGTGCTTGCGGCTGGTGGTGGACAGGATGTTGCCCTGCCGCCGCTGCCGGTAGTTGAGGCAGATCCGGTCCAGGGTGGCGATCCGCTCGGCGCTGAGCAGCACCGGGAACGTCCAGGGCGTGTCCTCGTAGTAGCCCGGCGGGAACTCGAAGGCGTGCTTGTGCACGAACTCGCGGCGGTACACCTTGTTCCACACGACCATCAACAGGTCGAGGATCTCGGGGTGTTCGGCGACCGTGAAGGTGTCGTCGACCTCGGTCAGGACGTGCGCGAGGACGTTGCGCCGGGTGCCGCCCCACCAGTAGGTGCGCGCGTAGTCGAAGACCAGGACGTCCGGGTCGCCGCTCGCGTCGAGCCGGTCGGCCATCGCGCGCAGGGCGCCCGGGGTGAGGGTGTCGTCGCTGTCGAGGAAGAAGAGGTAGTCGCCGGTGGCCAGGGGCAGTCCGGCGTTGCGGGCGCGGCCGAGGCCGACGTTCTCGGGCAGGTGCAGCACCTGGACGCGCGGGTCGCGGGCCGCGTACTCGTCGAGGATCGCGCCGCAGCCGTCCGGCGAGCAGTCGTTCACGGCGATCACCTCGATGTCCCGGTAGGACTGCTCCAGGACCGAGTCGAGGCACTCGCGCAGAAAGCCCTGCACCTTGAAGACGGGGACGATGACGCTGAAGCGGGGCACTTCGGGTTCAGCTCCTTACGAGGGTGGCGGCGGGGGCCGGGACGCGCTCCGCGAGCGGGATCACGGGCGGGATCGCCTCCGGCGGCTCACCGAGGAACACCCGGCGCACGACCCGCTCGGCGGCCAGCCCGTCGTCGAACTCGCAGAAGCGGGCGCGGAACTGGTCCCGGAGCGCCTTGGACTCGGCCCCCGCGTACGAGCCGTCGCGGAACACCTGCGCCAGTTCCTCGGGTGTGCGCGCGACCGGTCCCGGCGGCGCCTCCATGAGGTCGAAGTAGACGCCCCGCGTCTCCCGGTAGACGTCCCAGTCGTCGGCGTACACGACGATCGGCCGGTCGAGGTTGGCGTAGTCGAACATGATCGACGAGTAGTCCGTGACCAGCGCGTCGGCGGCCAGGCACACGTCCTCGGAGGAGCGGTGCCCGGTCACGTCGATGATCCGGCCACTGCTCTTCGCGCGGCCCTGGTCGTAGAAGTAGTGGGCGCGCAGCAGCACGACGACGTCCTCACCGGCCGCCGCGCAGAAGGCTTCCAGATCGAGGCCGGTGTCGAAGCCGGTCTGGTAGTCGCGGTGGGTGGGCGCGTACAGGACGGCCGTCTTGCCCTCCGGGACGCCCAACTCCCGCCGCACACGCGCCACTTCGTCGGCGGTCGCCGTGTAGTACACGTCGTTGCGCGGATAGCCGTACTCCAACGCCTCGTACGAGCCGGGGAAGGCGCGCTCCCACATCTGGGTGGAGTGCCGGTTGGAGGAGATGTTGTAGTCCCAACGGTCCACCCGGCCCAGCAACTTGGCGAAGCTGCCGGTCGCGGCGGCCACCACCGGGTACGTCGACTGGTCGACGCCCATCTTCTTCAGCGGGGTCCCGTGCTGGGTCTGGACATGCACGCTGCCGGGCCGCTTGACGACGCCCTCGGCGAAGTTGGCGTTGTTCACCAGGTACTTGGCGCGCGCCAGCACCTCCCAGTACTTGCGGCTGCCGATGACGGCGTGCTCGACACCCTTCGGTACGGCGTCCACCGCGTCCGGCTCGACCAGGAACACCGAGCGGATGTGCGGGGCGAGTTCGGCGGCCTTGGCGTGGATCGCGGCCGGGCTGCACGCGTAGCCCCGGCCCCAATAGGCGCAGTACACGGCCAGGTTGGGATCGAGTCGGCGGCGCAGGGCACGGGCGTAGAGGATGCGGGTGCGGAGCATCCGGGGGCGGGGGACCCGCTCGGCCGCCCCGGAGGCCGACCGGTTGGCGCCGCGCAGCGCCCGGAACGCCGAGTACGCCCCCGAGGACAGCAGCCGGTGCTGAACTCCCAGACTCCCGCCCGGCGTTCGGAAACCGGCGGGCCGGTGCGTGCGGTACAGCCGCCCCGCCCGGCGGAAGAAGGCGCGGCGCCCGGAGGGGAGGCGTTCGGGACGTGAGGCCGTCTTCAGGACCACCGCGAAAAGCTGCTCGAACAAGGCGCCGGACAACTCGCTCCCGGCGGCCCGCGTCAACACCAGGTCGACCTGGTCGAGGAGTTGGTGGTGGTGCGCGCCCGGCAGGTTGAGCCGGCTGCCCTGCCGCCGCAGCAGATGCCGTACGACGACCGAGCGCAGCACCGCCACCCGCTCGGCCGCGACGGTGACCAGGCCGCCCCAGCCGAGGTCGGTGAACGGGCCCTCGGGGAAAGTGAGTTGGCGGTCGGCAAGGAAGGCGCGGCGGTAGGCGGCGCTCCACGCCGGGAGCTGAACGCCCGTCAACTGCGGTGCCCGGTCGGGGGAGAAGGCGCCGGCCGGGGTCTTCGCGAGCAGCGGGGCCGCGGGGCTGGTGGGCTCGCCCTCCCACCACGGGGTCCGCTCGTGCTCGAAGTACAGGACGTCGACGTCACCGGTCTCCGTCAGCCGGGCGTCCAGCGCGGCCAGCGCACCCGGGGCGAGGGTGTCGTCGCCGTCCAGGAAGAGGACGTAGGCACCGGTCGCCGCTCGCAGCCCGGTGTTGCGTGCCCCGCTCAGCCCGGCGGTCGGTGGTGAGTGCACCGGCGCCACCCGGGAGTCCCGCCCGGCGTGACCGGTGGCGACGTCGGCGGCCGGGGAGCCGGGGGCGTCGCAGACCGGGATCAGCTCGAAGTCGCCGTAGGACTGCGCGAGGACCGAGTCCAGGGCCAGGGCCAGCCGGCCGGCGACCCCGTGGGACGGGACGATGATGCTGAAGCGGGGCATTCTGTTCTTTCTCCAGTGGGCCGGAGGGGTCCGGGTCAGTGCGCGTGGTGGCCGGGTCGCCCGGTCGGACGCCAGGTGGTCGGCCTGGTCGGGGTCGGGCGCGAGGGGCTTGAGGGCATGCGAACTCCCCGGTGTGGGAACGGCGTTCAGAGGCGGTCGGTGACGGGCAGGGACGTCGTGGGCTGCGGCACGGTGGCGAGCGGGGAGCGCGTGCGGCTCGCGGCGGCCGACGGGACCGGGTGGCGGTCGGCGAGCGGGACGACCGGCGGGAGGTCGGTTTCGCCCAACACCACGTGGCGTACGACCCGTTCGGCGGCGCGGCCGTCGTCGTAGGGGCAGAAGCGTTCGCGGAACGCGGTGCGCAGTTGGGCCGAGCGGGAGCCGCGCCAGTGGTCGGTCGCGAAGATGTCGATCAGTTCGTCCTCGCTGCGCGCGACCGCGCCCGGCGGGAAGGCCCGCAGGTCGAAGTAGGTGCCGCGGGCCGCCTCGTAGGCCTCCCAGTCGTCGGCGTGGATGACGATCGGGCGGTCGAGGTTGGCGTAGTCGAACATCAGGGACGAGTAGTCGGTGACCAGCGCGTCCGAGGCCAGGCAGAGCGATTCGACGCTGGGGTGGTCGGTGACGTCGATGATCCGCCCGGACGCGGCGGCCGCGAGCGGGCCCTCGTGCCAGTAGTGGGCGCGGGCCAGCACGACGAAGCGCGGGCCGAGGCGGCGCAGCACCCGGTCGAGGTCGAGGTGGGCGCGCTGGACGCGGCGGTAGTCGCGGTGGGTCGGCGCGTAGAGGAGCGCGACGGCGTCCCGCGGGATGCCGAGCGACTCGCGCAGTCGGTCCACGTCGGCCGAAGTCGCCTGCTGGAACACGTCGTTGCGGGGATAGCCGTAGGCGAGCGTGGTGTAGCTGCCGGGGTAGACCCGCTCCCAGGTCAGGGTGGTGTGGCGGTTGGGGGACAGGACGTGGTCCCACTTGTCGACGCCCTTGAGGAGTTCGCCGAAGTCCATGTCCCGTGCGGCGGCCGGGCGTTCCTGGAGGTCGAGGCCCATGTGCTTGAGCGGGGTGCCGTGTTGGGTCTGGATCAGCACCTGGCCGGGGCGCTTGACCAGCCGGCGGTCGAAGTTGACGTTGTTCACCAGGTACTTGGAGCGGGCCAGCGCCGTCCAGTAGGAGACCGTGTTCGGGCGTAGCCTGCCGGTGGCGGCCGGGATCGTGTGGTGGTGCTCGGGGCGGGCGATCCACGCGGTGCGGATGTGCGGGGCGTGGGTGCGGAACGCGGTCTCCAGCGCGCCCGGGTTGCAGCTGTGGCCGCGTCCCCAGTAGGCGGCGAACACCGCGCGATCCCTGAGCGGGAGCCGGAGTTGGACCCGGTAGTGGAGCTGGAGGACGGCCGCCCGCAGAGTGCGCAGCAGCTTGGCGGTGAGCTTGACCGCCCGGCGCCGCCAGCTCATCGCCCGCTGCACGGCCCGGAACGTACGGTGCACGCCGAAGTGCACGAACGTGTGCCGCATCCGGGTGCGCAGCGGAACCGAGGTGCCGGGGATGCGGTAACGGCGGTAGTGGGCCCGGGCCTTGCGCAGGAACTCGGCGCGGGTGCCGCGCGGCAGCCGGTCCGGCTTGGTGAAGACCGTCGCGAGGTGGTCGACCATGCGGCGGAACAACACCGGCCGCCACTGCGCGAGTTCGGGGCGCGCGTCGACGAACGCGAAGACCCGGTCGTACTGGTCGAAGACGTCGAAGTGCTTACGGCTGGTGGTGCCGAGGATGTTGCCCTGGCGGCGCTGGCGGTAGTGGACGCAGACCCGGTCGAGGGTCGCGATCGTCTCCGCCGCCATCAGCACCGGGTAGGTCCACGGGGTGTCCTCGTAGTAGCCGGGCGGGAAGGCGAAGCCCTCGCGCTCGACGAACTCCCGCCGGTACGCCTTGTTCCAGGCGACCATGATGACCCGGAGCAGCCCGGGGCGGTCCTCCAGGCGGAAGGGCGCCGGGCCCTGTTCGGTCAACTGGGCGGCGACCTTGTTGCGTTGGGCCTCGCCCGACCAGAAGGTGCGCGCGTAGTCGAAGACGAGGACGTCCGGTTCGCCGGTCTCCTTGAGCCGGTCGGCGATCGAGCGCAGCGCGTCGGGGGTGAGCGTGTCGTCGCTGTCGAGGAACACGAGGTAGTCGCCGGTGGCCTGTTCCAGCCCGGCGTTGCGGGCGCGGCCGAGGCCTTGGTTCTCGGGGAGGTGGACGGCGCGTACGCGGGCGTCGCGGGCCGCGAACTCGTCGATGATCGCGCCGCAGGCGTCCGGCGAGCAGTCGTCGACCGCGATCAACTCCAGATCGGGATACGACTGGGAGAGCACCGATTCCAGGCATTCGTGCAGGTACGCCTGGACCTTGTACGCGGGGACAATGACACTGAACCTGGGCAAGGGACATCCATGGGTCGGTCGGCGCGGGCGTTCTGCCCGGGAACGGCCGATGGAGTGACTTGGTTACGGCGCGTACGGCATACGGGGGACGCACGGTGAACGCGAAGGGGCGGGCCGGTGACGGCCCACCCCCTCGAACTATGTGCGGTTTGTTGCTATTTGACCGCGCCCGCCATGACACCGGACACGAACTGCCGCTGGAACGCGAAGAACACGGCCAGCGGGATCACCATGGAGATGAACGCACCGGGTGCCAGTACGTCGATGTTGTTGCCGAACTGGCGTACCTGGGTCTGGAGTGCGACCGTGATCGGCTGCGTGCTGGACTTGGTGAACACCAGCGCGACCAGCATGTCGTTCCACACCCACAGGAACTGGAAGATGCCCAGGCTCGCGATCGCGGGCCCGCCCAGTGGCATCACGACCCGTGCGAACAGCCGGAGTTCACCGGCGCCGTCGAGGCGGGCCGCCTCCAGGAGTTCGCGCGGGATCTCCGCGAAGAAGTTCCGCAGCAGGAACACCGCGAACGGCAGACCGTAGCCGACATGGAACAGGATCACCCCGAAGATGGTCCCGAACAGGCCGATCTTGCCGAAGAGTTCGGCGATCGGGATCAGCGCGACCTGCACCGGCACGACCAACAGGCTGACCACGCCGAGGAACCACCAGTCGCGGCCCGGGAACTCCATCCACGCGAACGCGTAGCCCGCGAGCGAGCCGATCACCACGACGAGGATCGTCGCCGGGACGGTGATCAGGACGGTGTTCCACAGCGAGTTGGTGATGTCGCTGTTCTCCAGGAGCGTCTTGTAGCTGTGGAAGGTGAGTTGGGAGGGCTGGCTGAAGACCTTCCACCAGCCGCTCGCGCTCATGTCCTCCGGGCTGCGCAGCGAGGACAGCAGCAGCCCGATCGTCGGCACCAGCCAGAACAGCCCGACGACGATCAGGAACACCCTGACCAGACCGCCGCTCGCCGCCGCCGCGAGCCGACCGCCGAGCGACTCCCGCGCCTTGACGGCCTCAACGGGCCCTGGTTTCCCCAGAGTTCCGGCATCCGTGGTCATCGCCGCACCTCCCGCCTGAGCCGGCGCACATTGAAGAGCATCACCGGAATCACCAACAGGAGAAGGAACACGGAGATCGCGCTGGCGATCCCCGGCTGGTCCTCCGAGAAGCCCTTCCGGTACAGCTCCAGGGCCAGCACGTTCGCGTCGTCCTGCGAGGAGCCCGGGGCGATGATGAAGACCAGGTCGAAGATCTTCAGTACATTGATCATCAGTGTGACGGCGACGACCGCGAGCACGGGTGCGAGCAGCGGCACCGTGACCCGCCGGAACACCTGCCACTCGTTGGCGCCGTCGACCCGCGCCGCCTCCAGCAACTCCCTCGGCACACCCGCGAGTCCGGCCGCGATCAGCACCATCGCGAACCCGGCCCACATCCACACGTACGACCCGATGATGGCCGGTGTCACGAGCGACGGGCCCAGCCACTCCACCCCGTTGTACGGCGCCTTGAAGTTGCTTGCCGGGAGCCGGAGTTGGGCCCCGTCGGCCTTGGCGGGCAGCGTGAAGGTGCCGTCGCCCGCGGCCTTCGTCGAGGCGACCACCTTGCCGTCCTTGACCGCCTCGACGCGCATCCCGCCGTAGCCGAGCTCGGACGGGTCGACCGCGCCGAGCTTGCCGACGCCCTTGCCGCGGGTGAAGTCCTGCCAGGTGGTGCCGGTGATCTTCCCCGGCTCGGCCTTCGCGGCCACGGCCTTCTTCGCGCTGTCGGGCATCTGGTCGGGGGCGACGCCGACCAGCGGGAGGACGACGGTCTGGCCGGTGTGGACCGTCGTACTGGTGATGAAGCCGCCCTTGTCCGCCTTCAGCGGCGACTCGCGGCCCGGGTGGGCGTTGGGAAACGCCGACGACGAGACGAAGGTGTCGTGGATGCCGACCCAGACCGCGTTGGCGACGCCCTTGTGCGGGTCCTGGTCGTAGACGAGCCGGAAGATGATGCCGGCGGCCAGCATGGAGATCGCCATCGGCATGAAGACGACCAGCTTGAACGCCGTTCCCCAGCGCACCCGTTCGGTCAGCACCGCGAAGATCAGGCCGAGGGCGGTGGCGACCGTGGGCGCGAAGATCACCCAGATGACGTTGTTCTTCAGGGCGGTGCGGATGCCGTCGTCGGTGAACAGGGCCTTGTAGTTGTCGAATCCGGCGAAACCGTCGCCGGCCTGGTTGCCGAAGCTGCGGATCAGCGAGTACCCGATCGGGTAGACCACGAGCGCGCCGAGCAGCACCAGGGCGGGCAGCAGGAACAGCACTGCCACGGTCCTGCGGGTGCCGGTCACGCTCTTGCGGTTGCGGGGAGGGACGGAGGCCCCGGGGGCCTCCGCCGCTGCCGATGCCACTGCGGATCAGCTCCCGCTCGCGTACGCCGCCGCCGCGTCCTTCTCCAACTGCGCCTGCGTGCCCGCGATATCGGTCGGGTTCTTCAGGAAGTCCTGGAGGTCCTTCCACTCGCCCTTGCCCGGGGTCCCGCCGAAGGACTGCGGGGCCTGGTCGGACATGTCGAAGCGGAAGTCGTCACCGGCCGCGATCAGCGACTTGGCGATCGTCCGCTGCACCGCGTTCGGGTACGCCGAGTCCGGCACGTTCTTGTTGGGGGAGAGATAGCCGCCGAGCTTCGCCTGGATCGTCGCCGCGTCCGGTGAGGCGAGGAAGGTCGCCAGCGCCTGGGCCGCCTTGGAGTCCTTCAGGATGACGGCCGCGTCGCCACCGGAGACCACCGGCGCGGTGGAGCCGACCGCCGGGAACGGGAACACCTTCGCGTCGGTGCCCACCTTCGCCTTGGTCTCACCGATGTTGACCTGCACGAAGTCGCCCTCGTAGACCATCGCGGACTTCGGCTGGTCGCCGCCGTTGAAGGTCTGGGTGACCGAGGCGGGGAACTCCGTCTGGAGCGCGCCGCTCTGACCGCCCGCGATATAGGCCTTCTTGCCCCAGATCTGGGCGAGCGTGGTCAGGGCCTCCTTCACGGAGGGGTCCGTCCACTTGATCTTGTGCTGGGCGAGTTCGTCGTACTTCTCCGGGCCCGCCTGCGACAGATAGATGTTCTCGAACCAGTCGGTGAGCGGCCAGCCGTCCGCGCCCGCGATCGAGAAGGGGGTGACTCCGGAGTCGTAGACCGTCTGCGCGGTGGTCAGCAACTCCGCCCAGGTCTTGGGCTCCTTGGCGCCCGCGTTCGCGAAGACCTTGGCGTTGTACCAGATCAGCGACTTGTTGGCGGCCTTGTAGTAGACGCCGTACTGCTTGCCGTCGACCTTGCCGATGTCCTGCCAGCCCTGCGAGTAGTTCTTCTGCAACTCCGCAATCGCGTCGGCTCCGAGGGGCTTGGCCCACTTCTTGTCGACGGCCTGTTTGATCGCGCCGGGCTGCGGGAGCATCGCGATGTCCGGCGGCTGGCCGCCCGCGATCTTCGAGCCGAGGAAGTTGATGATCGGGTCCTGCGCGGGCACGAAGGTGACCTTGGCGCCCGTGCGCTTCTCGAACTCCGCCAGGACCGTCTTGAAGTTCTTCTGCTCGGCACCCGTCCACACGGCGGCCACTTCGAGGCTCTGGCCGTTCAGCTTGGGGAGGGTCACCGTGCCGGTGCTCTCCGAAGGGGTGCTGGACTTGCTGCTGTCGCTCTTGTCGCCGCTGCCTCCACAGGCCGTGAGCGAGAGCGCCAGTGCCCCCGCGGCGACAACTGCCGCTGTACGTACGGTGGTGCGTGTCCGGTGGGTGCTGCTCGTGCTGCGCATCACTGCCCCGTTCTTCGTTCCTCGTCGAACGCTCGAACGCTTCCGTGCGCACTGGTCTACGCCCGGTACTTGAAGGCGGCAAGACGACGTCCACTGTCAAGTACGCGATCGT
Organism: Streptomyces sp. MBT65; assembly: GCF_016612545.1. Taxonomy (GTDB): domain Bacteria; phylum Actinomycetota; class Actinomycetes; order Streptomycetales; family Streptomycetaceae; genus Streptomyces. Next base: position 6,771 of record NZ_JAENRY010000250.1, on the reverse strand, counting down.
GATGGGGTCGTGACGTGGGGTTGTGTGGACACGCTGTGAACGATCAGAGGAGCGAGGGGACCTCCGCCGCCGACACCGAACGCGTCGCCCGCTCCAGCGCGCTGGCCAGGAGCGCCAAGTCCGTTGGCCCGTTGCCCAGTTCGCGGACCGGGCGGCGGGCCGGGGGGTCGCCCATGCGCTGCCACTCGAGCGGGACGACCGTGGGCCGGAGCGTCGCTGTACGCGGGATACGGCCCGTGACCCGGCCCCCCTGGAAGGGAGTGCTCCGCCCGTCCGCGAGGACCAACCGCCCCCGCCCCGGGGCGGGTTCGTCCGGCCCCTGAGCCGTCGCTTCGAGGGTGACCCGCAGCGTGGCATGCCGAGCGGGCTCCGCTTCGGCCGTACGCGCCTCCACGGCGGCCGCCGCCACCAGGTGCACGCCGAGCCGCTCGCCCTCGCGGGCCACCGCCTCCAGCGCGCGTATCACCGAACCGGCGGCGGGCCGGCCGGGCGAGCCGAGCGGTGGTTTCACCAGCGCGTCCAGGTCGTCCACGACCACGACCAGCCGGGGCAACGGCGGTGCCGCCTCGGTCTGTTGACGGGCCGCAGCCGACGGGCGCAGCCGGATCGTCGCACTGGACGGGCTCTCCAGGTCCCCGGCACCGGACGTGCCGCGCTGGGCGATGATCCGCCCCGACACCTCGTGCCGGGAGTGCCACTCCACGAAGCCGACCCGGCCCAGCAACTCGGCCCGCCGCTTCAGCTCCGCGCTCAGCGACTGCGCGAACTCCCGCATCCGGACAGGGTCGTTGGCGGTCAGATGGGTCGTCACATGCGGTACGTCCGTGCAGACCCGCAGGCCCTCGCCGTGCCCGCCTCCCCCGGAGGGGGTGCCCCCGGCGCCCACGCTGTCCCGGCCGTCCATCAGCACGATGCCGAGCCGGTCGGGGCGCTCGGCGGCGGCCAGCGAGGCGACCACCGCGCGCAGCAACTCCGTACGACCACTGCCGGGCGGGCCCTCGATCAGCAGATGCGGGCCCTCGGCGGCGAGGTCCGCGCCGACCGGCCCGCGCGGTCCGGCGCCGAGCACCGCCAGGGCCCGCCCGCCGATCGCGTCCTTGTCGTCACCCGCGTCCGCCCACCGCGTCAGCAGGGACGCCGGGGTGGCCCGGGCCAGCCCCAACTCGTCCAGCAGACGCGCGGACTGGGGCAGGGGCGCCGACACGCGCGTGTGCCGCTCGCCGCCGGGACCGTCCGCCCTGAGCGGCGCCAGCGCCCGCGCGAACCGCTCGGCCCACGCGAGCGAGACCGCGTCCATGGCGGCGGTCGTGCCGTGCCCGACCGGGCCGGGGCCGTCCGCCTCGGGGCGTGACGCTCCCGTACCGGCGTGCGCGACCCTCAGCAGCCTCAGTGCCGTGGCGACATCGCCGCTGAGCAGCGCGACCGCCCCGCACTCCCGGAAGGTCGGCGCCGCCGCACAGGCCGCCTCGTAGGTCTCCGTCACCGGCGACGAGGGCGCGGACGGGGCCGCCTCCGTCTCGGCGAGACAGACGACGTGAATGCCCGCCCGGGGCCCGTCGTGCGCCAGCCGCGCGACTGCCTCGCGCACATCGGCCCCACCGGGATCACCGTCCACCACGAGCACGGTGTACGGCCCGACGAAGCCGTCCGCCGAACCGTCACCCTCGTCGGCACGGGCCCAGGAGGGGCGGTGGGCGGCACCGCGGACCGGGTCGGCGGGCTCGCTGTCGGTCGGGCGCTGCCGGGCGGCGCCCGAGGGGTCGGGGGTGCCGGAGCGGTGGTGGTGGGCGTCGTCGGTGGTGTTGTACGGGGTGGCGGCCCCGGCCGCGCGGGGTGCTGAGCCGGTGTCCAACTGGCCGTCCGGCGACCCGTGTTGGGAGGAGGCGGCCGATGGCGCGGACATCCCGGACTGCCCCTCCGTGGAGCCGCGCTGCGCGCCGATGCCCGGGGTGCGGCGACCGGAGGCGCCGGAGGTGACGGTCGGCCGACCCGTGCCGTGCGTGTCGGCGGTGTGGTCCTCCAGCCGCCGGAGCAGCTCGTCGGTGCGGGCCGTCGCCTGCTCCCGGTCGTAGGCCAGCAGGAGCCGGCAGTCCTGGCCGTGCCCGGGGCGCAGGTGCGGCAGCCAGCCGAGCCAGGACCACTCGGCGGTGCGCTCGGCCATCGAACGCGCGCGGTCCGTGCTGATCAGCACGATCTCCAGGGCATCGGGGGAGTGCAGCACGGCGAGCTGGGCCACCACCGCGCGGGCCAGCCCGGAAAGCCGCACGCGCGGACCGGCCAGGCCCAGCGCGCCGACCTCGCGGAGCCCGGAGGTCACCGGCACCGCGGGCAGCAGCGCCGAGCCGTCCGGTGTCGCCCGGTCCGCCGTGCCGAGCCGCACGGTGAGCGCCTCGGGGTGACCGGGGGCGCGCTCCCACAGGCGGGGGCCCGGGCCCAGCGCGGTGAGCAGCAGGGCCGCCGGATCGGGCCAGGTGTCCGGTTGCTGGAGCACGACGGGCGGGGGCGGCACGCTCTCGTCGGCGCCCTCCTCGCCGTGGAAACCCTGGGAGTCGGCGTCGTACGAGGAGCCGTACGCCTCCTCGGGGTCCTCGGTCGTCGAGTCGCCGCGGCCGCCCGTGAGGCGGCGCGCCCACTTGCCGATGCCGCCGCGCCGGCGCACGCCCTGGGGCACATCGGTGCCCCGGAGCGGGGTGCCCTTGCGTCCGCCGTGCTCGCCGGAGTCGTCCTCGGCGGGGATGCGGGAAGTCGTCGTACGCGCGGAGAACGCTTCCTGGGAGTCGCCGTCCGGCAGGGCCTCGCCGAACACCCCGAAGCGGCCGGCGTGGGTGTCCCCGCCGTCCTGGACGACGCGGTGCTCGATGCTCGGGGCGCCGCCCTGGCCCGGCACCACCAGCGGTTCGCTGCGCGGGGCGGCCGGGGTGCCGGGGGACACGCGCACGTGGCCCTCGCCGTCGGGCGCGGTCTCGGCCCGCGCTCCCGGACCGCCGGACGGGGTCAGCCGCAGGGCCGACTCGCCGATGCGCAGCAGCGCGCCCGGGGCGAAGCGCACCGGGCGGGTGCCCACGCGCGTGCCCGCCAGCGTCGTGCCGTTCGTCGAGCCCAGGTCGGCGACCGAGACCCGGCCTCCGGGGTCGACCGTCACCGCGCAGTGCAGCCGGGAGACGTCCGGGTCGTCCAGCGGGACGTCGGCGTCGGCGGAGCGGCCGATGTGGATCTGGCCGCCGTGGAGGAGGTGCACCCCGCCCGCGTCCGGGCCCGCGACCACATGGAGCTGGGTCGGGGCGTCGTCCAGTTCGGGATGCGCCTCCGGCTCGGCGGGGGCGCCCAGGGACAGCACCGCGCCGTCCGTCAGCGGCGGCTCGCCGAGCGTGCAGCGCTGGGTGTCGAGGCGCTCCACGCCCGCGTACAGCACGATCGGGCCGCCGGACTCACGGCTCCGCTCGGACGAGGACACGGCCGCCTCGGCGGAGACCGCCGAGGCCAGCGCCGACGCCACCGCGGCCAGGGCCGTACCGGCGGGGGCGGTGACCAGCACATCGCAACGCGCGGAGCGGCCCCGCGGCTGCGCGGGCGGCCCCAGCGGGTCTACGACGGTCAGCCGGATCTGCATCGCCGTCAGCGGTCCCTTCTGCCCCGGCACGGAATATTCCCCCACCCCGCGCGAGCACATCGGCCAGTACTGCACGCATCCTCGCACCTGCCACTGACAACTCGCCCGGGGCCCGGTGGCAAGTGATCTTGATTGGTCAGCTCTGTCCCCAAAAGTGCCTGACCAGTGGTGCGCCGGTGATCGAGTGAGACCGGTCATGTCCGGCTTCGGCAACCAGGAGACCGGGGTAAGCGTCTTTCCTTCGAACATGTACGGCGACGCTTACGTAGGTAGCCGCAAGAGGGGCGGCACTACAGTGGACCGGAACACAGGCAAGCAGCAGGGAGCGCAGACGTGCGGCCGGTAGGCAGCAAGTACCTCCTGGAGGAGCCACTCGGACGCGGCGCCACGGGCACCGTCTGGCGGGCCCGCCAGCGCGAGACCGCGGGCGCCGAGGCGGCCGTCCAGGGCCAGCCCGGAGAGACCGTCGCGATCAAGGTCCTCAAGGAAGAGCTCGCGAGCGATCCCGACATCGTGATGCGGTTCCTGCGCGAGCGGTCGGTGCTGCTGCGCCTGACCCACCCGAACATCGTCCGGGTCCGCGACCTGGTCGTCGAGGGCGACCTCCTGGCGCTCGTCATGGACCTCGTCGAGGGCCCCGACCTGCACCACTACCTGCGCGAGAACGGCCCCTTCAGCCCGGTCGGCGCCGCCCTGCTCACCGCGCAGATCGCCGACGCGCTGGCCGCCAGCCACGCCGACGGCGTCGTCCACCGCGACCTGAAGCCGGCCAACGTCCTGCTCAAGCAGGGCGGCGGCCAGATGTACCCGCTGCTCACCGACTTCGGCATCGCCCGCCTCGCCGACTCCCCGGGGCTGACCCGCACGCAGGAGTTCGTCGGCACGCCCGCGTACATCGCGCCCGAGTCCGCCGAGGGCCGCCCGCAGACCTCCGCCGTCGACATCTACGGCGCCGGCATCCTGCTGTACGAGCTGGTCACCGGACACCCGCCGTTCTCCGGCGGCTCCGCCCTCGAAGTCCTCCACCAGCACCTCAGCGCCGAACCGCGCCGCCCCTCGACGGTCCCCGACCCCCTGTGGACGGTCATCGAGCGCTGCCTGCGCAAGAACCCGGACGAGCGGCCCAGCGCCGAGAACCTCGCCCGCGGTCTGCGCGTCGTCGCCGAGGGCGTCGGCGTGCACGCGAACGCCGCGCAGATCGCCGCCGCCGAGAGCGTCGGCAGACTGCTGGCCCCCGACCCCACGCCCGCCGCCGTACCGGGCGCCGCCGACGCGACCCAGGTTCTCGGGCGCGGAGCGGGCGCCTTCGACCCGAACGCGGCGACCAGCGTCCTCCCGCACACCAGCGGCCCGGTGGGCGCCGCCGACCCCACCACCGTGATGCCGAACCGCGGCGCGGCCGACCCGACCACGGTCATGCCGCAGAACCAGTACGGCCAGCAGAACCAGCCCGCCCCCGGCCCCGAGCAGCCGCACCCCTGGCAGAACCAGCTCCGCGCGGCCCGCGACCGCAACGAACAGACACAGTTCCAGCCCTACCTCGACCCGGGCGAGGACCCGCTGCGCCGCCGCCCCCAGCGCCAGGTCTCCCGTCCGCAGCAGCAGCCCCAGCAACCCCGCCAGGCCGCCCAGCAACGCCCGCAGCAGCGGCCCTCGCAGCGCCAACAGCCGCAGCAGCAGGGCGGCTACGGCCATCCGCAGCAGCAACAGCCGCAGCAGTACGCCCCGCCGCGCCCGCAGCCGCAGCAGCCCCAGCGGCCGCAGGAACCGCAGCGCGAGCCCCGCCAGCCGCGGCAGCGCAGCGCCAACCCGATGAAGATCCCCGGGCTCGGCTGCCTGAAGGGCTGTCTGTTCACGATCGTCCTGCTGTTCGTCGCGGGCTGGCTGGTGTGGGAACTGACCCCGCTTCAGGGCTGGATCGGCACGGGCAAGAGCTACTGGCAGGAGATCAGCGACACCGTCGGCACGGTGAGCGGCTGGGTCAAGGATCTGGGTTCGGCCGCGAACAACTGACCCTCGAAAAGCCCAAGTCGGACGTTGTGTTGGTGATTTGTCGACACCCAGTGGGTGATTTCCGCCTCGGCGGTGAAGGTTGGCTCATCTGACGCGTAGTTTTAACGACAACACGCGTCTGGTAGGAGCAGCCTTGGCACGGAAGATCGGCAGCCGGTACACCGCCAACCAGATCCTGGGGCGGGGCAGCGCCGGCACGGTGTGGCTGGGTGAGGGGCCCGAGGGGCCCGTCGCCGTCAAGCTGCTGCGCGAGGACCTCGCGTCCGACCAGGAACTCGTCGGCCGCTTCGTGCAGGAGCGCACGGCCCTGCTCGGCCTGGAGCACCCGAACATCGTGTCCGTACGGGACCTCGTGGTCGACGGCAACGACCTCGCCCTCGTCATGGACCTGGTCCGCGGCACCGACCTGCGCACCCGCCTCGACCGGGAACGCAGGCTCTCCCCCGAGGCGGCGGTCGCGATCGTCGCCGACATCGCGGACGGACTCGCGGCGGCCCACGCGGCCGGCGTCGTCCACCGGGACGTCAAGCCGGAGAACGTGCTCCTGGACATGCAGGGTCCGCTCGGCCCCGGCGGCGCGCATCCCGCGCTGCTGACGGACTTCGGGGTCGCCAAACTCATCGACTCCCCGCGCCGCACCCGCGCCACGAAGATCATCGGCACGCCGGACTACCTCGCCCCCGAGATCGTCGAGGGCCTGCCTCCGCGCGCGGCCGTCGACATCTACGCCCTGGCGACCGTCCTGTACGAACTCCTCGCCGGATTCACGCCGTTCGGGGGCGGGCACCCCGGTGCGGTGCTACGGCGACACGTCACCGAGACCGTCGTACCGCTGCCGGGGATCCCCGACGAGCTGTGGCAGCTGATGGTGCAGTGCCTGGCGAAGGCGCCGGCCTCCCGGCTGCGCGCCTCCGAGCTCGCCGCCCGGCTGCGCGAACAGCTGCCCCTGCTGGCCGGGATGCCTCCGCTGGACGTCGACGAGCCGGACACCGAGCAGGAGGAGGCGGAGCAGGAGGAGGCTCCGGTGGCCGCGCCCGCGCGCAGCGAGCGGGTGCGGCGGGGGGCCGTGCCGCTGGTGCCGGGCGCGAAGCCCGCCGACTCGAACCGGGACACGCACACCTCGATGCGTGTCCCGGTTCGAGTCGGCG
>NZ_JAENRY010000024.1 GCF_016612545.1 Streptomyces sp. MBT65 | reverse complement strand
CCCCAACCGTGGCGCCAGCCCCCGCCCCCGCGTTCGCCAGATACACGCTCCCGAGGACCGCGACCCCCAAGGTCGCCCCCAGCTGCTGGACGGCGTTCAGCAACCCCGCCGCCGAGCCCAACTCCTGGGCCCGGAGCGGCTTGAGCGCGTGGGTGAAGAACGCCGGGGTGAAGAGACCGGCGCCGAGCCCGACCACCGCGAGCGCGGGGAGCAGCAGGACCGGGTAGGCGCCGGGGACCACGCGGGCGTAGACGAGGATCGCGCCCAGCATTCCGGTCAGCAGGACGCCGAGGCCGGCGAGCATCACCCGTTGCCCGTACCGGCGTACGAGATGTGCGCCCGCCGCCCAGGACGAGACGGCGAGGCCGACCGACCAGGGGGCCAGGGTCAGGCCTGCCTTCAACACCCCGACACCCAGGCCGAGTTGGAGTTGCAGTACCACGACCGTCATGAGGCCGGTCGTCACCGCGAAGAAGGTCGTGGAGGCGACGAGGGCGGCGGGGAAGCCGGGGCGGGCGAACAGGCTCGGTTCCACCAGCGGGCTGCGTCCGGTCGCGGCCACCCGGCGCTGGTGCAGTGCGAAGCCGGCGAGGATCAGCAGGCCCGAGGTCACCGCAGCCCAACTCCGCCCGGACAGCCGGGAGATGTCAGCCCCGATCAGCGGAAGGACCAGAAGTCCGGTGCCGGTCATGGCCAGCAGGGTGCCGGTGAGGTCGAGCGTCGGGCGCTTCGGGGCGCGGTTCTCCGGCAGCCGGGGGGACAGCGCGAGGACGACCAGGGCGAGCGGGACATTGACCAGGAACACCGCGCGCCAGGAGGAGTCGAACAGATCGGCGTGCGTGAGGACACCGCCGAGCACCGGGCCGCAGACCGCGGCGAGACCCATCACGGGGCCGATGCTGCCCAGCGCCCTCGACATCTCCTCGCCGCTGAACATCGCCTTGATCAACCCGATGGTCTGTGGGATCACCAGGGCCGCGGACGCTCCCTGGACGGCGCGGAACCCGATCAGGAACCCCACATCCGGGGCCAGCGCGCAGGCGAGGGACGCGAGGGTGAATCCGGTGACGCCCAGCACGAACAGCCGTCGCCTGCCCGCGATGTCGCCGAGTCGGCCGCCGGTGATCAGCAGTACCGCGAACGGCAGGGTGTAGGCGGTGGTGAACCACTGGACGTCGGACACCGATCCGCCCAGCTCGGCGTGGATCGCGGGCGCGGCCACCTGCACGACCGTCGCGTCGAGCAGGTTCATCGCCTCCGCGAGGAGCAGGGCGACGAGTGCCGACCATCGCCGTGGGTAGGACCCCGCGGGGGTCGTCGACCGTGAGTGTGCGCTGAGTTGACTCATGACCGAAGCGTGGAATCGCGAGGACGCCCCTTCCAGCCGGAGGTCCGGGATCGAGGATTTCTTCCATCGGCGACACCCGTGACCGCGAAATCTCACTCAGGGAGCCCCGTCTTGCCCGATCACAGCCGCGTCGACACCACCACCGCCCACTCCGCCCGGATCTACGACTACATCCTGGGCGGTACGGACCACTACCCCGCCGACCGGGAGGCCGGTGACGCGATGATCCGCGAGTGGCCCGCCATGCCGGTGCACATGCGGGCCAACCGCGACTTCATGAACCGGGCCGTGCGGTATCTCGCCGGCGAGGCGGGCATACGGCAGTTCCTCGACATCGGCTCCGGCATCCCGACCTCGCCGAACATCCACGAGATCGCGCAGGCGACGGCAGCGGACGCGCGCGTGGTCTACGTGGACAACGACCCGCTCGTACTCGCCCTGTCCCAGGGCCTGTTGGACAGCACGCCCGAGGGCCGGACCGCGTACGTCGAGGCCGACATGCTGGACCCGGCGGCGATCCTGCGCGCGCCGGAGTTCCGCGGGACGCTCGACGCCGGTGAACCGGTCGCGCTGACGGTGATCGCGATCGTGCACTTCGTGCTGGACGCGGACGACGCCGTGGGCATCGTCCGCCGGCTCCTCGAACCCCTGCCCTCCGGCAGCTACTTGGCGATGTCCATCGGCACGGCCGAGTTCGCGCCGGACGAGGTGGGCCGGGTCGCCCGTGAGTACGCGGCCCGCGGGATGCCGATGCGTCTGCGGACGTATCCGGAGGCCGAGGAGTTCTTCGAGGGGCTCGAACTCGTCGGGCCCGGTATCGTCCAGGTGCACAAGTGGCGACCGGACGGGACGGACACCGAACCGATCAGGGACGCGGACATCGCGATGTACGGTGCGGTGGCCCGGAAGCCGTAACCACCGATTCTCCCGCGCTTCACCCCATCAACTTCCGTACGACGTCGAGATGATCACAATGCGGCAGCAACAACTCACTCCATGTCGCTGCTCACTTGACTACCAGCGGTCACACACGATTTGCTCCGAGCCAACGGGAGACTCCCGGCCGGCGTACCTCATACGGCCCCGGGCGAACTCTCCCCGTCCTCAGGCTCGGCCGCACAGCGAGGTGCCGCACCCCCCATGACCACTCCTCCCGCATCTCAAGCCCCCGTCCGTCTCATACGCGGCACGGCGCTCACCCTCGCCGTGGCGGGCTCCCTGCTGCTCTCCGGCTGCTCCGGGACCGGGGGTTCCGACTCCGGTACGGACACGGCCGGTGCCGCCGGAAAGGCTCGGCTCAAGATCGCGCTGGTCACCCACGCGAGCAAGGGCGACGCCTTCTGGCTGCTGGTGCAGAAGGGCGCCGAGGCCGCCGCGGCGAAGGACGGCGTCGAGCTGACGTACGCGAGCGACGCCGATGCCACGGGACAGGCGGAGCTGGTGCGGGACGCGATCCGGGACGGGGTCGACGGCATCGCGCTGACGCTCGCCAAACCGGACGCGATGAAGGCGCCGATCGCGCAGGCCAAGGCCTCGGACATTCCGGTGGTCGGCCTCAACTCCGGTATCGACTCCTGGCAGTCGGACGGCATCCTGGAGTTCTTCGGGCAGGACGAGAGTGTCGCGGGCCGCGCCGTCGGCGAGAAACTGGACGCCTTCAAGGCCAAGCACGCGCTGTGCGTGATCCACGAGCGGGGCAATGTGGCCCTGGAGGCGCGCTGCGCGGGCGTGAAGAAGACGTTCACCGGCGAGACCGACAACCTCTATGTGGACGGCACCGACATGGACGCCGTGTCCGCGGGGGTCACGGACCGGCTGAAGCAGGACCCCAGCATCGACGAAGTGGTCATGCTGGGCGCCGATTTCGCCCTGGCGGCGGTCAAGTCCGTGAAGGCGGCGGGCAGCAGTGCCAAGGTCGCGACCTTCGACCTCAACCAGGACCTGGTCAAGGCCGTGCAGAGCGGGGCCGTACAGTTCGCGGTCGATCAACAGCCGTATCTCCAGGGCTATCTGGCCGTGGACTCGTTGTGGCTGTACAAGACCAACGGCAACATCAGTGGCGGCGGGGTGGCTCCCGTGCTCACCGGTCCGGCGTTCGTGACGAAGACGAACGTCGGCGCGGTCGCGAAGTTCGCGGCCAACGGAACGCGCTGACCGGACACTTCGTACGAGGATGTAGCGAGGACGACCACGATGTCTCCACGGACAGGTGCCCGGCGCCGCGTCGGTTCCATACGTCTTTCCCTGATCCTGCTCGCCCTGGTCCCCAGCATCACGCTGGCCGCCATGTGGGGCCTGACGACGAGCCAGATGTTCACGGAGGGGCTACGGCTGCGCTCGCAGACGGAGTTGAGCAGGTCGACCGGCGCCATGGGCACCGAGGCCGCGCTCGCGCTCCAGAAGGAGCGCAGTCTCTCGGCGGCGTGGATGGCGGATCCACACGGCTCGCAGGCCGCGTTGGACGCCCAGCGCGCGGCGACGGACAAGGCGGTGGCCCAACTCGTGGCCCAGTCCGGCGCGATCAAGGAGGCGCCCACCCGTATCCGGGACCGGATGTACTCGGTCGTCGCGTCGGTGGACAGCCTGGAGTACTACCGCAGCCAGGTGGACAAGCCCACCGACATCACGCCCCAGCAGGTGCTGGACCAGTACACCTCGATCATCGACGACCAGATCCAGGCCTTCCAGCAGCTGTCCCAGGTCGACGACGGCGACCTCACCTCGCAGGCCGAACCGCTGGTCGCGCTGGAGCACGGAGCGGAGCTGGTCTCGCAGGAGGACGCGCAGTTGACGCTGGCGTGGCCCTCCGGACACGTCGACAACGCGGCGTGGGAGCAGTTCGCCGAGCTGGTGCACGCCCGGCGCTGGCTGGTCGAGGACCAGATCGCCACCGGGTTCCAGGGCGCCACCAAGACGCGGATCGAGCACATCCTGCAGAGCGTCGAGTGGAGCACCCTGGAGTCCACGGAGGACGCGGTGCTCACGGCCGGTACGGCGGGCAAGGCGGTGCCGGACAACGGCACGGCAGGCAAGATCATCCTGCCCGACGAGCAGAAGCAGTGGAACGCGGCACTGTCCCAAGTCGCCGAAGAGTACGAGTCGTTGATCAGGCAGCAGACGTCCGGACTCCTCGACCGCAGCTCAGACAAGGCGCACAACCTGCTCGTCACGGCCGCCTCTCTGAGCGCGGGCGGACTCGGCGCGCTGCTGCTGTGCGTCGTCATGTCCTGGCGGATCACCCGCTCCCTGTCCCGCCGGCTGCGCGGCCTGAAGATGGCCACCCTGAGCCTCGCCGAGGACCGACTGCCGGACGTGGTCGCCCGGTTGAACCGGGGCGAGAAGATCGACGTGGAGTCGGCGACCCCGCCGTTGGACTACGGCAACGACGAACTCGGCCAGGTGGCCCAGGCGTTCAACACCGCACAGCGCACCGCCGTGCACACCGCGGTCGAACTCGCCGACACCCGGCGGGGTTTCCAGAAGGTCATCCTCGGCATCGCCCGGCAGAGCCAGAACCTGGTCAACCTCCAGCTCACCAAGCTCGACCAGCTGGAGCGCCGGCACGACGACCCCGAGGTGCTGCGCGGCCTGTACGAACTGGACTCCACCGCAAGCCAGTTGCGCCGCTACGAGGAGAACCTCGTCGTCATCAGCGGTGAGCAGCCGCGCCGCAGCTGGACCGAGCCGGTCGCGCTGATCGACATCCTGCGCAGCGCCGTCGGCGAGGTCGCCGAGTACCAGCGGGTGGAGGTGCACACCGAGGAGGAGGTGTGCCTGGCGCCGCCCGCGGTCGCGGACGTGATCCACCTGCTGGCCGAACTGATCGACAACGCGACCGTGTACTCCCCCGCGCCCAGTCCCGTCGGGGTGCGGGCCGCGATGGTCGCCAAGGGCCTCGTGATCGAGGTCGAGGACCGCGGGCTCGGCATGTCCGAGGAGGACTACGCCTCGCTCAACGAACAGCTCGCGGTGGCCCCGCAGTTCGACGTGGTCGCCCTCGCCGACGACCTGCGGCTGGGCATGTTCGTGATCGCCCGGCTCGCCGTCCGGCACGGGATCGCGGTGACCCTGCGCTCCTCGCCGTACGGCGGGACGACCGCGATCGTGCTGATCCCGCACGACATCGTCGTACCCGAGGCACCCGAGGCACCCGAGGAGTCGGCTCGGGGCGCCGCGCGAGTATCCGATGCCGAGGCCGTCGTAGCGGAAAAGGCGGAGAAGGCGGCGGTCCCGGCGTCAACCGCCTTGGCCGATCGGACAGTTGACGCGCCGAGTCCCGCGCCCAAGGCCCGGCCCGTCGTCCCGCCGGCGCGGTCGCCCGAGTCCGAGTCGGTCACCGCCGGGCTCGGCGGGCTGACCCCGTTGCCTCGGCGGGTGCCGCAGACCAGTCTGGCCAGTGAGTTGCGGGAGGAGGCCGCCCCGGTCGAGGAGGACCTGGAGCTGGAAGACTTCACCGCGGAACGCGCGGCATCCTCGCTGGCCGGGTTCCAGCGTGGCACGTTCCGGGCGCGGGACACCATCGACGACGACGCGCCGACGCAGTACGACCGGGAGGAAGCAGCAGCCTCCCCCAATCCGCCCGCCGATCGCTCATGAAGGACTCCGCCATGACACGACCCGTCCCCGCCACGCACACCCAGCTCGACCAGTTGCTCACCGGACTCGTGGACCGGGTGGCCGAGGTGAACCAGGCCGTCGTGCTGTCCGAGGACGGCCTGGTCGTCAGCAAGTCCACCGGGTTCCTGCGCGACGACGCCGAGCGGCTCGCGGCCACCGCGTCCGGGCTGATGAGCCTCAGCAAGGGGGTCAGCATGGACTTCCGGGGCGGTCCGGTGCGCCAGGCGCTGATCGAGATGGCGAACAGCTATCTGATCCTCACCTCGGCGGGCCCCGGCGCGCATCTGGTGGTCCTGACCGGTCCGGGCGCGGACGTCGGGGTCGTGGCCTACCAGATGAACATGCTGGTGAAGAAGATAGGCGAGCATCTCAGCGCCGCGCCGCGGGCCGGCGTCGGCCCCGCGGCCGGCGCCGGCGAGTGAGGTGAGCGGTGGCGACGCGGCGGGGCGGCTCGTACGGCCGTTCACGCTGACCGGTGGCAGAACCCGGCCCAGCCGCGCCGATTTCACCCTCATCACCACGGTGACCGCGGTCGATCCGGCGCCCGCGCGGGCGCCCCGCCCGCAGCCGGAGCAGTCCCGCATCCTGCGGCTGTGCGCCGAGCCGCTGGCGGTGGCGGAGGTCGCGGCCCTTGTCGACCTTCCGGTGAGCGTGGTGGTGATCATGCTCTGCGATCTGCTGGAGGCGGGGATGATCACGGCCCGTCCGCCGCACCCGGTCTCCCGTACCAGCCCGGACATGGACCTGCTGCAGAAAGTGAGGGAGGGCCTTGACCGGCTCTGACACCATCGCTCCGGCACCCGCGCCACCCGAGACGGTCAAGATCCTGATCGCGGGGGGCTTCGGCGTCGGCAAGACCACCATGGTCGGTGCGGTCAGCGAGATCGCGCCGCTGCGCACCGAGGAACCGCTGACCGTGGCGGGCCTCGCCGTCGACGACCTCGACGGCATCGAGGAGAAACGGGCCACCACTGTGGCCCTGGACTTCGGCCGGATCACCATCGGCCAGGACCTGGTGCTGTATTTGTTCGGCACCCCGGGCCAGCAGCGTTTCTGGTTCATGTGGAACGACCTGGCGCTCGGCGCGCTCGGCGCGGTCGTCCTGATCGACGTCCGCCGCCCGAAGTCCAGCTTCGCGGCCGTCGACTTCTTCGAACGCCGGGGCATCCCGTTCGTGGTGGGCGTGAACGGCTTCTACGGCGAACACCCCTACCCCGCGGAGGCGGTGCGCGAGGCGCTGGCCCTCCCGGAGGACGTCCGGGTGCTGCTGTGCGACGCGCGGGAGCGCGACTCGTGCCGGAACGTACTGATCGCGCTGCTGGACCAGTTGATCGAGGCGGCCATCGAGGACGGCGGGGGCGGCAAGCTCACTCGTCCGCCCCGGTGAGCGGCTCGTCCGAGGAGTTGACGATCCGGGCCGTGAGATCCGGATCGGGCATGGCGTGGTCGAAGGGGAACATCGGCCGCCGGATGCGGTGATGGCCGAGCCGGACCAGGTCCTGGTCGACCCCGCCCGGGGTGAGGGCCATCTTCCAGTCGGCGGCCATGGCGAAGAGCTCGGGTTCGAGATAACCGATCTTGACGAGCACGAGATCGGCGGAGCGCGGGTCCAACTCCAGGTCCGTGAAGTCGTGTTCGTGGTGGTACGGCTTCCGCAGCCGGGTGAGGATCACATACACGCTGCCGACCCTGAGGACCACTTCGGTCTCCGCGTCCCGGTCGCCGCGCCGGACCGAGTGGACGACACCGGTGAGGGTGAGCGGGGGCGCGTGCCGGTCGTCGACCTCCGCCCCCGCCGTGACGGTCACGGTGGCGCCGACACCCGCGCGCTCCGGGCGTTCCGGACCGCTACGGCGGCCGGTCCCGGCAGTGACGCGTAGATGACCGTCGGGCCGTCCTGGTCCTTGAACTCCGGGCGTTCCAGGACCTGTTGGAGGCCCCAGGTGACGTCTCCCGCACCGCCGGCGGTCGGGTTGTCGCCGGTGTCGCTGATGAAGTACGGGCGGGCGGTGGAGGCGAGGGCCTCGTCCAGGCACTCGGTCAGAGTCCCGGTCGGCGCGACGAACGCGAAGTCGTGCCGGGCCTCCCAGAAGCCGCGCGCCAACTGTTCGGCGCCTGCAGTGACTTGGGCGGCGGACGGGCCGGTGACGACGACCGCGGCCCGGTTGCGGGGCTCGTCGGCCCACGCGTAGCCGACCCAGATCGCGGCGTCCGTGACCCCGTCTTTCGCTTCCACGTCCTCTACGGCCGCGTAGACGCTCCTCGCCGGTTCGATACGGGTGGAGGTCTGCTCCCCCGCGAGGAGTACCGGTACCGGGATCCAGGCCTTCACCGGGCGGGGGGCGCCGCTCGCCAGGAGGTCGACGAGGTTGCGGGCGGCGCGTTCCTTGGTGTCCATGGCGTCCTCGTGCGGGGCCATGCGGTAGCAGGTGATCAGGTCGGAGGCGTGGACCAGTTCACGGGAGACGTTGCCGTGGAGGTCCATGGAGGTCGACACGAGTGTGTGGGGGCCGATGGTTTCCCGGATGCGGGCGAGGAGGTGGGCCTCCGCGTCGTCCAGGCCCTCGACTGTCATCGCGCCGTGGATGTCGTACCAGAGGCCGTCGAGGGGGCCCAATTCCCTTAGCCGGTCGATGAGTTCGTCGGAGAGTCGAGTGAACGCGGCTGCCGTGACCGTGCCGCCCGGGAGGGCCTTGCCCACGAGGGCGCCTTGCCAGTCGGCGGCTTCCCTGAGCGGGGTGCCGGGGGCCAGGAAGGGGTAGCGGGTGAGGACTTCGGGGCCGCGTTGGGGGTGGAAGGCGGGGGCTTCGGTGCGGGCCGGGGAGAACGTCGAGGATTCGATGCCCAGGCCTGCGATGGCGATGGTGGGGCGGGATGAAGGCACGGGAGCTCCAGGTTGTGTGGTGGGTGCGGGTTGGTCGGAGCCGGCCGCGTCCACGCGGCGGAGCCGCACATGGACACAGCCCGGCGCCCCTGAAGGACCTAGCGCGTCGCCGGTCTGTCCGTGACCGTCTGCAATGCCTGCGCCAAGGCCTGTTGCAGGGCGAACTGGCCCGCGCCCACCAGGCCCGCGTCCGCGCCCAGGCTCGCTCGGTCGATCACCAGGTGTTCGGTCACCAGGGGGTGGCAGCCCTCGTAGAGCTGGCTGCGGACTGCCGCGACGAAGGGTTCCAGGGTGGAGAGGATGCCGCCCAGATACACGGCGTCCGGGTTGAAGAAGTTGACGTTGGCGGCGAGGACCTGGCCGAGGTAGCGGCCGGCCTGGCGGACCGCTCGGGTTGCCTCGGGGTGGGCGTCGGTGGCGAGGCGTACGACGTCCTCCGTGGTCGTCACGTCGAGGCCGTGGCCGCGCAGGATGCGGACGAGGGCGGCGCCGGAGGCGACCGTCTCCAGGCAGCCGGTGTTGCCGCAGGAGCAGGGGGTGTCCTGGGCGGCCTCGACGCGGACGTGGGTGATCTCGCCGGCGGCGCCGGTGCCGCCGCGGTAGAGGCGGCCGTCGGCGATGACTCCGGCGCCGATCCCGGTACCCACCTTGACCATGATCGACTGGCGTCGTTCGGCGGGCTGGACGGTGTGTTCGCCGACGGCCATGCAGTTGGCGTCGTTCTCGACGGCGGCCGGTACCTCGAAGCGTTCGGCGAGCCAGTCGCGGATGGGGAACCTGTTCCAGCCCGGCATCCGGGCGGGCAGCGTGACGATCCCGGAGGCGATGTCGACCGGGCCGGGCAGGCACAGCCCCACGCCCCGCAGGCGGTCCCGCCCGTGCCGGTCGGCGAGCGCGGTGAGCGTCTCGGCGAGGCCGGGCAGCGCCGCCTCCGGGCCGTCCGCCGTGGCGAAGGGCACGGTCGACACGTCGGTGAGTCCACCGCCGGGGAGCACGACCCCCACGTGTGCGTGTTTGCCGCCGAGTTCGGCCGCGACCGCGAAGCCGTCGCTGCCGCCCAGCCGCAGCACCTTGCGCGGCCTGCCGCCGGTCGAGGAGCGCGTGCCGTGCTCGGCGACCAGGCCCAGGGACACCAGTTGGCCCACGGCGAGGGAGATCGTCGAGGGCGCGGCGCCGAGCAGTTCGGCGAGTTCGGTGCGGGTGGCTGCCTGCCCGGAGGCGAGGAGTTCGAGGACGTGCTCGGCCTGTGAGGAGACGCCCGAGGTGCTCTTGCGGCGGTGCGCACTTTTTTCAGGCATGAAGGAAGTTACTTCCGGATCGACGAACGAGGCGATGAGCGTAAGTCACCCGGACGCCCTGTGCGCTTTTTTCAGAACGGCAGTAACAGGCTTTTTACAGCGCCACGCCTGTTTCTTCGACCACAGGGGTCGTTGACTGTCCTCACCCCCGCCTCCGCCCCTCTTTTTCCGAGGAGAACCATGTCCCCTGTCCGCAAGAGACTCCTCGCCGGTGCCTCCCTGACCACGGCCTCGCTGCTGCTCGCGGGCTGCTCCGGGTCGAGCGGTACGTCGTCCTCCGGGTCCCACGACTCGATCGACTACGCGCTGCCCGCGAACTTCACCCCGAACTGGATCCTGCCGATCGGCACCGCGGCCCACCTCAACACCAACAACATCTCCATCGCGAACGCGCTGTGGGAGCCGCTGATCGCCTACGACGGCTCGACCGGGGCCATGGGCTGGAACAAGAAGGGCTCGGTGGCGACCGCCGCCGACTTCGCGGCCGACAACAAGAGCGTCACGATCACGCTCGGCGAGCGGCAGTGGAGCGACGGGAAGCCGATCACCTCCGCCGACGTGAAGTTCTGGTTCGACCTCATCAAGGCGAACAAGGCGCAGTGGGCGGGCTACAACCCGGGCAAGGCGCCCGACAACTGGACGTCCTTCAAGACCGTGGACAGCCGCCACTTCACGATCACCTTCGACAAGGCGTACAACCCGCAGTGGATGCTGGCCAACGAGTTGAGCCAGATCAACCCGCTCCCCCAGCACACGTGGGACAAGGCCGGGGACGCCAAGCAGGACTGGACGTACCTCAACAACGCGGCGAAGAACATCGGCGGTTACGCGACGAACGCCCTGTGGAAGACGGTCAGCGGCCCGTACACCGTGAAGTCCTTCTCCACGGCCGGCAAGGTCGTCCTGGCGGCCAACGCGAAGTACGACGGCGGCGAGAAGGCCGGCATCCCCACCGTGAACCTCCTGCCGTTCACGACGGCGGACGCGGAGAAGAACGCGCTGCGCTCGGGGAGCGTCGACTACGGCTACATCGAGGCCACCGACCTCGACCAGAAGGACAGTTTCACCGCGCAGGGCTACTCCGTGAAGCCGTGGTCGGGCTGGGCGATCACCTACATGCCGTACAACTTCAACAACCCTGCCATGGGTGCCGTGTTCAAGCAGCTCTACGCCCGGCAGGCCGTCCAGCGGTCCATCGACCAGAGCGGTCTGTCGAAGGTCATCTTCAACGGGACGGCGGTGCCCGGGTACGGGCCGATTCCGCAGGCGCAGAGCTCGTCGTTCCTGTCGGCGACGCAGAAGAGCGACCCGTATCCGTTCTCGACCTCGGCCGCCAAGTCCCTTCTCACCGGGCATGGTTGGACCGAGCAGGGCGGGGTCATGACCTGCACCAGCCCCGGCACCGGGGCCGCCCAGTGCGGTGAAGGGGTCGCCAAGGGGACGAAGTTCCAGATGCAGGTGCTGTCACAGTCCGGCTCGACGGTGACCGACAACATGATGAGCGCGATCCAGTCCTCGCTCGCGAAGACCGGCATCAAATTCTCCATCAAGACCGCGCCGGTCAACTCCGTGCTGTCGCAGACCCCGCAGTGCACGGCCGCGCAGTCGATCTGCAAGTGGCAGCTGTCCTACTTCGGTACGGCGGGCAGTTGGTACTTCCCGGCCTTCCCGACGGGTGACTCGCTCTTCCAGACGAAGGGCGGCGCGAACTTCGGCAACTACTCCAACGCCGACGTCGACAAGCTCATCTCCGCGTCCACGACGTCGAGTTCGACCCAGGCCGTCCAGGACTACAGCGCGGCCCTCGCCAAGGATCTGCCGGTGATCTGGCTGCCCGAGCCGGACTACCAGATCTCCGTCGTCAAGAACGGCCTCGGCGGCTTCTCCCAGGACCCGCTCGCCAACTTCCACCCGGCGCAGTGGAAGTGGACCAGCTGAGGCATGGACACCCTCCTGTATCTGACCCGGCGGATCGCGCAGGCGCTGGTCGTGATCCTCATCGTGACGGTCGTGGTGTTCGGTCTGCTGCACGCGCTGCCCGGGGGTCCCGCGCGCGGGATCCTCGGCCCGCAGGCCACACCCCAGCAGATCACGCTCTTCAACCACGACCAGGGGCTCGATCGGCCGCTGCCCGTGCAGTACCTGTACTACCTGCGGCAGTTGGCGCACGGGGACCTCGGCACGTCGTACTCCCTGAACGAGGCGGTGTCGCAGCTCATCGAGCAACGGCTGCCGAAGACACTGGTGTTGACCGTGTTGTCGGCGGTGGTCGGGCTGCTGCTCGCCCTGCCGCTGGGCATGTGGCAGGCGGTACGGCGGAACAAGCCGGCCGACTACGTCATCACGACGCTGAGCTTCGTGGCGTACTCGACTCCCGTGTACTTCCTGGGACTTGTGCTGGTGCTGGTGTTCACACAGGTCGTGCGGTGGTTTCCGTCGCAGGCACCGCAGGGGGACACGGTGGCTCAAGTCTTCGCCGATCCGGTCGCCTTGGTGCTGCCGGTGGTGACCGGGGCGGCCTCCATGGTGGCCGTGTTCAGTCGGTACATGCGGGCGGCGACCTTGGAGAACCTCTCCGAGGACTATGTGCGGACCGCTCGCGCGGGGGGTTCCCGGCAGGGGGCGATCCTCTTCAAGCACGTGTTCCGGAACTCGTTGACGCCGGTGATCGCGATGCTGGGGTACTACGTGCCGGTGCTGTTCGGGGGTGCGTTGGTTGTCGAGCAGCTCTTCAACTACCCGGGGATGGGGCTGTTGTTCTGGAGTGCGGCCCAGTCGTCGGACTATCCGGTGTTGCTGGGGTGCGTGCTTGTCATTTCCGTGGCGACTGTGGTGGGGACGCTGCTCGCCGATGTCGTCCAGCGGATCGTGGATCCTCGCGTGAAGGGGGCCATGACGTGAGCGTTCAGAGTGCGGGTCGGCGGGGGCCGGCCGCGCCCCGCGGCGGAGCCGCACATCGAAACAGCCCCGCGTCCCTGAGAGCGCGCTTCGCGCGCAACAAGCTGGCCGTCGCCGGGCTCCTAGTAGTTGCTCTCTTCTTTCTGTTTTGCTTCCTCGGGCCCTTCCTCTACTCCACCGACCAGACCCATACCGATCTCACGCAGGTCAACCTCGGCCCCAGCGGCTCCCATTGGCTCGGTACCGACGCCGTTGGGCATGACGAGCTGGGGCGGCTCATGTACGGCGGGAAGGTGTCGTTGCTCGTCGGATTGGCGGCCGGTGTCCTTGCCACCGTCATCGGGACGCTCTGGGGGTCGATCGCCGGGTATGCCTGTGGGTGGGTCGACGCCGTGATGATGCGGGTCGTGGATGCCGGGATCGCGATTCCCGCGCTGTTCATCCTGCTGGTCGTGTCCGCCATCACCTCGCCGGGTGTGCCGGGGCTGATCGTCATTCTGGGGCTGGTGTCCTGGCTCGTGCCCTCGCGGCTGGTGCGGGCGGAGACGTTGACCTTGAAGCGGCGGGACTATGTGCTGACGCTGCGGGCCATCGGCGGTACCCACACCCGGGCCATCGTGCGGCACATCCTGCCCAACTCGGTGTCGACGATCGTCGTCGCGGCCACCTTCCAGGTCGCCGACGCGATTCTGCTCGTCGCCTATGTGTCCTATCTGGGGCTGGGAGTTCAGCCGCCGGCGACCGACTGGGGCGGCATGCTCTCGGCCGGTCTGACGGCCGCCTACTCGGGACGCTGGTGGCTGATCGTTCCACCGGGCCTCGCGATCATCCTCGTCGTGTGCGCGTTCAACGCGATCGGCGACGGGCTGCGCGACGCCTTCGACGTGAAGGGACGCGGATGAACGACATCCTGGAGATGGAGAACCTGGACGTCACCTTCTCCACCGAGAGTGGTGATGTGCCCGCCGTGCGCGGGGTTTCGCTGCGGGTCGCGCCCGGGGAGACGCTGGCGCTTGTCGGAGAGTCCGGGTCGGGGAAGTCGACCGTGGCCCTCGCCGCGCTCGGGCTGTTGCCCGGCAACGCCCGTGCGTCCGGGGGTGTTTCGGTCGCCGGTACGGATGTGGTCGGCGCCGGTGAGGCCGAACTCGCGCGGCTGCGTGGGCGTACGGCCTCCATGGTCTTTCAGGAGCCGGCCACCGCTCTTGATCCGCTGACCCGAATCGGCAGGCAGATAGCGGAAGTCGTACGGAATCACCGGGACGTGTCGCGGCGGGAGGCGGCCGCCGAAGCCGTCGCGTTGTTGCGCCGGGTCGGGATTCCTGACCCCGAGCGGCGGGCCTCCGCCTTTCCGTTCCAGTTGTCGGGTGGGCAGCGGCAGCGGGTCGTCATCGCCATGGCCATCGCCAACTCCCCCGGACTGCTGGTCGCGGACGAGCCGACCACCGCCCTCGATGTCACCGTGCAGGCGGAAATACTCGATCTGCTGCGGGCGTTGGCCGTCGACTCGGGGACCGGCGTGCTGCTGGTCACGCACAACATGGGGGTCGTCGCCGATTTCGCCGACCGGGTCGCCGTGATGCTGGAGGGGGAGATCGTGGAGACGGGGGCGGTGGAGGACGTGCTGTTGCGGCCCACGCACGAGTACACGCGGCGGTTGTTGGCCGCTGTGCCTCGGCTCGCCGTGACCGGGAGCGGGAGTGGCGCGGGCCCGGAGGTCGAGGGGGCTCCCGTCGTCGAACTACGGGATGTGAGCGTGAAGTTCGGGCGCGGGCCCCGTGCGGTGCGAGCGCTGGAGGACGTGTCGCTGACCGTGCGGGCCGGGGAGACCGTGGGGCTCGTCGGTGAGTCCGGGTCGGGGAAGTCGACCGCCGCGCGGGTGGCTCTGGGGCTGGTCGCGCCGGAGTCGGGGACCGTCTCGCTCTTCGGGGCCGATCTGCGCGGGGCGCGGGGGCGGGCCCGGCGGGCGCTGTTGGCCGGGGTCGGTGTGGTGTTGCAGGATCCGGTGGCCTCGCTGGACGCGCGGATGAGTGTCGCGGAGTGTGTGGCCGAGCCCTTGCGGGTGCACCGGCGTGACATGCGGGCCGCCGAGCGGCGGGAGCGGGTCGCCGAGGTGCTCGAACTGGTGCGGCTGCCCAGGGAGTTGGCGCGGCGCGGGCCGCGTGAACTGTCCGGTGGGCAGCGGCAGCGGGTGAGTCTCGCCCGGGCGTTGGTGCTCGAACCCCGGCTGCTGGTCGCGGACGAGCCGACGAGCGCGCTGGACGTGAGCGTGCAGCAGACCGTGCTGGAAGTGATCGCCGAGTTGCAGGAAGAGCTCGGGTTCGCCTGTCTCTTCGTGTCGCACGACCTGGCCGTGGTGCAGCGGTTCGCCGGGCGCGTGGTCGTGATGCGGGGCGGGCGGGTCGAGGAACAGGGGCCGACCATGCGGACGTTGCTGCGTCCGGAGAGCGCGTACACGCGACGGCTCATCGCCGCCGTACCCGTGCCCGATCCGGTGCTCCAGCGGGAGCGCAGGGAACACCGGTTGGCGTCGGGGACGGGGGCCGACGCGTGAGCGAGGCTCCCCAGGTGATCGTCGGCGTCGACATCGGCGGGACGACCACCCAGGTCGTGCTGTGCACGGCCGAACTCGACGTCCTGGACCGGGCCGAGGTGCCGACACCGGCGAGCGAGGGCGGCGCGGCCATGCTCGCCGCCGCGCTCTCGGCGCTACGGCTGCTGCTGGACCGTACGCCCGCCCGGGTGCTCGGGGTCGGGGTCGGTGCGGCCGGACTCGTGGACGTGCGGGCCGGGCGGATCCTCGTGGCGAGCGACTCGTTCCGGGACTGGGCCGGGTTCGAGGTGACGGCCGCCGTCCAACAGGCCCTGGGGGTACCGGCGTTCCTCGACAACGACGTGAACGCGTTTCTGCGCGGGGAGGTGGCGCGGGGCGCCGTCTTGGGTGAGGAGAACGTGCTCGGGATGACGCTCGGCACCGGGGTGGGTGGCGCGCTGTGGCTGAATGGCGCCCTGTACGACGGGCCGCGCGGGGCGGCGGGCGAGATCGGTCATGTGCCGGGGTTCGGCGAGCTGCCGTGCACATGCGGCGGTCGGGGGCATCTGGAGACGCTGGCGTCGGGGCGGTCGGTCGCGGCGCGGTACGAGGAGCGGACGGGGCGCGTCCTCACGGCCCGTGAGGTCGCCGGGGCGGCCCGGCGGGGGGATGAGGACGCGCGGGCCGTATACGCGGCGCTGGGGCGCGGTGTGGCCCGTGCGCTGCTGATCACGGCGGGGCTGCTGGATGTCACGACGTGTGTGATCGGCGGGGGTGTCAGCAGGTCGTGGGGGCTCGTCGAGTCGGCGGTGCGGGAGACCCTGGCGCTGGAGCCGCCGGTGAGCGGCCATCCGGTGCGGGTGCTGCCGGCCCTGCTGGGCGGTGACGCGGTGGCGATCGGGGCGGCGGCCCGGGCGCGGGCGGAGCTGCTGATCCACACCGGAGGATCGTGACGCACGCCGGAGGCTCGCGCATCCACACAGGGGGCTCGTAGCGGACGCCTACGTGAACGACGAGAACCGGCCAAGCACGACCGTGTGATTGACGCGCACACGCCCCATCTCTACCTTCTGATCGACTTACCGAACTCCGTTCGTGATATCGAACACTGGGCCGCTCGTCACCCCTGGAGAACACATGGCCGTCCCTCCCCTCCCCCACCTCTCCCGCCGGAGCTTCCTCGGCGCGGCCGCGACCGTCCCCCTCGCGGCCACCGGCGCGCTCACGCTGGGCGCCGGGAGCGCGCACGCCGCGACCGACTCGGCTTATGTCATGTGCTACTTCACCGAGTCGCCGACGTTCCTCGGCGCCAACTACGGTCTGCACCTTGCCGTCAGCCTCGACGGCCTGCGATGGACCCCGCTGAACCAGAACGCGCCCGTCGCCACCCCCACCGCGGGCTCCCTGGGCCTGCGCGACCCGTTCATCCTGCGCAAGCAGGACGGCACGTTCGTGGTCCTCGCGACCGACCTCAACGGCACCGACTGGTCGTACGTCAGCCAGTACATCCACGTCTGGGACTCCACCGACCTGCGCACCTTCACCGGCTACCGGCGGATGAAGGTGCACG
Source organism: Streptomyces sp. MBT65 (assembly GCF_016612545.1). Taxonomy (GTDB): domain Bacteria; phylum Actinomycetota; class Actinomycetes; order Streptomycetales; family Streptomycetaceae; genus Streptomyces. The sequence continues at coordinate 38,985 of NZ_JAENRY010000024.1, read as the reverse complement.
ACCTGGACACCCACGCCTGGGCGCCGGAGTCGTACTGGGACGCGGGGCGCGGGCAGTACGGGGTGATCTACTCGGCCGTCAACGACAGCGGCCACAACGTCATCATGGTCAACTACACGAGCGACTTCGTGACCGCCGGCGATCCGCAGGTGTTCTTCGACCCCGGCTACGACGTGATCGACGGCGACCTCGCCGTGGGCGTGAACGGGGTCAACTACCTCTACTTCAAGAAGAGTTCGACGCTGGTCGGCGCGAAGTCCACGTCCCTGGACCCGGGCAGCTTCACCGAGTTCAGCACGGCGGTCTCGCACAACGGCACCGAGGCGCCGACCCTGGTCAAGTCCCTTGCGTCGAGCGGGACTTGGTACCTCTGGGGTGACACCTGGGACCCGAACGGCGTCTTCTACGCCTGGCAGACCAGCAGCCTCGCCGCCGGCACCTGGACGGCAGTGGACCAGAAGCTCTACACACAGCCGCTCAACTCCAAGCACTGCGGCATCCAGCCGATCACCGCGACCGAGTACACCAACCTGATCGCCAAGTGGGGCACTCCGGCCTGGAACCGGCTCAAGTCCTACAACTATCCGGCCCGTTACGTCCGCCACTCCAACTTCGTCGGACGGATCGACGCGTACGCCTTCGACCCGTACACCGACTCGCAGTGGACGCTGGTGCCGGGCCTCGCGGACAGCGCCGGGGTGTCCTTCCAGTCGGTCAACTACCCGACCCGGTACCTGCGGCACTACGACTACGCGCTCCAACTCGACGTGAACGACGGCACGTCGACGTTCGCCGGGGACGCCACGTTCTACCGGACCGCCGGCCTCGCGGACTCCACCTGGGCGTCCTTCCGGTCCTACAACAACCCGACGCGCTACATCCGGCACTCCAACTACGTGCTGCGCATCGACCCGATCTCGACCGCGACGGAACAGCAGGACGCGACGTTCTCCGTCGGGTACTAGACCCGTCCGGGCACGCCGACGCGGGTGCCTCCCGGAGAAGCGGAGGCACCCGCGTCATCGGGGGCGGACCTAGTCCAGGCCGGCCGACTTCAGCCAGGCCTTCGCCACGTCCAGCGGGTCCTTGTTCTGCGAGCCCACCTGGGTGTCGAGGTCCAGCAGGGTCGCCGTGTCGAGCTTCGCGGAGACCGCGTTGAGGGCGGCCACGCCGGCGGCGGAGAGGCCGCTCTTGTAGACCAGGGGCTGCACGTTCTCGAACCCGAAGAGCCGCTTCGGGTCCTGGAGCGTGACGTGCTTCTCCTTGGCGATGGTCGGGTCCGTGCTGAAGAGGTCGGCCGCCTGCACGGTGTTCTTCTTCAGCGCGGCCGCGGTCAGCGGGCCGCCCGCGTCCAGCGCCTTGAAGGACTTGAACTCCAGGCCGTAGACGGACTTCAGGCCGACCAGGCCCTGCTGCCGGGTCTGGAACTCCGGCGAGGCGCCGATGACCAGGTCCTTGGCGATGGACTTGAGGTCCGCGATGCTCGACTCGGACGTGAGGTTGTACTTCTTCGCGGTCTCGGCGTTGAGCGTGACCGTGTCCTTGTCCTCGGCGGCGGCCGGGTCGAGGAGCGTCAGCTTGGTGTCGAGCTTGGCGTCGATCGCGGCCGTGGTCGCGGCGAGGGTCGCCGGGGTGGCCTTCGGGTCGAGGTAGGCCAGCAGCGCGCCGTTGTACTCGGGCAGCACGGTGATGGTGCCGTTCTTGAGCAGGCCGTAGGTCGTCTCACGGCTGCCGATGTTCGGCTTGTAAGTGACCTTGACGCCCTTGGCCTTGAGCGCCTCGCCGTAGATGTCGGCGATCAGGATGCTCTCGGCGAAGTTGTTGGAGCCGACGACGACGGTGTCGCCGCTGGCCTTGTCGCCCGAGAGCGGGTTGTCGGACTTGCTGTCGGAGGACGAACCACATCCCGTGACAAGCGCAGCCGTCGCGGCGAGCGCGAGGGCGGCCGCGCCGGGGTACCTAGTACTTGACCAGCTGTTCTTCGCTTTTGAAGTCACAATTCCCGTTCCGGGCTCGGATGTTGGCACAGACGTGCAGGCATGGCTGTGGCGTCCACGCGCGGGGCGTGAATTCCGCACTCCGCTGATCCAATCCAGCCGGTTCTCGGTCAGTCAAGAGAAGTCTGGTCACCGATTGGCCTCAATGGGTGCCCAGTTGTGAAGGCAACGTAAACAGACCGGTCACGAACACGGGCGCTTTGTAATTGATTCTTGACGTAGGGCGACGCACTTGATCGTTCGAAGAGGCGGTAGTCTCCCCGGAGTTGGCGTCGGTCACAGCGGTGTGCGGGGGCCGCTTCGATCAAAAACAGTCACGTGTGTCGCTGCGCGTACCGTGACAACACCCCACGAAGGAGGCCTGGTGTCCATACGGGGCTTCGCAGACCGTTGGCCCTTCAGGCGCAAGCTCAATCTGCTCGTCGGCGTACCGCTCGCGGTGGTCGCTGTGCTGCTGGCGTATCTCATCGCCGATGAGATCGGGCAGTCGACGGACGCGAGCGACGCGGCCCAACTGGTGCGGGACAGCGGGCAGGTCGCCGAGCTGGTGAACCTCGTGGAGGCGGAGCACCAGCAGGCCATCCTGCTCTCCGTCCGCTTCGAGGCCACCAACGACGGTGGCACGCCCTCGCAGAGCGCGTACCGCAGGGCCCAGTCGGCCGTGGACGCGCAGGTCGAGAAGGTGCGCGACACCTTCGGCGACCGGCTGCCGAGCAGCGAGGCCCAGGCGCTGAAGGAGATCAACGGCCTGGAGACGCTGCGCGACACCGTCGAGCAGAGCTATCTGCCCGCCGACAACATCGACCCGGCGTACACCAGCGCCTCCGACGGTCTGATCGACGGGCTCGACCTCGAGCACAACGCGAACCTCGCCACCACCTTCACCGGCAACCTGCTGGACTCCGTGCTGCGGGCCGATGCCGCCCACAGCTCGTTCGAGACCAGCGTGTTCTCGGCGACGACCGGTGACAGCAACGCGCTCATCGAGTTCAACAACGCGGTCGGCTCCTACGAGCTGTACACCTACCAGGCCGCCCGGTTCGCCCGGTTCGCCACCGAGGAGCAGGCCGACCAGCTCGCCGGGATCGAGCACACCCCCGCGCAGCGGCTGATCGCCGAGGCCTACGCGGAGCTGCAGATCGACCCGAGCGGACTTCAGGCGGAGACGCCCGGCGCCGTCCGCAAGGCCTTCGCGGACGCCATGAGCGACTACCCCGCCTATCCGCAGCAGGCCGCGGGCCGGCTGAAGATCACCACCTCGCTCATCAGCCAGATCGCCACCCGCGCCGACAGCGCTTCCAGCTCCGCCTCCTGGCGCGCCGGACTGCTGCTGAGCCTGTCGCTGCTCGGCTTCCTGCTGTGGCTCGCGTTCGTGGTGATCGTGCGCCGCTCGGTGGTCCGCCCGGTGCAGGCCCTGACCGGCGCGGCCAAGCAGGTCGCCGAGGTCGCGGGCCGGGAACTCGCCCGCGTGGCCGACGACGACGCCGAGGACGACGGGCCGCCGCTGCTGCGCGACATGCCGGTCACCGCGAAGGACGAGATCGGTGACCTCGCCGAGGCCTTCAACCATGTGCAGACCACGGCCGCCGCGCTGCTCGCCCGTCAGGTGGTCAGCCGGCGCAACGTCGCCGAGATGTTCGGCAACGTCGGCCGCCGCGTCAGCAACCTGACGACCCGTCAACTCGCCCTGATCGACGCGGTGGAGCGCGGCGAGACCGACCCCGCGCTCCTCGAACGCCTCTACTCCATCGACCACATCGCCGTCCGTCTGCGCCGCAACGCGGACAGCCTGATGCTGCTCGCCGGCATCCGCGAGACCGTGCTGGACGGCGGACCCACCGAACTCACCAACGTCGTACGGGCAGCGCTCGGCCAGATCGAGGGCTTCCAGCGGGTGGGCCTGCGGGCCGACACCGAGGTCATGGTGGAGCCCGACATCATCGGCGACCTCACACTGATGGTGGCCGAACTCCTGGAGAACGCGGTCTCGTTCTCGCCCGCGGGCAGCCCCGTCGAGGTGGTCGTACGGACCGACGGCGACGATGCGCTGATCGTGATCGCCGACCACGGACTCGGGATGAGCGCCGAGCGCATCGCCGAGGAGAACGCCCGCCTCATCCGCCGCGAGCGTCTCGACCTGGTGCCGACGAAGGTGCTGGGCCTGTTCGTGGTCGGTACGCTCGCCCGCCGCTGGGACATCGACGTCACCCTCGCCCGCACCCCGGGCGGCGGTGTGACGTCCGAGATCACGATCCCGGCGACGCTGCTGCTGCGCATGAGCGCGCTGTCCTCGGGCGGTTCGGCGGGCGGGTTCGCGGGGTTGGAGTCGGGCACGGGGTCGGGGTCGAGCAAGGCGCTGGGGTCCGCGGGCTCCGTCCCGGAGCAGCGTCCGGCACCGTCCTGGGCCACCTCGGACTCCGGGTACGCCGGGACCGACTCCGGGCGACCTGCTGTCGGCGCGGGCTACGGCTCGTCGGGCTACGGCTCCTCCGGCCACGGTGCCGACTCCGCGTACGCCGACTCCGGCTCGCGGCCCTCCGTCGACGCCCAGCCCGCACGACCGGCCACCGCCGCCGGTGCTTCCGCGGGACGCGACTCCGGGTACGCCGACTCCGGTCCGCGGCCCTCCGTCGCCGCCGAACCCGTGCGGGAGCACACCTGGGCCGACGATCAGCCCGCCCCGCTGCCGCGCCGGGTCTCCCGGTACGAGACGGAGCCGGCGGTCGTCGTGGCGGAGCCCGCCGCCGTCACCCACCACGCCCCGGCGGACGAGTCCGCCGCCCCCGACGACGCCGGAGGCTCCCGGCCGCTGCGTCGGCGGGTCCGGGGTGCCACCCTTCGTACGGGCGCCGACGCCGCCGCCCAAAAAGCCGCCCGGCAGGCCCCCCGGCCCGCCGACGCGGACGCCGTCCGCTCGGCCCTCGAAGAGTTCGAGGCCGCCGTGGAGCAGGCGAATCGCGACAGCGACACCCTCACGGGGCTGCGCGCCACGGACGCGAACCACCCGCACGACCAGAACCACCTCCCGAAAGGAGCGGAGCAGTGAGTACGTCGACAGGTGAAACTCCCAGGGGAGGCACCACGCCGGCCGAACTGCAGGCAGCGGCAGCCGATTTCAACTGGCTGCTCAACCGTTTCGCGACGGAGACCGCGGGTGTCGTCGACGCCATCGCGGTGTCCTCCGACGGTCTGCTGATCGCCGTGGCGGAACTGCGCGAGAAGGCCCACTCCGAGCGGCTCGCGGCCATCGTCTCCGGTATCACCAGCCTGGCCGCCGGTGCCTCCGGCAACTACGGCCTCGGCGCCCTGAACAAGGTCATCATCGATCTGGAGGGCGGCCATGTCCTCGTCTCCGCGATCGGCAGCGGCGCCGTCCTCGGCGTCGTCACCGACAAGGAGGCCAAGCTCGGCAACATCGCCTACGAGATGACGCTGTTCGCCAACCGTGCCGGTTCCGCGCTCAACCCCCAGCTGGTGCTCCAGCTGAAGAACAGCGTCGGCGTCATTTCGGCTCGGTGACCGGTCCCCGACCGGTCGAGAGAGGAACAGCCACTCATGCCCGACGGCCGCACTCCGAACGGTGCCGGCGCGGACGGGGCCACACCCCCGGATCGCGATCCGGTGCGCACGCCCTCAGCCGTACGGCCGTTCCTGGTGACGGCCGGCCGGGTCGCGGGTGCGGGAGCCACCGCTTCCGGGCGGCCGATCCCCGTCGAGACCCAGGTGGTGGCCACGGCCGCCGGGCTCGCGGTGCTCGACCGGCTCTCCTTCGAGCAGCACGACATCGTCGCCGCCTGCCGGCAGCCGCAGTCCCTCGCGGAGATCGCGGCCCGGCTGCGGCTGCATCTGAACGTGGTGCGGGTCCTCGCCGAGGACCTGCGCTCCGCCGGGCAGTTGACGGTGCATGTGCCCAATACCGACATCACCCATGACGCAACCGTCCTGCGAAGGGTCATCGATGGCCTCCGCGCCATCCCCAACTCCCGGGGAGTACTCCGTGACACCGACTGAACCGGTCGCCCCCGGTGCGGCTGCGCAGACCGTCGTACGACCGCCGCTGCCGGTCAAGATGGTCGTCGCGGGCGGCTTCGGCGTGGGCAAGACCACCACCGTGGGCGCGATCTCCGAGATCGAGCCGCTGACCACCGAGGCCGCCATCACCGAGGTCGCGGCGGGTGTGGACGACCTCTCGCTCACCCCGCGCAAGACCACCACCACGGTCGCCATGGACTTCGGCTGCATCACCATCGACCCGACGTTGAAGCTGTATCTGTTCGGTACGCCCGGGCAGGACCGCTTCGGCTTCATGTGGGACGACATCGTGGAGGGTGCGGTCGGCGGTCTCGTCATCGTCGACACCCGCCGGCTCGACGACTGCTACGCGGCCGTCGACTACTTCGAGCACCGGCAGATCCCGTTCGCGGTCGCCCTCAACGCCTTCGACGGCAAGATCGAGCACGACATCGACGAGGTCCGCTGGGCGCTGGACGTCAACGAGCGGGTCCCGGTCATCGCGTTCGACGCGCGGGAGCGGGGTTCGGTGCGGGACGCGCTGCTGGTCGTACTGGAGTTGGCGCTGGCGCGCACGGAGAACTAGCCGCGAGCACGAGGAGAGGGGGAGGGCTTTCGGGCCCTCCCCCTCTTTCCGCTTACGGCCGGGCTCAGTTGCTCCTGCGTACCCCGGGGGACACCGCAAGCCGTGCGATGCCCCAGAAGACCGCCAGGGTCACGAGGGCCATGCCGGCGACCAGGGTGGCGCCGCCGACGACCTTTTCGTAATTCCTCTGGTAGAGGCCGTCGATGATGTAGCGGCCGAGGCCGCCGAGGCTGACGTAAGCCGCGATGGTGGCCGTGGAGACGATCTGGATGGCCGCCGAGCGCAGACCGCTGAGGATCAGCGGGAGCGCGACCGGGAGCTCCACCTGGAACAGGACGTTCACCTCGTTCATCCCCATGCCCCGGGCCGCGTCGACCGGCGTCGGATCGACAGAACGCATCGCCTCGTACGTGGTGACCAGGATCGGCGGCACGGCGAGGATGACCAGCGGGATCATCACCGGGACCAGGCCGAAGCCGATCAGCACGAACATCAGCACCAGCAGACCGAAGCTGGGCAGTGCTCGGGCGGCGGTGGCGATGAGCGAGAGGGTGTTGCCGCCACGGCCGGTGTGGCCCGTCAGCAGGCCGATCGGGAGGCCGATGGCGGCGGCGATGGCGAGCGCGATCAGCGAGTACTGGACGTGCTCGCGCAGCCGGGTCGGGATGCCGTCGTAGCCGTGCCAGTGGGTGTTGTCGCTGAAGAACAGGTTGATGTAGTGGAGTACGTTCACCGGGCTGCGTCCTCCAGTGCGAGTTCGGCCGGTTCCGGCCGGTCCTCGGCGGGGCGGGCCTTGCGGGTGCCTCGCGGCATCCAGGGCGTGAGGAGCAGTCGTACGCCGACCAGGACGGCGTCCACGACGATGGCGAGGACGGCCGTGGTGATCACGGAGAGCCAGATCAGGCGGGGTTGGTGGTAGATCTGGCCGTCGTTGAGCAGGTTGCCCAGCGCGCCCTGGTTGCCGATCAGCATGCCGACGCTGACGAGGGAGATGCTGGAGACGGTGGCCACCCGTAGGCCGGCGATGATCGCGGGCACGGCGATCGGCAACTGCACCTGGAGATAGCGGCGGATGGGCCCCAGGCCCAACGCGGTGGCCGCGTCCAGGGTCTCCTGGGGCACCGAGCGGACGCCGTCGACGATCGCCGGGACGAACACCACGAGGCTGTAGACGCCGAGCGGGATCATCACGGTGGTCTCGGTCTGGCCGGTGTAGTCGATGAGGACGACGAAGAACGCCAGCGAGGGAATCGCGTAGAGGACGGTCGTCACCCACAGCACCGGCGGGTACAACCAGCGCAGCCGCACGCACAGTTGGGCGATGGGCAGCGCGACCACCAGACCGACGAGGACCGGGATCACGGCCTCGCGCAGATGCAGCCCGATCAGACCGAGGTAGCTGTTCTGGAGGTCGCTCGGGATGCGGAACCAGTCGTTCATCCGAGGACCTTCGTGTTGCCGAGGCCCGCCGCGTGCGCACTGCGGATCGCCTCGCCCACCGCGGTCTGCGACACGACTCCGACCACGCGCCCGGTGCCGTCCACGCCGACCGCCCATCCGGTGGGCGACAGCACCGCGCCGTCGAGCGCGGCCCGCAGCGAGTCCTTGCCGGCCTCGAACGGGCGGCCGTAGGAGAGGAGTTGGGCCGTGTCGACACCGCCGGCGGTGAGTGCGCCGACCTCGCTCCAGCCCAGCGGCCTGCCGTCCAGGTCGGTGACGAGGAGGTAGGGCACGCCGGGGGTCGTGCGTTCGGCGATCTGCTCGGCGGTGGAGTCGACGGCGATGATCGGGGAGGTCTTGAGGTCGAGGCCCGCGGAGGAGAAGAAGGAGAGCCGGCGGATGCCCCGGTCGGCGCCTAGGAAGTCCTCGACGAAGTCGTCCGCCGGGTCGGACAACAGCTCGGCGGGCGGGGCGAACTGGGCGAGCTTGCCGCCGGTGCGCAGCACCGCGACCATCGTGCCGAGCTTGATGGCCTCGTCGATGTCATGGGTGACGAAGACGATGGTCTTGCCCAACTCACCCTGGAGCCGCAGGAGTTCGTCCTGGAGACCCTTACGGACCACGGGGTCGACGGCGGAGAAGGGCTCGTCCATGAGGAGGACGGGCGGGTCGGCGGCGAGCGCGCGGGCGACGCCGACGCGCTGCTGCTGACCGCCGGAGAGCTGGTACGGGTACCGCTTGGCGAGGGCGGCGTCGAGGCCCACCCGCTCCATGAGTTCGGTGGCCCGCGCCCTGGCCTTCTCCTTGCCCCAGCCGAGCATGCGCGGCACGGTCGCGATGTTGTCGACGATCGTGCGGTGCTGGAAGAGCCCGGCGTTCTGGATGACGTAACCCATCGACCGGCGCAGCGTGTTGACCGGCTGCTTGGTGATGTCCGCGCCGTCCAGGGAGATCGTGCCCTCGCTGAGGTCGATCATCCGGTTGATCATGCGCAGGGTGGTCGTCTTGCCGCAGCCGGAGGGGCCGACGAGGACGGTGATCGATCGGTCCGGTATGTCCAGGGACAGTCGGTCGACCGCCACCGTGCCGTCCGGGTACCGCTTGGTGACTGAATCTATCCGTATCAAAACGCCGAATACCCTTCGGATGTGGCAGAAACTGCCCGTTCCTGACCGCTTTCTCAGGCCGTTGAGGGAAGAGTCTAGACGGCTTGTGTTGCGGGAACTTGGCGGGCACCTGAGGGGTTTTGGGTGCCGCTTCCTGGGGGTTCGACGCGGATTGACTGTGCCTTGTCTGTGAGTCCGCTGATTCTCATCGACCGTTCAGCGAAGGCACAGGAACGCCCCAGGCAGGGCCCGGAAAGTCACCGTCATGAACGAACAGAACGCGGGAGGCGTCCGGCAGCGGTCGGTCGAGATCGTGGTGCCGGTGTACAACGAGGCGCACGTCCTCGCCGGCAGCATCGGCCGTCTCCACGCATACCTCGAAACGTCCTTCCCGTTCCCGTTCACGATCACCGTGGCGGACAACGCGAGCACCGACGGCACCTGGCAGGCGGCGCTCGACCTCACCCGGCGGCTGCCGCACGTGCACGCCGTGCACCTCGACGCCAAGGGCCGGGGCCGCGCGCTGAAGCACGTGTGGAGCGAGTCCGAGGCGGACGTCGTCGCGTACATGGACGTCGACCTGTCCACCGGCCTCGAAGGCTTCCTGCCCCTGGTCGCCCCGCTCCTCTCCGGCCACAGCGACGTGGCCATCGGCAGCCGACTGCACCGGCAGGCAGCCGTTCAGCGCGGCGCCAAGCGCGAGTTCATCTCCCGCTCCTACAACCTCCTCCTCAAGGCCGGCCTCGCGGCCCGCTTCTCGGACGCGCAGTGCGGCTTCAAGGCCGTCCGCACCGAGGTGTTCCGGGCGCTCGCCCCGCACATCGAGGACACCGCCTGGTTCTTCGACACCGAACTCCTCGTCCTCGCGCAGCGCAACAGGCTCCGCATCCACGAGGTCCCGGTCGACTGGATCGACGACCCCGACAGCCGCGTCGACATCGTCCGTACCGCCCTCGACGACCTCAAGGGCATGCGCCGCATGTTCAGGCAGACGATCACCGGCCGCGCCCGCATCGCCGCCGTACCCCACCGCACCCGCACCACCACCCCTGTCCTGCCCGTCGGGGCGCCCGCCTCTTCCGCGGAACACCTGGAGTACGCGTCATGACAACCCTCGCCCCGCCGCCCCACCAGGAAGACGCCCGGCGCTCGCACCGGGCGGGCCCGCCCGCCGACGGCGGCGTCGCCGCCCGTGCCAGAAGGCTCTTCACGGGCCCGGAGGACGACCCGCGCTGGGCCCGCCCGGCCCTGTGGGCGATCCTCCTGCTGGCCACCGCGCTCTACGCCTGGAACCTGACCTCGATCACCGGCAACACCTTCTACGACGCGGCCGTCTACAGCGGCACCAAGAGCTGGAAGGCGTTCTTCTTCGGCGCGCTGGACTCCGGCAGCTTCATCACGGTCGACAAACCGCCGTTCGCCCTCTGGGTGATGGGCCTCTCCGCCCGCGTGTTCGGCTACGGCACCTGGCAGTTGATGCTGCCGATGGTCGCGGCCGGCACCGGCTCGGTGGCCATCCTGTACCGCCAGGTCAAGCGTGACTTCGGCGCGGTGGCGGGCACCATCTCGGCGGTGGTCCTCACGCTCACCCCGATCACGGTCGCCATCACCCGCGACACCAACCCGGACCCGATCCTCGTCCTGCTGATGATGCTCGGCGCCGCGGCCCTCATGAAGGCCGTCCGCAACGGCAGGTTGATGCCGCTGGTGTGGTCGGCGGTCGCGATCGGCTTCGCGTTCAACACCAAGATGATGCAGGCGTACGTCGTCCTGCCCGTGTTCTTCCTCGTCTACCTCTGGGCCACGAACGTCTCCCTCGGCAAGCGCGTCCGCAACCTCGCCGTCGCCACCGTCGCGCTGGTCGTCTCCAGCGCCTGGTGGATGGTGATCGTCGACCTGATCCCGGCCTCCTCCCGCCCCTACATCGGCGGCTCCACCGACAACACGGTGTGGGACCTGGTCATCGGCTACAACGGCTTCGGCCGGATCTTCGGCGCCAGTTCCTCGGTCGGCTCGCAGGGCAACGGGGCTTCGTTCGGCGGCAGTTCGGGCCTGTACCGGATGTTCAACGAGATCATGGGCGGCCAGATCTCCTGGCTGATCCCCTTCGCGGCGATCGCGCTGATCGGCGGCCTGGTGCTGCGGGGCCGCGCTCCCCGCACCGACGCCAAGCGGGCGGCGCTCATGCTCTGGGGCGGCTGGTTCGTCCTCCACTTCCTGACGTTCTCGCTCGCCGAGGGCACCTTCCACCCGTACTACGTCACCGCCATGGCACCCGGTATCGCGGCCCTGGCCGGTGCGGGCGGGGTGCTGCTGTACCGCGCCTTCCGTGAAGGCGCTGCGGCCAAGTGGGCCTGGGTGCTGCCTGCGGCGATCGCGGCCAGTTCCATCTGGGCGGTCGTCCTGCTCCAGCGGGTCTCCGGCTCCGGCACGGTGTACACGGTCGCGGAGATCGTGGTCGCGGTGGCGGGCATCGCCTCCGTACTCGGCCTGCTGGTCGGCCGGTTCACGCACCGCCACCGCCTGATGGGCTTCGCGGCCCTGGCGGCGGTCGTCGCCCTCCTCGCCGGCCCCGCGGCCTACTCGGTCTCGGCGGCGACCTCCTCGACGAACGGCACCAACCCGACGGCCGGGCCCAGCACGGGTGGCGGCATGGGTGGCGGTGGCGGCGGTATGGGCGGCGCGCCGAGCGGCACCAAGTCCGGTACGAAGCCCAGCGGTTCGGCCCCGACCGGCACCCGGCCCTCGGGCAGCGGTTCGGCGCCTTCGTCCTCGTCGAACTCCTCCACCTCCTCGGAGTCCGGTTCCGAGTCCGGTGCGCAGCAGGCCGGTGGCGGCGGTATGGGCGGTGACACGCAGGTCTCGTCCGCGATGATCACATACCTCAAGAAGCACCAGGACGGCGCCACTTGGCTGCTGGCGGTGTCCACCGACCAGACGGCGTCCTCGATCATCCTGGAGTCGGGACAGCCCGTGATCTCCATGGGCGGCTGGTCCGGCAGCGACAACGCTATGACGCTCGCCAAGCTCAAGAGCCTGGTCAAGTCGGGCAAGCTCCACTACATCATGGTCAGCAGCACCGGCGGCCAGGGCACCAACTCCGAGATCACGACCTGGGTCAAGGCGCACGGCACGGCGGTCTCCGCCTACAGCGGGCTGTACCGTCTGGACGCCTCCGACGTCAGCTGATCAATTCCCTGAACCACATTTCCCGACAGGAAGGGCCGCCGGTGACCCCGGCGGCCCTTCCGCTTGTCGTGAGTACTGCGGTCGTATCCCCTACGCCGCCACCGTCGCGACCGGGAATCCCGGTGTACGCCGGACCCGGCGCTCCGCGTCGACCGCGAACACCTCGCAACCGGGCCGGGCGGCAGCCCAGTCGACGCCCTCCGGGCCCATCGCGAAGGCGGCGGTCGCCGTGGCGTCCGCCTCCGTCAGGGAGTCGGCGACGACGGAGACGCTGAGCAGCCCGGTCGCGGGAGTGCCGGTACGGCCGTCGACGATGTGGTCGCCGCGTTCGTAGCGCGCCGAGGTCGCCACCGCCCCGTCGGTCAACTCCAGGACCGTGCACAGCTGGTCGGCGTGCTCGGGATGCCGTACGCCGACCCGCCAGGGACCACCGGCCACGACCACGTCGCCGCCGGCGTTGAGGATGAAACGCCGGGCCCCGGCGGCGGTGAGCAGGTCGGCCGCCCGCTGCACCGACCAGCCCTTGACGACCGCGCAGGGGTCGAGGGGCCGGCCGGGCAGCCGGACGTCGAAGGCACCCCCGGTCGCGAGCCGGTACTGCTCGCAGAGGTCGAGGACCTCGGTCAAGTCCGCGCTGAGATCGGGGAGTTGCAGCTCGCCACGGTCGTGACGGCACACCTCGCTGTCCGCGCGGAACGGGCTGAAGCGGGCGTCGACCTCGCGCAGCCAGGCGAACAACGCGTCCGCCGTCTCGTCCCCGATGCCCTCGTCGTCGACCCGCAGTGACACGGGGAACCCCATGACGTGCTCAACTCGCCGCATTTCACGCGCCCTTGGCGTCGATCGCGGCCTGGAGCGACTGGACGTAGGCGTCGCTGGTGATCGTGGCGCCGGACACCGTGTCGATCTTCGAGCTCTGCGCCTTGAGGGTCTCCTCGATCAACACCGGGACGGCCGCCGTGGTCTGCGGGTGGTTCGGCTGCTGGAGCATGCTCACGGCGCTGATCTTGTCGCCCTCGAAGGTCACCTGTACCTGCACGGTGCCCTTGTCGGTGTTGATCGCGGTGCCCTGGACGACCTTCTTCGAGGAGGTGGAAGGGGTCGACGAGGACGAGGAGGAGGAGGACGACGAGGTGGCCGTAGGAGTGGGAGTCGGCGTCGACACCGCTTCCGTGGTGGTCGTGGTCGTCGTCCCGATGGACGGCTCGTAGCGCCACACGGGAATCAGACCCGCGACGGACAGCACCAGGACAGGAATGACTCGCTTCACGATATGTCTCTCATCCCGCCAGGCTGAAGCGTTCGAAGTGGATCTGCTGCTTGGGCACGCCCATGTCGCCGAGGGTGCGCAGCACCGCGTTCATCATCGGGGGCGGTCCGCAGAGGAAGACGTCCCGGTCGGCGATGTCCGGTACCAACCGGGCGAGTTCGCGCGGGGCGAGCTTGTCGGGGACGGGCGGGCCGGTGAGCAGGTGCAGCTCGGCGCCCTTGGCCCGGGCCAGCTCGGCCAGTTCGCCGTAGAGGACCGCGTCGCGCTCGGCGGAGACGCGGTAGATGACGACCGCGTGGCCCTCCAGGTCCTCCAGCAGGGCGCGGATCGGGGTGACGCCGACGCCGCCCGCGATGAGCAGGGACTCGGTCTTCCTGCGGTGCAGGGTGGTGAAGGCGCCGTAGGGGCCCTCGGCGAAGACGCGGGTGCCGACCTTCACGTGGCGCAGGGCGGCCGTGCCGTCGCCGGCCGTCTTGGCGGTGAGGCGCAGGCCGTTGCCGTCGGGGGCGGCCGAGAGGGAGAAGGGGTTGGCCTGCCACCAGCGGTCCTTGGTGAGGAAGCGCCAGAGGAAGAACTGGCCCGCCTGGGCGGGGAGTTGGTGGAGATCGCGGCCCGTGATGTAGATCGAGACCACGTTGTCGGACTCGGGGACGACCGCCGAGACCCGGAACTGGTGGCGGACGTTGCGCCACAGGGGCAGGACCAGTCGGCCCACGGCCACCGAGCCGAGGGCCACGCCCCAGACCGTGTACCAGTACGTCGTGGCGGCGGAGGACGCCGTGAACGTCGTACCGACCGCGACCTGGTGGGTGAAGGCGAGGACCACCGCGACGTAGGTGTAGAGGTGGATGAAGTGCCAGGTCTCGTAGGCGAGACGACGCCGGGCGTAGCGGGCGGAGGTCGCGCCGATGACGAGGATCAGGGCGAAGGCGACGAGCGCGCGCAGGATGCCCTCGGTGGTCTCGGCCAGGTCGACGACCTCGCCGACGGGCCCGGTGTCGGTGCCCTCCGCGTAGCCGAAGGCGATGAAGACGAGGTGCCCGAGCAGCGTCCAGAGCAGCGCGAAGCCGGTCCAGCGGTGCCAGGAGGTCATCCGGTCCATGCCGATGCGGCGGTCGAGCCAGGGCAGGCGGGCCACGAGCAGCAGCTGGAAGGCCATGACGAGCGCGCCGTAGAGGCCGAGGAGGCGGCCGATGACGATCAGCGAGTTGGAGGCGAATCCGGCCTGGGCGAAGAAGACGGTCACCACGGCGACGTTCGCGGCCAGCACGGCGTACAGGCCCGTGCGGGCCACCACCCTGGGGCGTATCGCCGTGGGGGGCGCAGGGGGTGATTGGACGGTCGTCACGGACGGCAGCTCCTTGATCGGGTCCTGGGAGTAGAGCTTCACCTCGGGGGGCTGTCGTTTTCCTGTCGAAGAACTTTCAAGTGGTTATCGATGTGGGTGTGGCGGTGCCGCGGGTCTGGCGTCGGTGGGTGGGTGGCGCAGTATGAGCGGGTGGACAAAGTACGACTCCTCGTCGTGGACGACGACCCGCCGATCGCCGACCTTGTCGCGACGGTCGCCCGGTACGAGGGCTGGGAGGCCGCGTGCGCGTACTCCGGTGAGGAGGCGCTGACCGTGGCCGCCGAGTTCGCGCCGGACATCGTGGTGCTCGATCTGATGCTGCCGGGGCTCGACGGGTTCGGTGTGCTGGACCGGCTGCGGCACTCGGGGACGATGGTGCCCGTGGTGTTCCTCACGGCCCGGGACGCGGTCGCCGACCGGGTCGCGGGGCTGACCCGGGGCGGTGACGACTACCTGGTCAAACCGTTCGCCGTGGAGGAGCTGATGGCCCGGCTGCGGACCGTGCTGCGGCGCAGCGCCGGGCCCGGTTTCCCGCGTTCGGTGCTGCGGGTCGCGGACCTGACGATGGACGAGGACACCCGGGAGGTGCGGCGCGGCGACCACCTGATCACGCTCACCCCGACCGAGTACGAGGTGCTGCGCTATCTGCTGCGGAAGTCGCCGACCGTGCTCACCAAGGCGCAGATCCTCGACCACGTGTGGGAGTACGGCTTCGGTGGCCGCTCCAATGTGGTGGAACTGGTGGTCAGCCGGCTGCGCCGGAAGCTCGACGAGGGACACGATCCGCTGATCCACACCGTGCGCGGCTTCGGGTATGTGATCCGGCAGGCCGCCGAATGATCGGACGGCTGCGGCGGACGTACCGGCGGCTGCGGCTCGGCACCCGGCTGGCGCTGGGGCTCGGGGCGCTGGCCCTGGTGGTGTTCGCCGTCGTGGGCACGGCTCTGACGACGTACATGCGGGACTACCTGTCGAACCAGCTCGACGACCAGCTCGGGCTCGCCCAGGTCGCCCAGTCCAAGTCCATCGCGGCGAACGGCTCCCTCCAGGGCAAGAAGTACTACCGCTGGTACTACGCCGTGTACGACGTCAAGGACGGCACCCCGGTGCTCCGCAAGCCCGAGGAGAGCTCGGACCTGCCGTCGGACATCGCCGGCCTCACCGCCGTGGCGCGGGCCCAGATCTCCAAGGGCACCGAGGTGCTGCGCACCAGCGACCTCAGCGGCGAGGGCGAGTACCGGCTGCGCGGCTGCGAGGTCGAGCCCGGTGTGGTGCTGGTCAGCGGCGCGCCGACGGACGCGATCGACAACACGGTACGACAGCTGGTGATCATCCAGGTGGTCGCCTTCGGTCTTGCCCTGCTGGCGCTGGTGGTGCTCGGCCGCAGGCTGCTGCGGCGCGGGCTGCAGCCGCTGAGCGACATGGCGCACACCGCGCACGGCATCGCCTCGCACGACCTGACCGACTCGGCGGCCCGGCTCCCCCTGCGCGCGGAGAACCGCAACGGCGGGCCCGAGGTGGAGGAGCTGCGCACCGCGTTCAACACGATGCTGGAGCACATCGACGACTCCCTCGCGGTGCGCGCGGAGGCGGAGCAGCGGCTGCGCCGGTTCGTCGCGGACGCCTCGCACGAGCTGCGGACCCCGCTGATGTCGGTGCGCGGCTACGCGGACCTGTTCCAGTACGCGGCGGCGAACGTCCCCGAGGAGCGCGACAAGCACCTGGCCCGGCTGCGCGCCGAGGCCGCCCGCATGGGCGTCCTCCTCGACGACCTCCTCCTGCTGGCCCGCCTCGACGCGGCGGACGTGGAGACTCCGATACGGCTGCGGGACGCGGACCTGGTGGAGCTGGTGGGGCAGGCGGCGGACGCCTTCCGCGCGGGGCACCCGGACCACCCGCTGACGGCCGAGCTGAGCGAGGAACCCGTACCGCTGCGGGTGGACCCGGTCCGTATCCGGCAGGTGCTGGACAACCTCCTCACCAACGCGGCCGTGCACACCCCGCCCGGGACACCGGTGTCGGTGACGCTCTCGGTCGCGCCCGGCGCGGCGTCGGTGCGGGTCGTGGACGCGGGCCCCGGCATCCCCGAGGACGACCGCGCCCGGGTCTTCGACCGCTTCTACCGCGTCGACAAGGCCCGCACCCGGGACCGGGGCGGCAGCGGGCTGGGCCTCGCGGTGGCGCGGTCGCTGGCGAAGGCGCACGGCGGCACGGTGGAGCTGACGTCGGAGCCCGGGGCGACGGTGTTCACGATGACGATTCCGCTGCGGGCTGCCTCGTCTCCGCCGGGGGCGGCCTCGTCCCGATGACGTGGCGGCCGGACCGTTCCCCTGGCAGCGCCGATCCCGCACCATGGAGGTCCGGATCGTGACGGGGGCGGTCCGTGGTGGGAGGGGGCACCGTCTGTGG
Organism: Streptomyces sp. MBT65; assembly: GCF_016612545.1. Taxonomy (GTDB): domain Bacteria; phylum Actinomycetota; class Actinomycetes; order Streptomycetales; family Streptomycetaceae; genus Streptomyces. The sequence continues at coordinate 21,629 of NZ_JAENRY010000024.1, read as the reverse complement.
CTGCGCAGGAGGGCCGCGCCGTCGACGTCTTCGTGCTGACGGCGATCGAGCCCGAGTACCGGGCCGTCGTCCGCCATCTCGAACCCGGCCGCACGCGGCGCACGTGGGAGGGCGCCACCTACGAACTCGCCCGCTTCGGCCGGCACACGGTGGCCGTCCAACTGGCGGGCCCCGGGAACGAGTTGGCGGCCGCGCTGTGCGAGCGGGCGATCCGGCATCTGCGTCCCGACGTGCTGCTGCTGGTGGGGGTCGCGGGCGGTCGCAAGGACGCCGCGCTGGGGGACGTGGTGGTGGCCGACACGGTCTACGGCTATGAGAGCGGCCGGGACGAGGAGGACGGATTCCGGCCACGTATCAAGTCCTGGCCGTCGTCGTTCGCCCTGGTGCAGAAGGCCCGGCTGGTCGCGGCCGACGCCACCTGGCAGCAGCGGATCCTCCCCGTGCCCGCCCGGCCCCCGGCCGCGCACATCGGCGCGCTGGCAACGGGCGCGAAGCTGGTCGCCCATGCCCGCTCGGCCTCCGGTCGGCTGCTGAGCGAGTCGGCGGGCGACGCGCTGGCCGTCGAGATGGAGGCCCTCGGCCTGCTCACGGCCGCCCGCATCAACCCCGCCGTACAGGCCCTGGTCGTCCGGGGCGTCTCGGACCTGCTCGGCGACAAGGACGGGGCGCACGACGCCGTGTGGCAGCCGGTGGCGGCGGCGCACGCGGCGGCGTTCGCGTTCGAGTTGGTGTCGGTGCTGGATGTCGTGCCGGGGCGGGGGGTGGTGCGGCCTCGGCTGTCGGTACGGCAACTCGGCGCGATCACGGGGCTGTTGCTGACGGTGCCCGGGCTCACCAACCCGGTCACCTGGCAGCAGTTGCTCGATCTGCTGCCGGAGGTCTCGGTGCTGGTCAGCCGTCAACCGAACCAGCACCAGGAGGCGTTGGCGCTGTTGCAGACCTGTGAGTTCACCGACGGCTGGTCCCGGCTGATGGACGCCCTGGAGACCCTGCGGCCGGACGCGCCGTCGGTGGAGGCACTGCGGGAGGAACTGATGCGTCATCAACTCGTAAGTGAAAAGTAGTACTTGATCTCTCGAAGAACCCTGACGGACGGCGGCGGATGTGGCAAAGTGCCGCGCATTCCCGTCGCGCACGGCGACGAAGGGATGGGGGAATGACTGCCTACGGGGGCGGCGGTCTCGGACTAGTACGGGAGCTGGCGGAAGCCTTGGCCAGGTGCGGCAGTCTGCAGGAGAGGAGTTCCAGAGCCCTGTGCCTGCGTCTGATGGCCAAGGAACTCGGCGCTCCTCCCCCGGTCCGGGAACACGACGTGGCGCACTACTTCCTCCTCGAACTCGCCTGGGCCTGTCTGGAGAACCCGCGCACGATGCGCGCCCTCCACGAGGCGCTCACCGCCCTGAACGAGGACGTGGCGGAACTGCGCCGGCTGACGGACGATCTGCTGGCCGACCCGGCGCTCCCGGTCGGCGAGATGATGACGCTCCGCCCGCTGCTGGACGGCTTCGCCCTGCCCAACCTGCCGGACCTGTGCCGCAGGGCCGCCGGCGGACTGCGCCAGGTGCCGCCGTACGACGACCCGTGGAGCGCCTTCGAGGGGCTGAGCCGGCTCAACGCCCGCCCCGACGGGCTCCCCACCACGATGGCCTTCGTCGAGTACGTGGCCGCCGAGGCGCCGTACGAGCGGGGCATCGCGCTGCGCGCCTGGAACGACGCGCAGGCCCATGGTCTGTCCCTGCTCACGGAGTTGCGCAGCCTGCGCCAGCAAGTGGCGTACGCGCACAGCCCGGAACCGGGCAACGCCTATCTGGTGGTGCGGCTGCTGCGCCGGGAGGAACCCGGGCGCTACCGGCTCACCTCGTGGCGGCACTACGACCCCGACGAGCCCACGTCGTGGCGGCCCGCGCAGGAGGCGAGCGTCGACGTGACGCTCGCGGAGGCGGAGCGCGAGGTGGAGCGGCTGGTCTTCGAGGCGGACGAGGACTGGGCCCGGGACGCGGATCGAATTCACGTCGAATTCGCCCTCGGGCAGGAGGACTTGAATCTGCCGGTGCATCGCTTCCGGATCGAGATCGACAGCCCCGAGCCCGCTTCCCTGGGGGTCGGATACTGCGTGGTGGTCCGTTCGCTCACCCGCTGCCGGACGCCTCGCTGGCATCGCGCGTGGAAGCAGCGCTGGACGTCCCTGTCCCGAACTCCCGAGCTGGCGCGGCCCCTTGTCATGGGAGGTCCGGGGCACGACGATCCGCGGTGCGACGATCTCCCTTCGCTGGACGCCCGGTTGAGGGGTGACAGATCCATCGGCTGTCTGCTGCTGTCGGGTCCGCCGGAACCCGCGACGGACAGCGCGCGGGAGGCGCTGATCGCCTTGCGCTGCGGCCTGCCGGCTCTTCTCTGGGACTCGCGTGACGTGACGGCACAACGGGGCGTTGTTCAGGCCGACGACCGCATTTACGGCATGCTCCACGACCTTCCAGGGCTGCGCGAGGCCGTGACACAATTGCGAACCGAAGCCCACGGGGGTTCTTTGAACGGCCGCGACAACCATCCGGGTCACCACTTGGTTCTGCTGTTCGACGACCCCACGCGGCCCATCGAGAGCCACCAGCCGTTGGCGGGACCGGACCAGGGGGTGGGCGGTCGATGACCGGCACGGCATCGTTCGACGGGGACGGCACAGCGGCGGCGGAATCACGCATTCCGCGGCCTTGGTGGATCTACCGGGGCACTGGACTGCCGCTCCACGACTTCGAGTTGTCCGAAAACCTGCCCCCGGCACCGCCCTGGCGGACCTTCGACGGCCGCTCGGCACTCCTCCCCGGCGCGGACGCGGACGCCGGCTCAAACGGCGCGGTGGGCTCGGGCAGGAAGGACCCCGGCAGCGCCGCCGCCGTCCCCGTCGAGGCGACCCCGCCTCCGGAGAGCGAGGCCGAGTTGCGGCGCCGGCTCGGCGCGACTCTCAACGGCATGCCCGCGGACCCCACCGAGGCCGATCTCGTCAACGCCGCCCTGATCCTGCGCCGTCCGCTGCTGGTGACGGGACGCCCCGGCACCGGCAAGTCGACGCTGGCGTACCGGATCAGCAGAGAGCTGCGGCTGGGGCGGGTGCTCCGCTGGCCGATCACGTCCCACACGACCCTCCGGTCCGGTCTGTACCGCTACGACGCCGTGGGCCGGATCCATGCCGCCGCGACCTACGACGCCCCGGCGCCCGGCGACGCACCGCGTCCGACGGCGGACACCCCTGTCTCGAACATCGGCTCGTTCCTCGAACTCGGGCCGCTGGGGACGGCGTTGCTCCCGTACGCGCTGCCCCGTGTGCTCTTGATCGACGAGTTCGACAAGAGCGACATGGACCTGCCGAACGACCTGCTCGACGTCTTCGAGGCCGGTGAGTTCACCGTGCCCGAGCTGGCGCGCATGCGCAGTCATCAGTCGGTGGTGGAGGTCCGGTCGGACGACACGGACCGCACGGTGCTGATCGAGAACGGCCGGGTCCGCTGCCGGGAGTTCCCCCTCGTCGTCATCACCAGCAACGGTGAACGGGACTTCCCGCCCGCCTTCCTGCGCCGCTGTCTGCACCTGCACATGGAGGAACCGGAACCCAAGCGTCTGGCCGACATCGTGGCCGCCCATCTGGGCCCGCAGGACAAGGACCCGCGCGTCGCCGAACTCATCCGCACCTTCGCCGAGCACAGCGCGCAGGAGGAGGGCCTGGCGACCGATCAGTTGCTGAACTCGATCTGGCTGGCCACCTCCGGCGCGTACTCCCGCGGCGCCGACTGGGACACGCTGCTGCGCGCCGTCTGGCACCGCCTAGACGGTGTGAGAGACACGTGACGCGGCACGGCAGCGGCGAACCGGACACCGACGAGCCGCTGGGCATCTCCTGGTCCGAGATCGCCGACGCACTGATCCTCCTGGTCAACGGGGCGGGCACCGACCCCGCCGGGAACCGGACGGGCACCGGCGGCCCGTCGCGATCCGACCTCGACCTGTCCACTCCCCTGCCGACCGACGCCCTGCCCGAGGACGAGCACACCTCGCCGCAGCCCGACCCCGGCCATCGGGGCCCGGGCTCCACCGACCTGCCCGGGCGCGGTGGCCAGAGCACGACGGACCACCGGCCCGGGGGTCTGCTCGCCCAGCTCGGCGGGCTCGTGGGGCGCCCGCCGGGCTCGGCCGTCGCTGGCGGTGCCCGCTCGGCGCACGGTTCCGCGACGGCGCACTGGGTGACGTCGGTGCCGAGCCGCAGCCGTGAACTCACGCGAGCGTTACGGCCGTTCAAGCGGCCCACCCTCTCGACGACCGAGGTGGAGCTGGACGAGGAGGCGACGGCGGAGTCGGCCGCGCTCAGCAGCCGCTGGGTGCCCGAGTACCGGCCGTTGCGGGAGCGGTGGATGGACGCCGCGCTGATCGTCGACGTCAGTTCCTCGATGACCGTGTGGCGGCGGCCCGCGGCCGAGTTCGAGGAGGTGCTCCGGCACACCGGGGCCTTCCGCGACATCCGGGTGCACGAGATCGACGGGGACAAGCTCGCCGACACCGAACCCTCCTGGCACATCGGCCGGTCGACCCTGCCGGTACGCCGGCCGGACCTGGGTCGGCAGGTGGTCCTCCTGCTGACCGACGGGGTCGGTCCGGGCTGGCGCAGCGGACGGGCGGCCCGGCTGCTCGGCGAGTGGGCGCGACACGCGTCGGTGGCGGTGGTGCACGTCCTCGCGCAGTCGGCCTGGCACCGCACCGGTCTGCCCGCGCGGCTGGCCCGGGTGCGGGTGCCGGGTCCGGGTGCCCCGAACGGGAGTTGGCAGGTGCGGGGTGCCGTACAGGAGGACGGTCCCGTGGTCCCCGTGCTCGAACTGGCGCCGTCCTGGCTGGCCCGCTGGGCGCAGGTGGCGGCGGGGCTGCGGCCGGGCGCGCAGGAGTTGTGGGTGACCTCACCGGGGCAGTTCGCGCTCGCCGAGGCGTTCCCCGAAGAAGCCTCGGTGCCTAACGCGATGGAGCGGGTCTCCCGTTTCAGGGCCGACGCGAGTCCGGCCGCCTGGGAACTCGCGGCCAGGCTCTCCGCAATTCCCCTGAACATTCCGACGATGGAATTCGCCTTACAGACCGGCGACAGCGGAACAGGCCCCGGAGAATTGGCCGAAGTTCTCCTGAGCGGCCTGCTGCGGCAGGTCGGAACAAATCCGTTGAACGAATCGGAAATTGCTTACGAATTCCATGACGGAGTGCGCGATCTGATGTTGTCGGCGGCGCCTTCGCGGGACGAGACACGCTATCTTCTGCGCAGCACTCTCGAACGGCTCGGCCGGAACTGGCAGCCTTTGCGTGAACTCGGCGCGCTGCTCGACGATCCGCATACCCCGGCGACGGAGCTCACGCTGCACGAACGGCTCATTCCGTATGCCGCCATCCAGGTGAAAGTGGCTCGCGCGCTCAGCGGCCCGTACTTGGCGTCCTCCCGCTCGCTCCGCAGCCGTCTGGAGCAATACGCACCAGCTCACCCACCCCCTGGCACCGGGCAGGAGGGGGAATCAACCACTGCAATTATTCAGGGCCCCGAGGTGATCAACGTGGCGCAGGCACAGAATCCGAGCCAAGATCCACCCGAGGCCGGAACCACAAACCAACGTAATCCAGTACCAGTTGAATTACCCGAAGAATACACAGAAGGAGACCCAGTGTCACTCCCCCTCGCCCGGAGCGGGCCCGCCGTGGAGGAGCGCCGGGCCGGAGATCTCGTCCCGGTGTGGAACGTCCAACCCCGGAACCAGAGTTTCACCGGCCGGGGCAAGGAATTGGATGCCCTCCACCGCAGGCTCACCCTCGAGGGAGCGGCGGCCGTACTGCCCGAGGCACTCCACGGTCTGGGCGGCGTGGGGAAAACCCAGATCGCCGTCGAATACGTGTATCAGCATGCCGATGAATACGACGTGATCTGGTGGATCTCCGCCGAACGACCCGAGCAGATCCGGGTGTCGCTGACCCAGTTGGGCGGCGCGCTGGGCATCGAGACCGGCGGCGAGCAGGAGATCACCATCGCGGCGGTGCTCAACGCCCTGCGGACCGGCCGCCCGTACCACCGGTGGCTGTTGGTCTTCGACAATGCCGAGGACCCGGAGGTCGTACGGCAGTTCTTCCCGCTCGGCGGCCCGGGGAAGATCCTGGTGACCTCGCGCAACCCGCAGTGGGGGCGTATCGCGCGGACCGTCGACATCGACGTGTTCACCACCGAGGAGAGCGTCGAACTCCTGGCCCGGCGCGGCCCGGAGCTGCAACCGGACCAGGCCGCCCGGGTCGCGGACGCGCTGGGCAATCTGCCGCTGGCCCTCGAACAGGCCGCGGCCTGGCTGTCCGAGACCGGTATGCCGGTCGACGAGTACCTCCAGATCTTCGAGGACGAACGGGCCGATCTGGACTCCCAGCGCAATGAACTGCTGGCCTCCGGAGTGCCCGTGGACTACCCGGAACCGGTCGCCGCCGCCTGGAACATGTCGCTGGGCCGTCTCGCCGAGCGTCATCCGGGAGCCCATCAACTTCTGCAAGCCTGCTCGTTCTTCGCGCCCGAACCGATCGCCCGCCGTATCTTCACCGGCGTCCGCGGGGTCGAACTCCCGGCGGAACTCACCGAAGTGCTGCGCGATCCGGTCAAACTGGGGCAGGCGATCCGGGAGATCAGCCGGTACTCCCTCATCAAGATCAACCACCGTGACAACACGATCCACATGCACCGTCTGGTCCGTGCCGTCCTGGTCGGCCGCATGTCCCCGCAGGAGCGCGCCGACATGCGGCACGCGGCGCACATCCTGCTCGCCACCTACGACCCCGGCGACATGGCCGTGAACAACTGGCCGCGCTACGCGGAGCTGTTGGTGCACGCCCGGTTCTCGCGCGCGGTGGACTGCGACGACGGCTGGGTGCGCGACATGGTGCGCAACGTCGTCCGTTATCTCCACACCTCGGGCGACCACGTCACCTGCCGGGAGTACGGCCGTGAAGTGGTCGAGGCCTGGACCGAACGGCTCGGCGAGTCCGACCTCCAGACCCTCGCCGTGGCCTCCACCCTGGGCCACGCCCTGCGCACCCTGGGCAACTTCAAGGAGGCCTCGGACCTCAACGACAAGAACCTGCGGCTGCTGCGGGCGACCGTCGGCGACGACCACCCCAACACGCTCGGCGCCATCGGCGCGGTGTCGGAGAACGCGCAGATCCGCGGCGACTTCGCGGCCTCCGTGGAACTGGAGGAGGACCGCTGGCGGCGGGCCAGGCGCGAGAACGGCGACGGCGACCCCACCACCCTGGCCGCCGCCAACGACTACGCCCTCGCGCTGCGCCTGGTCGGCAAGTTCGAGGAGTCGCTGGAGATCGACACCCAGGCACGGGAGTCGGCGGTCAGGTCACTGGGCTACGACGCCCTGCTCACCCTGCTGATCACCACCAACCTCTCCATCGACGTCCGCGAGACCGGCGACTACCTCGCCAGCAGGCAGATGCAGGAGGAGGCCCTGCAACGCGTACGGCACGCCATCAGGGACCGTACGGCGCCGATCAGTCTGATCGCGGCCCGGACCCTGGCCGTGGCCCGCCGCAAGGCCGGTGACCACGCGGGCGCGCTGGAGCTGAACGAGGAGACGCTCCGCCTGTACCGGAGCAGGTTCGGCGAGCGGAACCTCAACGTGGCCGCGACCGTGCTCAACGTCTCCATGGACCTGCGGCAGAACGCCGAACTGGAACGGGCCCGCACGGTGGGTGCCGAGTGCCTGAAGACGCTCAGGGACGTGCTCGGCCCCCGGCATCCCTATGTGCTCGCCGCCGCCGCCGACCTCGCGGTGACCATGCGGCTGCTGGGCGAGGCGGAGCAGGCGCTGACGTCGGACAAAGAGACGTACACCACGCACGCCGAGGTGCTGGGCGCCGACCACCCGGGCTCACTGTCGATCGCGATCAATCTGGCGAGCGACCACTACGCGCTCGCGGACTACGCGGAGGCCGCCGAGATCGACGAGCGCACGCTGCCGGTCTGCCGGACGCGGCTGGGCGAGAACCACCCGGCGACCCTCGCCTGCGCCATGAACCTCTCACTGGACCTGCGGGCGCTGGGCCGCAGCCAGGAGGGCGAGACCATCCACGCCGACACACTGCAGCGCTACCGCACCGTGCTGGGCGCCAACCACCCCGCCACGGTGGGTTGCGTACGCGGGATGCGCGCGGACTGCGACGTGGAGGCACACCGCTGAACCGACGCGGCGGGCCGGCCGGTCCGCCGCCACTGTGTCTGCCGCCCGGGTCCGTTCGGGCGGCGGACACAGCGCCTCAAGTTCGTGAACGGGTGCCGTCCGGCCGGGCCTCCGGCTCGGGACGGGCTGTCGCCTTCCTCGACGCCGACCGGGTCCGCCGCGCGTCAGTCGTCCCCTTCGGACCTGGCGGCCGGTTCCGCGGTCCATTCGGCCACCGCCTCCGGAGTCTGCGGGGTGCCTCGGCGGCGTAGTTCGCGGTGGACGGCGGCGACCAGTTCGGGGCGGTGCAGAAGGGCTTCCCGGGCTTGCCCCTCGGGGAGACTGAGGGCGAGTCCGGACCAGGCGGTGGGGTCCTCCGGGTGCCTGCCCACCTGACGTCGATAGCCGGCGAGTGCCGTCTCGCGTTCGCCCGCGGCCCACGCGTAGTCCGTGCGGGAGGCTCCGGCGCCGGTCAGCGGATCGTCACGGAGCCGGGCGAAACGCTCCGGGTCACCGAGGCGGACTCGGACCAGCCGGGTGCGGATCTCGGCCGCGACGGGACCGGCCTGCGGGTGGGCGTCGGGGGCCCGGAGCGGGGGCGGTCTGCGGTCGTCGTAGGCGTCCACCCAGGCAGTCAACTCGGCCTCGTCGAGCCGGAGTTGGGAGAGCCGGTACACCATGCGATGGTCGTCGCGGGCCTCCTCGACCGCGAGGGCCGCCGCCGCGGGCACCGGTTCCTTCAGGAGTACGGTGAGCGAGCGCTCGATACCGCGCAGACAGTGCTCGCCGAGGTCGGTCAGCGTCCCCTCGGCCCACAACACCCGTAACCCTTCTTCGACTTGACTCCGCCGTAACGCGAACTCGAAGTCGGCCTCGGCACGTTCGGCGTCGCCGATGTCCGGTCCCTCACGCCGGGCCTGCCAGAACGTCGCGACGCCCAGGAACGCGTACACCCCGTGGAGGATTCCGCGCAGGGGCCTGGGGTCCGGCCGCCAGGGCGCGTAGTGGACCTCCTCCAGGCCGCCCCGCAGCAGGGTGACGAGGTCGAGCAGTGCGCTGAGCTTGGTGTGCTGGGCCTCGTGGACGAGGGCGGCGGCCATGTCCACGGGCCGCGCCGGTCTGCTCATCAACGCGCCGCCGTACGACTCGGGGGCGCTGCCGCTGAAGAGTTCCGCGGGGCTGCGGTCGGGCAGCGGGGTGATCGCGAGGAGGCAGTCGGCGACCCCGGCGGGATCGATTCTGCGCTGGCCGCGCACCAGCTCCCAGGCGGCCTCGTACCGGCTCTGCCACACGGCGGCCTCGGTCTCGTCCAGCCGCTCGACCGGTAAGCGGCGCAGATAGTGCCGCCAGGGGTCGAGGTCCTCCAACAGGGGCGCGCAGGAAGGGAGTTCGGGTGTCGACCGCAGCCGGCGCAGCGCCCACCAGCCGGGCCCGTCCCGGGTGAGGTCGTCGGGTAACGGTACGGTCCCCGAGGCGCAGCGCACTCCGGCGCCGCGCCGATCTCGGTACACCTCGACGGTGGCGGCGGGCCGATCGGGGAGCGGCGCACAGCCCACGGAGGGCAACAGCAGGCCCTCGTCGACGAGTTGGACGACCGCGCGGAAGGTGATCCCGGCCTTCAGGGCCGCCGCGGCGGCGAGGGCGTGCACATGGCCGGCGTCGCGCAGCGCCGTCGACCCCGGCGTGGAACCGTCCTCGGCACGCAGTGCGCGCAGTGCCCGGGTCAGCCAACTCCCCACGCTGGGATGGAGAAGGACCGCCTCCACGGCGTCCCGGTCCGCGCTCTCCGCCCGCCCGAGGAGTTCCCAGGCGCGCTGCGCGGGTGGCAGGCCGGTGCCGTGCGGCGGGCGCCCGTCCACGGTCTCGACCAGGGCCCGTAACAACACCAGCCGACGGCTGCGCTGAGCGGACCGCAGCACCGCGACGGAGGCCACGCCCCCGCCGCCTTGGGCGAGTTCCAGGACCTGATCGGCCGTCAGGCGGTGGCGCGCGGGTCCGTCAACCGACATGGCCCTCCTCATCGACCGCCGACTCCGGACCCGCCATCCGCGCTGTCAGCAGCCGGCGCCGCTGGAGTTGCCGAGCGTGGGCGGCTCGTCGATGAGCGCGAGCAGACGCCCGGCCTGGTCGGCCAGTCCGACGGAGTCGAGGGAACCCAGGTCCGCCACCGGCACGTCCGAGAGATCCACCAATTCGGTCTCGACATCAAGTGCCGACAGATCCACGGCTCGTCCCCCTCATCGCCGATGACACACGCATCCCCCTTCATGGTTACGCACTCGAAGGGGTTACGGAAGATGGCTGCCCTCCACAGGGCATGACAACTGGCCAACGCCCGCCACCAGGCATATGCGGGCCCGGGGAGGACCCTAGGCCGGGCGGCACGGATGCGACTACCATGCGTCACGTGGCGTCACCCGAGACACACGACCATCAACTGACCCTGGTTTGCGGGCAGTTGCGGCATCCGCGGCAGACGTCCGGGACGTCGCCCCGCGCCCCGAGAGCCGAGCGGGACGGCATGCCCAGGGGACTCGTCACCGAGGCCGGGCGGACGCGTGGGCGCGCGCCGGACGGACCGCGGCCCACCGGCACCCGCCCACCGCCGGCCCGGCCGGCGCAGCCGTCACATCCCGCGCCACACATTGTCGTACGCCGCGTCCTCCACACTCTTCCGCTGCCGCACCGCCTCCAGCTCCGTCACCGCGTCGTGGACGACGGCCAGGACCGTGTCCAGCGACTCGTCGGTGACCTTCGCGGAGTCCTCGTCCGACACCTCGCCGATCCCGGCGGCCGCGGCGAGCTGGGCGAGGACGGGTTCGCCCTCCGCCCAGCGGTCCGCCGCGCGGCTGCGGGCCGGGGAGTCGACCAGGGCCGTCCTCCCGGTGCGGACCGGGAGCCAGCGGCCGCGCTGCCGGGCGACCAGGCCCTCCGCCTCCAGCGCGGCGAGATAGGCGGAGGAGAGGCCGCGCCCCCGCCGCCACAGCCAGTCCTCGACCGACTCGTACGGCGCCTGCCGTACCAGCGCGGTCGCCGCCTGGTCCAACAGGCCGTCCGGCAGTGCGACTTGGAGGTTCGGCACGATCAAGTCGCCGTCCAGCGCCACGACTTCGGCGGCGAGCAGGTCGATCACCTCCGCTCCGGCGAGCGCGAGCGAAAGATCACCGGTCTCGACGGGGCGGTCCGGTGCGACATCCAGGGCGACGATCATCAGGTCCCGCGGTGTGCTCATGGATGCCAACCTAGCGCGGCTTATGCGAGGAGGCATCGACACCCAACGTTTACATAATTCCGTCCCGCCGTCAGTGGTGTTTCGGGACTGTGAGCCCCGGATGAATATCGGGGGCTTTTGGACCGCTTGCGCCACTGCGGTCCGAATGCTGTGCCCTCTGAAGGAAATTGGCCGGGTTTTCGGTTGTTTGGGGTCCGGTTTTCGGCTGGCCGGATCACTCCCCTACACATGCTGCTTGCCTTGTCGTTGTTGACCGACGAGTAACAGGGGGCTAGCTTTTCATCAGCCATCTCGCGCCTCTGCGAATTCAATCGGCGTCCCCTGCCGAAACCCCCCACCGTGCAGTTTCACCGTTTATTCGGAGAATCATGACGTCTGTCGCGCGCGCCGCAGAACTGATCATTGGAATCACTCCGTTCCATGAACCGGATGCCCGACTCGCGGCGGCCGTCAGCCGCGCCGGCGGGCTGGGGGTACTGGACATGGGGCCGGGCGACCGAAGATCCAGAGAGGCCCTGGCGCGTATCCGGCGCTGGTCCCCCGGCCCGTTCGGGGTACGGATCACGGCCCACTGCCGGGTCGGTCCCGGTGACCTCGCGGCGGGCGGTGGCGCCGCCCCGGACACCGTGGTCCTCGCCGCGGGCGCGCCCTGGCGGATCGACGAGGTCGCCGAAAAGTACCGGGTACTGGTCGAGGTCACCGACCCGGAGCAGGCGCTCACGGCGGTCCGCGCCGGTGCGCACGGGCTGATCGCCCGCGGTGCCGAAAGCGGCGGCCCGGTGGGCGAGCTGAGCACCTTCGTGCTGCTCCAGCGGCTGCTCGCCGAGCCCGGTGTGGACGTCCCGGTCTGGGCCTGCGGCGGCATCGGCCCGCATACGGCCGCCGCCGCCGTGGCCGGTGGCGCGGCCGGGGTCGTCCTGGACAGCCAACTGGCACTGCTCGCCGAGTCGGGTCTGCCCGAGGCGGCCGCCGCCGCGCTGCGCTCGATGGACGGGTCCGAGACGACGCTGGTGGCCGGTCACCGGGTGCTGCTGCGCCGCGGCCCGGACGCCCCCCAGGTGCCCGCCGAGCGGGTGTCCGAGCTGCTCGGCGCCCGTGACCCGCGCACCCAGTTGCTGCCGGTCGGCCAGGACGGTTTCCTCGCCGCGCGCTTCGCCGAGCGCTGGGGCGACACAGGCCGTACGGTGCGTGAACTCACCGCCGCCATCAGGGAATCCGTACGCGACGAGCGACCGGCCGACGCCCTGCGCGCCGGCTCCCGGATGAGCCGGGCCCTCGGCACTCGACTCCCCGTCGCCCAGGGCCCGATGACCCGTGTCAGCGACCAGGCGGAGTTCGCCGCGGCCGTCGCGGAGGGCGGAGCCCTGCCGTTCGTCGCGCTGGCCCTGTCGAGCGGCGAGCAGTCGCGTGCGGTGCTGGCCGAGACCCGCGCCGCCGTGGGCGACCGGCCCTGGGGTGTCGGGGTGCTGGGCTTCGCGCCGGAGGAGCTGCGCAACGCCCAGCTCGAAGCCGTACGGGAGCTGGGGCCGACGCACGCGATCATCGCGGGCGGCCGTCCCTCGCAGGCCGAGGCGCTGGAGCGGGCCGGGATCGCCACCTTCCTGCACGTGCCCTCGCCGGGGCTGCTGCGGCAGTTCCTGGACGCGGGGGTACGCAGGTTCGTCTTCGAGGGGTCCGAGTGCGGCGGGCATGTCGGACCGCGCGGCAGCTTCCCGCTCTGGGAGGCCCAACTCGCCGTCCTGGACGACTTCTTGGCGACCGCCGAGCCGGGCACGGCGGAGCGCGTCGAGGTGTTCTTCGCGGGCGGCGTGCACGACGGACGCTCGGCGGCGATGGTGGCCGCGCTCGCCGCGCCGCTCACCGCGCGCGGCGCCGCCGTCGGCGTCCTGATGGGCACCGCCTATCTGTTCACGGAGGAGGCGGTGACGCGCGGGGCGGTCCAGCCCCTGTTCCAGGAGCAGGTGATCCGGGCGACCCGGACCGCGCTCCTGGAGACCGCGCCCGGTCATGCCACCCGCTGCGTACCGAGTCCGTTCAGCGACAACTACCTCGATTTCGAGGCCCGGTTGCGTGCGGAGGGCGTACCCGACCGCCAGATCTGGGAGAAGCTGGAGCGGCTCAACGTCGGCCGGCTGCGGATCGCCAGCAAGGGCGTGGAGCGGGACGCGGACGGCGCGTTGGCCGCCGTCGACGAGCAACGTCAGCTCGCCGAGGGGATGTTCATGGCCGGCGAGGTCGCCGTGCTGCGTTCGGCGACCACCACGATCGACGCCCTGCACCGCTCGGTGACCGAGGAGGCCGCCGGGTTCCTGGCCGACAGCACGCGAACCGCCCGCGTCCGCCTGGGACTTGAGGAGAATGTCGAGCCGGCGGCACCCGCCCCGCTGGACATCGCTGTCATCGGCATGGCGTGCATGTTCCCGCAGGCCCCCGACCTCCCCACGTTCTGGGCGAACATCCTCGGCGGCCACGACGCGGTCGACGAGGTCCCGCCCGACCGCTGGGACCCCGCCGTCCACTACTCGCCCGACAAGGGCGGCGCCACCCCGTCCAAGTGGGGCGGCTTCCTGCCGCGCATCCCCTTCGACCCGCTGCGCTACGGCATCCCGCCGACCTCCCTCGGCAGCATCGAACCGGTGCAGCTGCTCGCCCTCGAAGCCGCCCGGCGCTCGCTGGAGGACGCCGGATACGGCGACCGGGGGCGGGAGTTCGACCGCGCGCGCACCTCCGTGGTGTTCGGCGCGGAGGCGGGCAGCGACCTGTCCAACGCGACCACGCTGCGCGCCGTACTGCCGTCCTACTACGGGAAGATCCCGCAGGGCGTCGAGGAGCAACTCCCCACCCTCACCGAGGACTCGTTCCCCGGCATGCTCTCCAACGTCATCTCGGGCCGGATCGCCAACCGGCTCGACCTCGGCGGGGCCAACTTCACGGTCGACGCGGCCTGCGCGTCCTCGCTGGCCGCCGTCGACGTCGCCTGCAAGGAACTCGTGGGCGGCACCAGCGATGTCGTGCTGTGCGGGGGCGCCGACCTCCACAACGGCATCAACGACTACGTCCTCTTCGCCTCCGTGCACGCCCTGTCCCCCACCGGCCGCTCCCGCGCCTTCGACAGCTCGGCGGACGGCATCGCGCTCGGCGAGGGTGTCGCGTGCGTCGTCCTCAAGCGGCTCGCGGACGCGGAGCGGGACGGCGACCGGATCTACGGCGTCATCAAGGGGGTCGGCAGCTCCAGCGACGGCCGCTCCCTGGGCCTCACCGCACCCCGGCCCGAGGGCCAACGGGCCGCGCTGGAACGGGCGTACCGCAACGCGGGCGTCTCCCCCGCCGAGGTCGGCCTGGTCGAGGCGCACGGCACCGGGACGGTCGTCGGCGACCGCACCGAACTGTCCATCCTCAGCGAGGTGTTCACCGAGTCCGGCGCGGCGACGGGCAGTTGTGCGCTCGGCTCGGTCAAGTCCCAGATCGGGCACACGAAGTGCGCCGCGGGACTCGCCGGTCTCATCAAGACCGTGCTGTCGCTCTACACCGGCGTCAAGCCGCCCACCCTGCACATGAAGCAGCCCAACTCGGCCTGGCAGGAGGACAACAGCCCGTTCGTCTTCCACGCCCGGCCACGGCCCTGGGCGGCCCCCGCCGAGGAACGCGTCGCGGGACTCAGCGCGTTCGGCTTCGGCGGCACCAACTTCCATACGGTGATCCAGGCCTACGGCGATGCCGTACCGCCCGCGCACGGACTGGACGCGTGGCCCGCCGAGTTGTTCACCTTCCGGGGCACGGACCGGACGGCGGCGCGGCGGGGCATAGAGGAGATCCTGAAGCTCGCCGAGACGGGCTCCTGGAAGCTGCGCGACCTCGCCCTCAGCGCGTCCCGCCGCGCGGACGCCCGGCACGAGCCTGTGCAAGTGGCCGTCGTGGCACGGGACGTGGAGGAGCTGACCGGGCAACTGCGCTGGGCGCTGGCCGGTGAACACGATCCGGCCAGGGGCGTCCACCTCGCGGAGACCGCAGCGGACGCGGACACCTCGACCGGCAAGCTCGCGTTCCTCTTCCCCGGTCAGGGCAGTCAGCGGCCCGGCATGCTCGCCGACGTGTTCATCGCGTTCCCCGAATTGCAGCACTATCTGCACCTCGGCCGCGACCACGCCGACGCGCTCTACCCGCCCACCGCCTTCGACGACGCCGCCCGCGACCGCCAGCAGGCCGGCCTCACCGACACCCGGGTCGCGCAACCCGCGCTGGGCATCGCCGGGCTGGCCGCACACGCCCTGCTCACCGAGGCGGGCGTACGGCCCGACATGGCGGCCGGGCACAGCTACGGCGAGTTGGTCGCCCTGTGCGCGGCGGGCGCGATCGCGCCCGAGGCGCTGCTGGAGCTGAGCGCCGAACGCGCGGCGGCGATCCTCGAAGCCACCGGCGCCGACGACCCGGGCACGATGGCCGCGGTCGCGGCCGGTGCCGAGGACGTCGAGCAGGCCCTGAAGGCGGCGGGCGCCCCCGACTCCGTCGTCGTCGCCAACCACAACTCGCCCCGCCAGACGGTCATTTCGGGTCCCACCGAGGCCGTCGCCACTGCCGTGCGGCTGCTGCGCGAGGCCGGACTCGGCGCCAAGCGCATCCCCGTCGCCTGCGCCTTCCACAGCCCGCTGGTGGCGGCGGCGGGCGAGCGGTTCGCGCGAGCCCTCGCCCAACGGCCGGTGCTCGCCCCCGAGTTCCCGGTGTGGTCCAACCGCACGGCGGCCCCGTACGGCGACGACGCCGACGCGGTACGGGCCGAACTCGCCGCGCAGATCGGCTCCCCGGTCGGTTTCGTCGCGCAGATCGAGGCGATGTACGAGGCGGGGGCGCGGGTCTTCGTCGAGGCCGGACCCGGATCCGTGCTGACCCGGCTGGTCGACCAGATCCTCGGCGACCGCCCGCACCGCACGGTCGCGTGCGAGCCCCGGCCGGACAGCGGGCTGCGCGGCTGGCTCGACGCGCTGGCCCAACTGGCCGTCGCGGGGCTGCCGGTGCGGACCGGATGGCTGTTCAACGGGCGCGACGCCGTCGACGCGGCCCGGACTCCCGTGCCCTCGCGACCCGGCTGGACGGTCGACGGACAACTCGTCCGTACCGCCGCCGGAGCACTTCTGCCCGGTGCCCTCGCACCGGCCCGACGCGTTGTGGAGACGACTGTGACGACAAACCCCGCCGACGGAACCGCCGGTGCCCCCGGCGAGGCGAACAGGGACGCGCTCATCTCCGAATTCCTGCGCACCAGCCGGGAGATGGTGGCCGCGCAACGGGACGTCCTGCTGACGTACTTCGGCGCGGTACAGGCCACGGTGCCGCAGGGAACCTGGGTGCCCGCACCCGCGCCCGCCGTGGTCGAGGCGCTCCCGCAGCTGGCCGCGCTGCCGGCCGCCGAGGCTCCGATACCCCAACAGCCCACCGCTCAGCCGGAGTCGGCTCCCGAGGCCGTCACCGAGGCCGATGTGCTCCGGGTCGTCCTGGAGATCATCAGCGAACGCACCGGCTATCCCGTCGACATGATCGAGCCCGATCTCGACCTGGAGGCGGACCTCAGCATCGACTCCATCAAGCGGGCCGAGATCGCCGGCGAACTGGCCCAACGCCTGGGCATCGGCGGCGGGACAGACATCGCCATGCTCGACGACTCCGAGCTGGAGGACCTGGCGAAGGCCCGCACGGCGGCCTCCGTCACGGGCTGGCTGTCGGCACGCCTTACGGAGCCCGCCGCCCCGGCCCCGGTCGAGAGCACTCCGGCAGGCGACACCACCCCGGCCGGCACCTCCCCGCAGGACGAGGTCACCGGCTCCGCACCGAAGCGCCTCCAACTCCGGCCGGTACTCCTGCCGCACCAGGACAGCGACAACCCGGCTGACCCGGCCTCCGTCCTGAGCGGCCGACGATTCTTCGTCCACGGCGACGGTGACGGCCCGGAGGCGGTCGCCGCGCGCCTGTCCTCGTACGGCGCCGACGCGGTGATCGTCGCTCCCGAGCACCAACTCACCGAAGCCGACGGCCAGGTGGACGCCGTCCTGTATCTCGCGCCGCTCACCGCGTCGGCGCCGGTGCTGCCCGACGCGTTCCCCGTGTTCCAGGCGGCACTGGGACGCGGCCCGCGCCAACTCCTCGCGGTTCAGGGCGCGGACGGCGGATCGGCGGGGCTGCACGGGCTGTTCCGTACGGTGGCCCGGGAGTATCCGGACACCGTCGCCCGGGTCGTCGAGCTCGCGGACACCGCGCCGACCGCCGTCGCCGACGCGCTGATCGCCGAACTGCTCGCCCCCGGCACGGAGCCGGTGGTGCTGCGAACCGCCGCCGGACGACACGGACTTGAGCTGGTGGAGACCCCGCTGGGCGCACTCGCGACGAACGGCGCCGGACCGGCCGGTGACGGGGTCGCCGAAGCCGCCGCGATCGGGCTCGACCGCGACTCGGTGGTGCTGCTGGTGGGTGGTGCGCGGGGCATCACCGCGAAGTTCGCCGTCGCCCTCGCCGCCGCCTCCCGGTGCCGTGTCGAACTGCTGGGCAGGACGCCCGCCCCGGCCGGTCCCGAGGACCCGGCGACGGCGGGCGCCCGCACCCCGGCCGAACTGCGCGCCGCCCTCGCCCGGCAGGGCGGTGGGCTCACCCCCGCCGAGATCAACCGCACCGCCGAACTCCTGCTCGCCCAGCGGGAGATCACCGCGACCCTGGACGAACTGACGGCGCTCGGCAGCCAGGCCCGCTACCACTCCGTGGACTTCCGCGAACCGGATGCCGCGCTCCAGGCGGTCAAGGAGATCCACGCCGAACACGGCCGCCTCGACGGTGTCGTCTACGCGGCCGGGGTCATCGAGGACCGGCTGATCGCCGAGAAGACCACCGAGTCCTTCCAGCGGGTCTACGGCACGAAGACCCACGGCGCCGAGACCCTGCTGTCGGCGCTGGAGCAACTCCCCAACGGCCCTGCTTTCGCGGTCCTGTTCGGCTCCATCTCGGCCGTGCTCGGCAACCGCGGACAGGTCGACTACGCCGCCGCCAACGACGCCCTCCAGAACCTGGGCACCGCCTGGGCCGCCCGTACCGGGCACCGCGCGCTGACCGTGCACTGGGGTCCGTGGGCGCCCACCGGCGGTCACCACGGCATGGTCACCCCGGAGTTGGGACGCGAGTACGCCCGGCGCGGCATCTCGCTGATCGACCCCGAGGAGGGCACCGCGGCGCTGCTGCGCGAACTCGCCTTCGGCGACGAGTCGGCCGGAGCCGTCGTCTACACCGCTTCGGGCTGGTAGCCATGACGGACCGTCAAGTGCCGGTCGCCATCGTGGGAATGTCGGTGCTGTTGCCGGGCGCCGCCGACCTCGACGCGTACTGGCGGAATCTGCTGGCCGGCACGGACGCCATCAGCGAGGTGCCGGACGGGCGGTGGGACGCGGACTACTACCGCCCGGACTCCGCGAGCGGTCCGGCCGTGGCCGACCAGGTGTACTGCCGGCGCGGCGGCTTCGTGGACGGGCTGGCCGAGGTCGAGGTCACCCGGTTCGGCATCATGCCGAACTCGGTGCCCGGCACCGAACCCGACCAGCTCATCGCCCTCCATGTGGCCGCCGCCGCCCTCGCCGACGCGGGCGGCGAGTCCCGCCTGCCCGACCGGCAGCGCGTCGGCGTGGTGCTCGGCCGGGGCGGCTATCTCACCCCCGGCCTGGTCCGCCTCGACCAGCGGGTCCGCACGGCGGGCCAACTCGTCCGCACGCTGGGCGAGTTGCTGCCGGACCTGGATCCCGGCCAGCTCGACCGGATCCGCACGGCGTTCACCGACCGGCTCGGCCCCGACAGTCCCGAGTCGGTCATCGGCCTGGTGCCCAACCTCGCGGCGTCCCGGGTCGCCAACCGCCTCGACCTGCGCGGCCCGGCGTACACGGTGGACGCGGCCTGCGCGTCCTCGCTGATCGCCGTCGACCAGGCCGTGACCGAACTGGCCGCCGGGCGCTGCGACTTGATGCTTGCCGGAGGCGTCCACCACTGCCACGACATCACGTTGTGGAGCGTGTTCTCCCAACTGCGCGCGCTCTCCCCGAGCCAGCGCATCCGCCCCTTCCACCGCGAGGCCGACGGCATCCTGATCGGCGAGGGCACGGGAGTCGTCGTCCTCAAGCGGCTCGCCGACGCCGAACGCGACGGCGACCGGATCTACGCCGTCATCCGGGGCACCGGTGTGTCCAGCGACGGCCGCGCCGCGAGTCTCGTCAACCCGGACTCGGCCGGCCAGACCCACGCCGTACGGCAGGCCTGGGAAGCGGCGGGACTCGACCCGGCGCGCCCCGACTCGATCGGTCTGCTGGAGGCGCACGGCACGGCGACGCCGGCCGGTGACGGGGCCGAACTGGCCACGCTGGCCGAGGTGTTCGGGCCCGACGGTGATGCGGTCATCGGCTCCGTGAAGTCGATGATCGGCCACACGATGCCGGCCGCCGGGGTGGCCGGTCTGGTCAAGGCCGCCCTCGCCGTCCATCACGGCATGCTGCTGCCGACCCTGCACTGCGACGACCCGCATCCGGCACTCGCGGCGACCCGGTTCCGTCCGCTGGAGAAGGCGACGCCCTGGGAGACGACGTCCGAACAGCCGGTACGGCGGGCGGCGGTCAACGCGTTCGGGTTCGGCGGCATCAACGCGCATGTGGTGCTGGAGGAGGCGCCGGGCGCACGCGCACCACGGACGGCCGCCGTGGTCGTCGACGAGCCGGAACGCGTGCTGACGCTCGCCGCCGACAGCCCCGAGGCGCTGGCCGCGCTGCTGGACGCCGACGACTCCGCCGTACTGGCCATGGCCGCAGCGCGAACCAGTGCCCCGGCCGGCCGCTCCCGGCTCGGCATCGTCGCCCCGGACGCCAAGCGGCTCGCGCTCGCCCGCCGGGCGATCGCCAAGGGGCGGGCGTGGCAGGGCCGTAGCGATGTGTGGTTCACGCCGAGCCCGCTGCTCGGGTCCGGCGGGGGCAAACTGGCGTTCGTCTTCCCGGGTCTGGAGGGCGACTTCACGCCCCGGGTCGAGGATGTCGCCGCGCACTTCGGGCTGCGCGCGACCAAGTCCTCGACTCCCGCACAGGTGGGGGACGTCGGCCGCCACGGCTTCGATGTCGTCGGCGTCGGGCGGCTGTTGGACGCGGCGCTGCGCCGGATGGGTGTCGTGCCGGACGCGGTCGCCGGGCACAGCGTCGGTGAGTGGACCGCGATGACCGCCGCCGGGGTGTACTCGCCGGACGAGGTCAGCGACTTCATGGAGGCGTTCGACCCCGACTCGGTGACGGTGCCGGGCCTCGCCTTCGGGGCGATCGGCGCCCCCGCCGAGCGTGTGCTGTCGGCGCTGGCCGACGAATGGACCGGCGCCGGGATCGTGCTCTCCCACGACAACGCGCCGGGCCAGTCGATGGTGTGCGGACCCGCCGAAGCGGTGGACGGATTCGTGCGGTCCTTCCGCGCGCAGGGCGTGCTGAGTCAGGTCCTCCCCTTCCAATCCGGCTTCCACACACCGATGTTGAAGCCCTACCTCGCCCCGATCGAGGAGGCCACGAACCGCTTCCGCCTCCATCCGCCGACGGTCCCGCTGTGGTCGGGGACCACCGCCTCGCCGTATCCCACGGACGAGTCGGCGGTCCGCGCGCTGTTCATCCGGCATCTGCTGGAGCCCGTGCGCTTCCGCCAGCTCGTCGAGGCCATGTACGACGCCGGTCATCGCGCGTTCGTCCAGGTCGGCACGGGCCAACTCGGCTCCCTCATCGACGCCACACTCGGCGGACGCGATCACCTGGTCGTGGCCGCCAACTCGCCCCACCGCTCCGGACTGGCCCAACTCCGGCGCGTGGCGGTCGCGTTGTGGGCGGCGGGCGGAACGGCCGACCCGACGGCACTGGCAGCGCAGCGACCGGCCGTACGACGGGAACTGCCCCCGGTACGGCTCGACATGGACGGCGCCCTCGTGTCCCTCGACGCCCCGAGTCTGGTGAAACTGCGGGCGGAACTGCGCACCCCCCTCCCGAGCGCCACGGCATCCCCCCTGGCCGCACTCACCGACCGCTTCCCGGCCGCGGCCGAACTGCACGCCCTCATGCGCGACACCGCGGACACGGCCGCCCAACTCATCAGCGCGGGCAGCGGTCGTCGTACCGCACACACCGCGGCCGGGAAGCGGTCGGTGA
>NZ_JAENRY010000249.1 GCF_016612545.1 Streptomyces sp. MBT65 | reverse complement strand
CGCGGACACGTCGATGGCCATCCGCCGGCCGGGCCCACGCAGACAGCGCTCGATGGCCGTACGCATCTGAGGGACGGACTCCAGATCGGCCTCGCCCCGCAACGCGACCGCCGGGCGGATCCAGCGTCCACGCCGTTCGGCGACCTCGAAGGGAACCACCGTCACGCACCTCGGCTCATCGGACCGGCTCATACGGCACTGGCAACACCGGGGGCTTGGGCGCACCCGAAGCCTACTCCTGGCACGCCACGCTAGGCGCGTCGCGGCAACTCCCGGCATGGGCAGGCGGGTTGGGAGTATCCGCGCCGTCAGTGGCAGGTTCACGTGAATGGAGACCCCTGCTGCTGTTGGCTCACCCCACACTGGTGGTCGCCGTCGATCTGGACCAGCGCGATCTCGGTGAACCCCGCGTCGACGTAAGGGCGTACGGCCTCGACGACCGCGTCCGCGTCGTCTCCGCAGGGGATGGACTCGGCGACGTCCTCGGGCCGTACGAACTGGGTGGCGCTCGCGAACGCGGCGGGACCAGGGAGTTCGGAGTTGACCGGCCAACCGCCGCCGAACCTGCGGAACTGGTCGTGGGCGCGGGCGATCGCCGCGTCGCGGTCGGTGTCGTAGCAGATGGGCAGTTGACCGACCTTGGGTTTGCCCGTGCCGCCGTGGGCCTCGAACACGGAGATCAGTTCCGGTCGGGGTTCCGACGCGATCAGCAAGTCGGCCAGTCGGTCCGCGAGTTGGCAGGAACGGTCGCCGGAGACGGCGACACCGACCGGCGGGGGCGCGTCGGGCAGATCCCACAACTTTGCGATCTCCACGTCGACATGGGCGCCGTGGTGGTTGACGTTCTCCCCGCGAGGAGCGCGCGGACGATCTCCTCCAGCCGCTCCAAGTGCACGTGCGCGGCGGGCGAACCGCCGCCCACCACATGCTCGTTGAGGTTCTCCCTGGAGCCGAGACCGAGGCGGAAGCGTCCCGGGGAGAGGAGTTGGAGCGTGGCCGCCTTCTGCGCGACGACCGCCGGGTGAGAGCGGGTCGTCGGGCAGGTCAGGTACGTCGTAGCCGATCTGCACCAGGCCGGTTGTCTCTTCGTGGGTCGGAGTCTCATGAGTCGGAGTGTCGTGAGGACGGCTCCCCGTCCCGTCACCGCTTCGTCGTGAGCCGCAGGTCGACCTCCTTCTCCTGGTCTCCCGACGCCGCGCCCCAGTGGTCCACCGCGAACGCCGTGCTCAGGGCTTCGAACAGCTGGTCCACGGTGACGTAATCGCCCTGGAGCGTGGCGGAGACCGAGCCCTCCAAGGAGATCGGATCAGTCGGAATCCGCTCCGACGTCGGCTCGAACTCCGCGCTCCACACGGCGGAGTTGTCGCCCGATTGCTCCTGGGGCACGTCGTCGGCAGGACGGTCGGTGGGGAACGCCGTCCGCAGGAGGCCGAAGACGGCGGCTGCGTCCTTGGGCGCTCCGGTGAGAGACACGGTGGCCATCGGGCTCACTCTCCTCGAACTTGAATACGGCGGAACTTGAAGACGGCCGAACTTGAAAGCGGCGGGACGCGGATGATCAGACGCACCCGGTCACGGGTGGCGACGGCGCACGGCCGAGCGGACCCCGCCTCGGCTCTCCCGGCGCGGGGGTCAACCCGTCGACTCGTCGGGCACGGGGTGCCCTGGACGTGTGCTGCCGGAGTGCGTGGCGCCTTTCCGCCCGGTGCCGGCCTCGTCCGTGTCGGGGATGTTCGGGTCGGGAATGCTCGGGTCCGGGATGTTGGGGTCGGGGACCTCCCGATCGCGCCCCTCCGGCTCACGCTGTTCGTCGGCGCCCGCCTGCTGATCGGGCGGGTCCCTGGGGATCGGCGTCGGTTTCGGCCCCCCTCCGTTTCCGGGGGCTTCCGGGCGGCGCTCGCTCACGGTGTTCTCGCTTTCTCGCGCAGGGTGGGTGTCAGGCGCGGGTACCCCGACGGCCGACGAAGATGCGGACCCCGGCGCTCCGGACCCTGGGTCCCGGACCGGGCACGGCGAAGGGCGGGCACCGGCAGAAAGCCGGTGCCCGCCCCTGTGTGCTGCGGCGAGGCGGTCAGGCTCGACGGTCTCCGTAGTAGCCGCCGACCTGCTCGTGGTAGCCGGCGTCACCGATGTGCTTGTCCTTGTCGAACTCGGGGGAGTTCTTGATCTCTTCCTTGGTGCGGCCGACGTGGACGGTCCGCTCGGCGACGTCGATGGTCGAGACGACACCGGCAGGGAGCAGAACCTGCTTGCCGAAGATCCACACTCCGGTGTCGACGACGATGTACGCGGCCCCGACGTCCTCGGAGTGCTTGTCGACCTTGCCGATCGAGCCGTCGCTCGCCTCGACCTTGAATCCGGTCAGGTCCGACCCCGTCTGGTGACCCGACTCGGCCTGGTAGCCCCACATGTTGTCCGTCATACAAAAACCTCCCCTTGCCGTGCGTGAAATACCGAGGAAGCCCGTCCGGAAATTCGGTGGGCGACCCTCGGCAGGTCGAGTGCCCACCGTTTTCCGTCTCACACACTTTTAGATTTCTCCTACGCGCCGGACGGAGATCACCATCGGGACGACGACGGCAACGGCCACCCACCACAGAATATGGATCGCGAATCCGGCGCCACTAAAAATCAGCGTGAGAAGAAGTACAAGAATCAACACAGCCATGTCGATTCCGCATGACACGGCGTATGCGGGTTACTCGGGGTCGTGCTGAGAACCGGAATCGTCACGGTGGCCGTGGGTGCCGCACTCTCAGTGGTCGGTGAGGCCGTCGCGATGTCGCCCTGGCGATGGACGGCGGGGGTGCCGCCGGACACCGGGAGCCCGTCCTCCTCGACGTCCTCACCAACCCGGACGAGATCTCCGTAGCCGCCGAACGCGACCATGCCCGCCCGGGATCCGCGAAAACTGATCCGGGGCGGGCTGTGGTCATGGCTGACCGTGCGGTACAAGAGACACGGGTCAGCGGCGACGCAGCATCATGACGACAGCGACGATGACAATGATGACGACGACAGTACCCAGGCCTATGTACACGAGTTTCTCTTTCCTTCGGAGAACAGCACCCATCGGTGCGGCAGAGAACCGAGTGCCCCCGTCAATTCCTTTCATTCCACTCCGGTGATCCTGTTGCCCCGCCGTGGCATGAAGGCCGGTCATGGTCCCCCATCGCCCGATAAACGACCGGGACCATGAACGCGCCGAAAAACCAATCACGGTGTCTGCTCCGACCAGCGGTGAGACGCCGTTGCCCGGGTACACGGACACAGGATCGAACACCGACGAAGGACAGGTGAGCACCCATGACCGCAGAGGGTTCCCCACGCACCGACAGCGGGGCACAGGAACCGGTCGGCGACCTGGTCCAACACGCCTCGCAACAGTTGTCGCGGCTGGTCCGCGACGAAATGCCCCTGTCGCGGGCGGAGTGTGGGCGGCGGCGCTGATCGCCACCGCAGTCCTGGCCGCCGTCACCGCGCCGATGGCGGCTCTCGGCAGGCGGCAGATCGGCAAGGCATCCCCCGACACCGGAACAGACCATCGACAGCGTCAAGGCCGACGTGGCCGAGATCAAGGAGAAGGCACACCGATGACCCAGGACAAGCCGTACACGGGCGATGAGGCCGCACCCTCCACGGAGGAACTGCGCGAGCACGTCGAGGCGACCCGCGAGGAACTCGGCGAGACCGTCGAGGCGCTCGCGGCCAAGGCCGATGTCAAGGCCCGCGCCCAGGAGAAGACGCACGCCGTCAAGGAACAGGTCGAGGAGACGACGGCGCAGGCCGAGGCCCACCTGCGGGACAAGACGTCAGAAGTGATCCACGTGATGCAGGACAGGACCCCGGAGCCGGTACGGGCCAAGGCCGCGGCGGCCACGGAACAGGTCCGCGACAAGGCAGTTCACGCCGGTCGGCTCGCCTGGGAGAGGACCCCGGAGTCGGCACGCGAAAAGGCCGGCCAGGGTCTGCGAGCGGCACGGGCAAACCGCGCCCTGCTCACCGCGACAGGCACGCTCGTCGCACTGCTGCTCATCCGCCGCTCCAGGAAGCACCGATGAAAGCGAGCAAGGCTGCTTGCAAACCACTCGGCATGGCCCTGGGGGCCCTCAGCGGCATGCTGGCCGGTGCGGCGTTCAGGCAACTCTGAAAGCGGCTCGGCCACGACGACGACACCCCCGCCGCAGGTGGCGAGCATCATCAACGCCCCGCCCCGGACGGCGAGTTGCCGGGCGCGGATGAGCGCACCGGCCACGGCGGTCCAGATGATCCAGGTGGACACCGAGTTGGTCGCCCGCACCAGCGGGGGTGTCGCCCCGTTCAGGTCGTACGTCGCCCGGCCGAGCAGCAGCCCGAAGACCACGGTCGCGGCGAGGACGGTGGCAGGGGCGTCACGTCGGGACGTGGTCGTGGTAGCCATGCCCGCGTACTGCACATGACATATACGCTCAATGAATAGCCATCAGATCACGAGGCGAATCCAGACCTGTCCCGGTCGAACGATGTGAAGGGACATGTGAACCGCCCCTCCACATCGTCATACGTGAGAGCGGTCAGCTCTTGCCGAGGAGCCGCCAGATCTGGTTCTTCTTGGTGCTCAGCGCGCTCGCCGCGTCGCAGGTCCACTGGTGGACCAGCGCGCCGGCGGCGGTCGAGACACCGGTGACGTCGACGCACTTGCCGCTGTGGACGGCGACGAGTTGGTAGTCGTGGGTGTTGCCGAGCGCGGTGACGGGGTTGAGGGTGAACCGCTGGTTGGTGGCGCCGTTGCAGGTGTATTGGATGACGGCGGCGCCGTCGGCCGTCGACGCGCCCGAGACGTCCAGGCACTTGCCGCTCAACTCGTCGACCACCGTGTAGGTGTTGGTCGTGCCGCTCACCGGCTTGAGGTCGAGCATCTGCTGGTACCCGCCCTCGCAGTAGTACTGCTGGTACTGCGTGCCGTTGGCGGTACTGACACCCGTGTCGTCCAGGCACTGGCCGCTGTTCTGGCTCACGGCGACCGTGGAGACGGTGGTGTTGGACGGGGGCAGCAGAGTGACGGTGTAGCCGTCCTTGGCATTCGTCCAAGGGAGGCTCACCGAGGCGGAGTTGCCGCTGACCGTGAGGGTCGTGTCGGAGATCGTCTCGGGGCCGGTCACCGCGGCCCCACTGTTGTACGGGATGCGCTGGACGACGGCGCGGACCTGGCTGTTCGTCACGACGGACGTGGTGTTGAGCCCGGTCAGATTGACGGTGACGGTACCGGTGTTGCCGCTGCTGCCGAGCAACACCTTTGCGTTGCCCGCCGAGTTGTCCTTGGTGGCCAGCCCGTCAGTACCCGTGCCGGCGGTGAGCTTGACGATGTTGCCGGTCTGCGAGCCGTAGTAGCGGTACATGAACCACTCGCCCAGCGGCAGGTATTGGCCCGCGCTGTTCTTGGTGAGCAGGTTCGCCTCGTTGTCGTGCAGTGCGGTGCCGGAGGCCCAGTTGCCGCGCAGGCCGTCGGCGCCGGCGCGTTCCAGGCGGCCGATGAACCAGGCGCCGCCGCCCGGGGACTGCATGGACAGGGTGGCGTACTCGTTGATCTGGTAGGCGCGGGTGTTGGTCAACCCGGCTGCGGAGAGCGTGGAGTTGGCGCGGCCGACGTCGGTGGCGGGGTCACCGGGTTCGTCGTGCCAGCTGTAGATGTCGGGCGCGACGTTGTTCGCCTTGACGTAGGTCAGATACGTCGTCCACCAGCTGTTGGAGGAGTTCGGCTGGCCCGCGATGCTCGGGCCGACGATCAGCTGGGCGGGGAAGGCGGCGCGCACCTTGGCGTAGAAACGCGACCACATCGCCAGGTACTGCGTCTGCGAGGCGCCCCAGAAGCCGCTGCCGTCGGGCTCGTTCCACAGGTCCCACTCGACCGTCATGTTGTTGGCCTTGACGTCACTGATGAGTTGGGTGGCGAAGGCGTCGAACTGTGTCCAGTCGCCGTTGTCACCCGGCCAGCCCTGACTGGTGGTGCCGTCGGCGCCCCACAGGTCGTGCGGGAGCAGGACGAAGGTGCCGCCGAGGGCAGCGGTTCGCTTGTACTGGGCGAGAGTTGAGGCCCAGCGGGTCTGGTAGTCGGCGAGGCTCGTGGCGTAACCGCCGCTGTTGAGCTGGGCGCCGCCTGCCCGCATGAAGTGCCACTTGATGTCGGTGAAGAAGTGGTCCTGCGGCAGCGAGCCGTCCGGGGTCATCCCGTAGATCATCCCGGAGGCGTGGTACGTGGGGGCGCCTCCGGCGGTGGAGAAGTCGACGGTGACGGAGGTGTCGGCGGCGTGGGCCGTGGTCGCGGGGAGGGTGAGGGCGGCGAAGGAGGCGAGGATCGCCGCGACGACGGCGGTCCTGCGGCCTCTCGGAGCGGCTGGTCCGCCGGTGCGTCCGGCTGGGGAACGGAATCGAGGTATGCGCATGTGCGGGTCTCCCGAAAGGGGAACTTCCTGGGCGCGGCTCGCCCAGGGGGTCTGTCAGCCGACGGCCTCCGTGGCCTCGGCGCGCCTCAGCTCGTGGGCCTCGGCGAGGAGCAGGTAGCTGCTGGCGGTCCAGGTGTAGGCGCGGTCGCGCAGGCCTACGCCGGTCAGGGCGTCGAAGTTCTCCGCGAAACCGGAGGTCTCGCACAGGGCGCGGAAGCGGGTGCTGATCTCGTCCGCGAGACGGTCATGTCCTGCGCGGCGCAGGCCGTCCTCGATCAGGACGGTGGACGGGGCCCAGATCGGCCCGCGCCAGTAGCCGTCGGCCAAGTAGTGCGGTGAGGTGGGTAGTTCGGTGGCGAGGCCGTGCGCGGTGAGGTGTGCCTCGATGCGTTCGGCCAGCGCTTCACCGATGCGCTCGGGCAGGTGCTCGCCGAGCACGACGGGCATCAGGTCGAGCAGGCTGGAGCTGGTCCAGGTGGCCCCGCTGTGTGCCGAGCGGGCGACGAACCGGTCGCCGGTCCACAACTCGTCGAACAGCGCGGCCTGCGTCGCGTCGGCTGTCCGGGTCCACTTGCGTGTGTCGTCCGGCAGCCGCAACTCGGCTGCCAGTACGGCGAGTTCACGCAGTTGGAGGATGAGGAAGGCGGCGAGGTCGGCGCTGACGATCACCCGCTCGGGGTCGAAGGTGGTGGCGTTGTCCCAGCCGCTGTCGTTGCCGTGCTGGTAGTGCGGGAGGGCGGCCCCGGGTGCGCGCCGCATGGTGAGCCAGAACTCCGTCCAGCGGGCGAGTCGGTCGTAGACCTCGGTCAACTCGGTCTCGCCGAGCGGCTGTTGCAGTCGTCGGCGCAGGTGGCGCAGCGCCCAGCCGTGGATGGGGGGCTTGACGAAGTTGTAGAGGATCTCCGAGTGGGTCACCGAGTCGGGCAGCGCGCCGGTCTCGTCCTGGTGGTCGAAGGGCAGCGAGAACTGGTCCAGGGCCAGCTCGGGCGAACCGGGCGCCAGGGCAAGGGCGTTGAAGCAGTGGTCCCAGCTCCAGACCTTGTCCATCCAGTGCTTGGACATCAGGACGGCGGGCCGGGTGACCAGCCCGGCCGGGCGCACGGTCGCGGACCACACCACGTACGCGGCGAGTTCGGCGGCCGGGGTGTCCGGCGAGCGCCAGGGTGCCACCGTGTCGACGAAGGCCTCGAAGGAGCGCCGGACGGCGGTGACCACCTCGTCGAACGTCGCCGGGGAGGCGTACGGGGGGCGCGCCGTGTCGAGTTCTTCCACGGCCGCCTCCCAGACACCGTCGGCGCCCGCGCCGATCGTGACGCCGCGACCGGCACGGCCCAGTAGCTGAGCACCGGCGATGTCGGTCACGCTGCCGGACAGGACGGTGATCCGGTAGCGGCGACCGGTCTCGTAGGAGGTGAAGACGTGCGCGTCGGCCACCGGGTCGTGGAAGAAGTACGTGCCGCTGAACGGAGTCAACTCCCCCGCCGCCGCACTGACTTGCAGCCCGAGACCGGTACCGCGCAGCCGCACGGTGTCCGGCGACTCGTAGGCGAGGTCGACGCGCCCGCCGTCACCGGTCCAGCCGAGCAGAGCCGGTGTCGCCCGCACGCGAACCCTGGCCCTCTCCCCCGTCACCGGGTCGAGGGGGACGAGGCTCAGGACGGCGTGCATACCGTTCTGGTGCGAGACGAGATGGAGGTCCTCGGCGCGGGTCTTCTCCGCGAGCACGGGAGAGATACCGAACCAGGATCCGTACGTGCTGAACGGAATGTCGTGGACGGAGAAGGCCGGGCCGGAGCAGGCGACGGTCATGGAGGCGTGACTCGTTTCTCAACAGGGGTTCTACGGCGGAGAAATGACGGGACGTCAGTCCTTGACGGCGCCGGCCGTCACGCCCGCGGCGACGTAGCGCTGGGCGAGGACGAGGATCACCGCGGCGGGCAGCGAGGCCACGACGGCGGTCGCCATGATGGCGTTCCACTCCTGGTTGTTGTTGCCGATGTAGTGGTAGATGCCGAGGGTGATCGGTTCGTGCGCGCCGCCGTTGGCGAGGGTGCTGGCGAAGACGAAGTCGGACCAGGACCACAGGAACGCGAACAGCGACACCGTGACGATGGAGTTGCGGCTCATCGGCAGCACGATCGACCAGAAGGTGCGCACGGGCCCGGCGCCGTCCGTCTTCGCGGCCTGGAGCAGTTCGCCGGGGATGCCGGACATGAACGCGGTGAAGATCAGCACGGCGAACGGCACGGCCAGCGTCGAGTCCGCGACGATCAGGCCGGGGACCGACTGGAGCAGGCCGAGGCTGAGGTAGATGGCGTAGAACCCCATCGCCATGATGATGCCGGGGATCATCTGGGCGACCAGGAAGAGGAAGCTGAGGACACCGCCGCCGCGTGGGCGGAGCTTGGCGAGTGCGTAGCCCGCGGGCGCCGCCAGTGCCACGGTGACGACGACCGTGCCCAGACCGATGACGAGGCTGGTGCCGAGATAGGGCAACTGCTGGTCCAGGACGGCTCGGTAGCCCTCCAGGGTGCCGTGCAACGGGATCAGGTCCGGCGGGCTCTTGCGCATGTCCTGGTCGCGGGTGAAGGACACGTTGAGCATCCAGTAGACCGGGAAGAGCATCACCGCGGTGAACAGAACGCCGATGGCCGTCTGCCACCACGTGCGGTTGGTGCGTCGGTTCATGACCGTGCCGCTCATGACAGTGCCTGCTTCCGCTGGACCCGGACGTAGACCAGGCCGAACACCAGGGCGGCGACCACCAGCAGGTTTCCTACGGCCGCTCCGGGGCCGAAGGCCGGCAGGAGGTTGCCGAAGCCGAGCTGGTAGGACCAGGTGGCGAAGGTGGTGGAGGAGTCGGCCGGGCCGCCCTTGGTCATGATCCAGATGATGTCGAAGACCTTGAGCGTGTAGACGAGGCCGAGGAGGAGGGTGATCGCGGACACCGGGCGCAGCAGCGGGAAGGTGATCCGCCAGAACCGCTGCCAGGCGTTCGCGCCGTCGAGGGCGGCGGCCTCGTAGAGGCTCGCGGGGATGGACTGGAGGCCGCTGTGGAGGACCACCAGGTTGAACGGGACGCCGATCCAGATGTTCGCGATGATCACCGAGGCGAGCGACCAGCCCGGCGCCGTCAGCCAGTTGACCGGTCCGATGCCCACAGCGTGCAGGACGGCGTTGACGACTCCGGAGTCGCTGTTGAGCATCCACGACCAGGTGGACGCCGACACGATCAGCGGCAGCAGCCACGGGACGAGGAAGAGTGCGCGCAGGGTCGCGGAGAGCCGGAAGCGCTGGTTGAAGAAGACCGCGAGGGCCAGACCGATGGCGTACTGGAAGACCAGGCACACGGTGGTGAAGACCACGGTGTGCAGCAGGGCCGGGGCGAAGGTCGGATCGTCCAGGACCGTGCGGTAGTTGGCGAAGCCCGTGAAGGGTGCGTCGCCCTGGACGAAGGACCGGACCGTGTAGTCGCGCAGGCTCAGGTCGATGTTGCGGTAGAGGGGATAGGCGTAGAAGAGGACGAGGTAGAGGGTCACCGGGGTGAGGAAGCCCCAGGCGGCCCACTGCTGGGAGGTGGGGCGACGCCGTGCCCGGGGCGGTGCGGTGGGGGCCGCACCGCTGTGGTGGCGCACGGGCCGCCGTTGTGGCACTTGGGTCATGTGACTCATCAACTGGCCCTGGTCTCTGATTACTTGACGGCCGACTGGGCGGCGGACAGCGCGTCCTTCGGCGACTTGGATCCGCTCAGCGCGGACTGCACCGCCTTCCACAACTGCTCCGAGATCTTCGGGTACTTGGTGCCCAGGTCGTCGCTGGTACGCCCCTTGGCCGTCTTGACCGCGTCGACCCAGGGCTTCAACTCGGCGTTCGCGGCGACCTGTTTGTCCTGGACCTCGGTCGTGGGTGCCACGTACGACAGCGTGGTGTCGGTGTTGAGGAGGTTGTCGGTGCTGGTCAGGCAGGTGACGATCTTCTGTGAGGTGGTGTAGCGGGCGGTCTTGCCCTGGACTGGGATTGTGACGAACTCGCCGCCGGTCGGGGCCGCCGCGTTGCCGCCGTCAGCTGCGGGAACGGGGACGACCCCGTACTCGAAGCCGGCCTTCTTGGCGTTGGCGAGCTGCCAGGTGCCGTTCTCGCTGAACGCGTAGTCGCCGGTCGCGAACTCCTGCCAGCTGGTCGTCTGGGTGTTGTTGAGGACCGAGTTGGGGGCGTAGCCGTTCTTCAGCCAGTCCTTCCAGAGGGTCAGCGCGGAGACCGCCTTGTCGGAGTCGAGCGTGGTGAGTTGGGCGCCCGATCCCCAGTACCAGGGCAGGAACTGGAAGGTGCCCTCCTCCGTGCCGATCGCGGAGAACGCGATGCCCTTCTTGCCCGCCTTCTTGACCTTCGCGAGCGCCGCCGTCAGCGACTTCCAGTCCTTGACCGAGGCGATGTCCACTCCGGCCTGCTTGAGCACCGCCTTGTTGTAGTACAGGGCAAGGGTGTTGGCGCCGATCGGCATGCCGTACGTCTTGCCGCCCGCCTGTCCTGCGGCCAGGAGGTTGGGGTTCACCTTCGAGGTGTCCAGCTTGTTGTCCGCGGTCGTGGTGAGGACGCCTGCCTCGGCGAGGGTCGACACCACGGGGTTGTCGACGATGAGGACGTCGGCGGAGTTGTCCTGCTGGGCCGCCAGGAGCGCCTTGTTCGCCAGGTCGCTGGTGTCGAACGCGGTCCGCTTGATCTTCACCCCGGCCTTGGTGCCGCAGGTGTCGAGCAGCTTGGCCCACGCGGAGGTCTTGTCGAACTGCGGGTACGGGTCCCAGA
>NZ_JAENRY010000248.1 GCF_016612545.1 Streptomyces sp. MBT65 | reverse complement strand
CGAGGACGACTCCCTGCCCGCCGTCGTCCCGGCCGAGCGCGCCGGTGGCCGTACGGCGGGCAGGGAGTCGTCCTCGGGCAGGCAGTTGGCTAGCACGGAGTGGGTGCGGCGCAGGCCCTCGGGGACGCGGACCCGGCGCAGTGACATGGCCGCGTAGATGATGCCGTCCACACGCCGGTCGAGCAGTTCCGCGACGGCCGCGTCCTCCTTGACCGGGTCACCGCCGGAGTCGACCGTGAGGACGAGATGGTCCCTGTCCCAGGCGGTCTCCATCGCACCGCGCAGCAGCCGACCGGCGAACGGCGAGGACGCGATCTCATCGGTGACCAGCCCGATCACGGCCGTACGGCGACGGCGCAGACCGCGGGCCACCGGGTCGGGGCGGTAGCCGAGCAGGGTCGCGGCCTGCCGGATGCGTTCCTGGGTGGCGGGGGAGAGGTTGCCCTCGGCCCGGCCGTTGAACACGAAGGACACCGCGGTGTGCGACACACCGGCGAGCCGGGCGACGTCCCGTGACGTCGGGCGCCCGGTGCCCGTGTTCCCGCTCTCCCCGGCACCGCCCACGCCGTCCGCCGCCCTCACCCAGCCCGTCCCTGTCGATCACCGTCCACCCTATCCGCGGGGAGCGCCACGGCACACGGGCGAACCACAGGGCGCCGAGGAGTCGGCGTGGGCGTCGGCCGTACCGGCACCCCGCTCCTCCGTATCCCGGTGCCCGTGACATGGGCCACAAATCCGGGCCGGAACTCGGAACCCCTCCCGTCCGACTCCTGAAGTGGTGCGGCTCGATCCCAGGCAATCCGCCGCGTGCCGTACGACGCGAACTGGAGACCGGTGATGCACGAGCCCCGACCATCCTCCCCAGGCGCCGGTGCGGTGTTCCGGAGCCTGGTGCCCCCGCCCGCCCTCTGCGGCTTCCTCCTGCTGCTGACACTGATGTTCGGCATCGCGTACGGCGCCGGCTCCCGCGTCGGACCCGTCGCCCCCGGCATGCACGGCACCAGCGGCACGGGCGGCACCGGCATCACCGACGGGACCGGTGACACGGGTGACGGCGACACCGGCGACAGCGACACCGGCGACATGGGCGACATGAACATGCACGGCGGAGCCAACTGATGGCCACCGACGCGGTGCCCGTCCTCGTGACGACCGATCTGGCCGTCGGCGGCATGACCTGCGCGGCCTGTGTGAAGCGCGTCGAGAAGAAGCTCGGCAAGCTGGACGGCGTCACGGCGACCGTCAATCTCGCCACCGGACGGGCCAGGGTGAGCCACCCGCCGGAGATCGGCCCCGCGGAACTCGTCGCGGCGATCGAGACGGCCGGCTATACGGCGGCCCTTCCCGAGCCGCTGATGAAGACGAAGAAGAAGACGGAGACGAAGCGGCAGCGCGCCACCGGGGACCCCGAGAACGACGAGTCCGAGCAGGCGCGACAGGAACGTGACCACCTGCTGTACACGGCGCTGCTCGCGGTCCCCGTCCTCGTGCTGTCGATGGTGCCCGGCCTCCAGTTCCGCAACTGGCAGTGGCTCTGTTTCGCGCTGGCCGCGCCGGTCGCCGTATGGGGCGCGTGGCCCTTCCATGTGCGTGCGGTACGCGGGCTGCGGCACTCGGCGGCGACCATGGACACACTGGTGTCCCTCGGCGTCGCGGCGTCCTTCGCCTGGTCGGCGTACGCGCTCTTCCTCGGCGGCGCCGGTGATCCGGGGATGCGGATGCCGTTCTCCCTGCTGCCCTCCGCCTCGGACGGCGTCGCGCACATCTATCTCGAAGCGGCCGTCGGCGTACCGCTGTTCGTGCTCGCCGGCCGTTTCCTGGAGGCACGGGCCCGGCGCGGTACCGGAGCGGCGCTGCGCTCGCTCGCCCAACTCGCGGCCAAGGAAGTCTCGGTGCGTGAGGGCAACTCCGAACGACTTCTCCCCATCGAGGAGTTGACGGTAGGTCAGGTCTTCGTCGTGCGGCCCGGTGAACGGGTCGCCACCGACGGGCAGGTGGCGGAGGGCAGTTCGGCGGTGGACCTGTCCCTGGTCACCGGCGAGAGCGACCCGGTCGAGGTCGGTCCGGGTTCGGCCGTCGTCGGCGGTGCCGTCAACTCCGGTGGGCTGCTGCTGGTCCGGGCCACCGCCATCGGGGCGGACACCCAACTCGCCCGGATCACCCGCCTGGTGACGGAGGCACAGGCCGGGAAGGCGAAGGCGCAGCGGCTGGCCGACTCGGTCGCCGGGGTCTTCGTACCCGTCGTGCTGGCCCTGGCCGTCACGACCCTCGGCTTCTGGCTCGGCGCCGGAGCCGAACCCCAGGCCGCGCTCACCGCGTGCGTGGCCGTGCTCGTCGTGGCCTGCCCGTGCGCGCTGGGCCTGGCCACCCCGACCGCGTTGATGGCCGCGACCGGCCGGGGTGCCCAACTGGGCGTCCTCGTCAGCGGTCCACAGGCCCTGGAGGGGCTACGGCACCTCGACACCGTCGTCCTGGACAAGACCGGCACGCTCACCTCGGGACACATGACCGTCGCCCGCGTCACGGTCGTACCGGACGGGTCGGGGAAGGGCGCGGTGCTGCGGCTGGCCGGCGCGGTCGAGCGGGGCTCGGAGCACCCGCTGGGCCGGGCGATCGTCGCGTACTCCCAACGCGCGCTGCCGGATGGGGAGTTGCCGGACGTGAGCGAGTTCGGCGCGCTGCCGGGGAAGGGCGTGCGAGGCCGCGTCGAGGGGCGGCTGGTCGAAGTCCTCGCCCTGGAGGGCGAGTTGCCCGCCGCCCTCATGGCCGCCCTGCCCGCCGCGGAGGCCGCAGCGCACACCCCGGTACTGGTACGGGTGGACGGAGTGCCCGAGGCACTGATCGAGATCGGTGACGTCGTACGCCCCGGAAGCCATCGCGCCGTCGAGCGGTTGCGGCGCCTCGGCGTACGGCCCGTGCTCGCCACCGGCGACCGGGAGGCACCCGCGGCGGCCGTCGCGTCCGCGCTGGGCATCGACGAGGTGCACGCCCGCTGCTCACCCGAGGACAAGGCCGACCTGGTAAGGGAGTTGCAGGAGCGGGGCCACCGGGTGGCCGTCATCGGCGACGGTGTGAACGACGCCGCCGCCCTCGCCCTCGCCGACCTCGGCATCGCCATGGGCACCGGCACCGACGTGGCCATCGGGGCCGCCGACGTGACCCTCGTGCGCGGCGACATCGAGGCCCTCGCGGACGCCGTACGACTGGCCCGGCGCACCCTGGCCACCATCCGCGTCAACCTCGTGTGGGCCTTCGGCTACAACGCCGTGACCGTGCCGCTGGCCATGGTCGGTCTGCTCACCCCCATGCTCGCCGCCGCGGCCATGTCGGTCAGTTCGGTGCTGGTGGTCACCAACAGCCTGCGGCTGCGCGCCTGGCAGCCGACGAGAGCCGCCGGGAGGCGTACCCGATGAACGGACCACACCCCTGGCGCCCGACCCGCCGCCGACTCACCGACACCTTTCTCGCCGCGGTCGCACCCGTCGCCGTGTGCGGCCTCGCCCTGGCCGGGCTGACGGCCTGGGCCGACGCCGGGAAGGCGGGCAGCCCGCCCCGCATCACCGTCTCGAACAGCCGGGTCTACGTGCCGAACGGCGCCGACACCGCCGCGTTCTTCGACGTCGCCAACCTCGGCGGCGCGGACGACCGCCTGATCGGCGTGACGTCCTCCGCCACCACCGGGGAGATCACCCTCGGCCGCCGACGCACGGGCGGCCAGCGGGCCGACGTGGCGTCTGTCGTCGTAGCGGCCGGCCGTGAACTGTCCATGTCCCCGGACCGGTTGGACGTGGCCCTCCGCGCCAAGGCGGGTTGGCGCGGAGGGCGACCTCGTGCCGTTCACGCTGCACTTCGCGCACAGCGGGGCGGTCAGAACGATCGCGGTGGTGGTCGGACGGCCCGAGCGGTGACGGGTTATTCGCGATCGCGAATTGCTTTCATGGTGAAGGTGAAGGGTTGCGCCGCCGGAAGACCAAGGCCCCTCTCCGGTAGAAGTCGTGCGGGAATCCCGTCGAGTTCCCGCACGTTTTCGTGGTCTGGGTCACATGCTGTGGATCGAGTGTGATGGGCTGTGGGTTTGCGTACCCACACGAGACGGCCGGCGTCCTGGTGCAAGGATGATGCGCCATGAGGCCAGGGTGGTGTTCTCGCGCGTTGCGTGCCGCGGTGTTCGCGGCCGTCTGCGTGCTGCTCGCCTCCCTGGCCCACGTCATGATGTCCGGGAGCCGCGTGCCCGCGTGGGCGCTGGCCGCCGGGTTCGTCGCGACCGGCGCCGCGGGCTGGTGCCTGACGGGTCGTGAGCGCGGGCTCCCGCTGATCGTGACGGTCGTGGTCGCCGCCCAGGCGCTGCTCCACTCGGCGTTCTCGTTCGTCCAGTCGGCGTCCGGTGGAACGGCCGTCACGCACACCACCATGGGTTCGATGCGGATGGGCTCCATGGACATGGGCGCGAGCCACATGGACTCCATGCCCATGGGGGACACGTCGACCGGCATGCTCGTCGCCCACCTTCTCGCCGCGCTGCTGTGCGGGCTCTGGCTCGCCCACGGCGAGAAGGCCGCGTTCCGCATCCTGCGCGCCGTCGCCGGCCGACTGCTGGCTCCGCTACGACTGCTGCTCGCGCCGCCCGCGCCCATCGACCGCCCGCGCATCCGTGGGCGCC
The DNA here is from genome assembly GCF_016612545.1 of Streptomyces sp. MBT65. Lineage (GTDB taxonomy): Bacteria > Actinomycetota > Actinomycetes > Streptomycetales > Streptomycetaceae > Streptomyces. The sequence continues at coordinate 17,165 of NZ_JAENRY010000248.1, read as the reverse complement.
GCCTCGCGTCGGACCGGGCGCCGCGCCTTCTCCTCCTGGTCCACGCGATCGTCTCGCGGGGGCCGCCCGCTCGGACCGCTGTCGTCTGAGGACAGCCGGTACAGCCGAGGCGGCCCGTGAGGCGCGCCCCGGGCCACGGTCGTACGTCCGCGCAAGCGTCGTAGGGCCGTCTCTCCCCACTCGCCGGACCGCCCGCGCTTCCGCGTGCCCAGGTCCGGATCACGGATGACCGAGAAGGACTCCAGGTGATCACTCCTGCCCTGCCCGCCGCGCGCGGCAAAGGCGACAAAGCGACCTCTCTCGACGAGGCGATCACCGCGTGGGCGCTCGCCGCCCGGGGCGGTGACGCGGACGCGGTCGAGCACTTCGTGCGAGCCCTGCAACGCGACGTCCAGCGGTACGTCGCTCATCTCTGCGGCGATCCGCAGGCCGTCGACGACCTGGCGCAGGACACGTTCCTGCGCGCGCTCGGCAGCCTGCACCGCTTCGAGGGCCGCTCCTCCGCGCGCACCTGGCTGCTGTCGATCGCCCGCCGGGCCGTCATCGACAGCTACCGGTACACCGCCGCCCGACCGCGCCTGTCCGACGTACCGGACTGGCAGTTGGCGGTCGAACTGGCCCAGCCCATCGACCTGCCCGGCTTCGACGACGGCGTCGCGCTGCTCGATCTGCTGGCCTCACTGCCGGACGAGCGCCGCGAGGCCTTCGTCCTGACCCAACTGCTGGGCCTGCCCTACGCGGAGGCGGCCGAGGCGAGCGACTGCCCGATCGGCACGGTCCGTTCTCGCGTGGCACGGGCCCGGGCGGCCTTGACGGAACTGCTCGCCGAGGAGGACGAACCGGCGGTCCGGGCGCGGGAAGGCGTGCCGGCTTAGCGCCAAGTGGCGGGAACTCAGGGCGAGTTCACCCCGACTACTGGACCGGGTGACGGACGGTCCCCCAAGTGCCGAGTGAATCCTGGAGACTTGCGATGCGTTCTCGTGTGTGGGGCGGTACGGCGGCCGTCGTGCTCGGTGGGCTGCTGGTGGCGGGCTGCGGTGACGGAGCGAAGGGGACGGCCGAGGTGAGCGCCGGGAAGGCGGCCTCGGGCGGCTACCCGGTGTCCGTCACCGACTGCGCGGGTGCCAGGACCACCTTCTCCGCGGCCCCGAAGAAGATCGTCACCAGCAACGCCTCCAGCCTGGAACTGCTGTTCCGGCTCGGCGCCGGCGGCAAGGTGATCGGCACCGGATTCCCGCCCGGCAAGGGCACGTTGCCCGGTGCGCTCGACGCGCAGGCGCAGCGGGTGAAGGTGCTCAGCCAGAGCGTGATCCCCAAGGAGAAGCTGCTCGGCTCGGGCGCCGACCTGTACATCGACACGTTCGCGTCGATGGGCGGCATGGGCAACGGCATGGGCGACGCGCCCACCGCCGAGGAGTTCAAGGCGGCCGGGATCAGCCACATCTATCTGAAGTCGACCGCCTGCGCGGCGCAGAGCAAGAGCGCGGTGACCGACCTGTCCGCCGTCGAGGCCGACATCACCTCCCTCGGCGCGGTCACCGGCACGAGCAGCACGGCGAAGGAACTCGTCACCGGGATGAAGGCGAAGGTGGCCGCGGTCCAGAAGGCGGTCGGCGCCACGGCGTCGACCGACCGCCCGACCTACTTCTTCTTCGACTACGACTCCGGAACCAAGCAGCCCACCGTCGTCTGCAACCGCCAGCTCGCCAACGCGGTGATCACCCTGGCCGGCGCCCGCAACGTCTTCGCCGACTGCGATGCCGACTACAAGCAGGTCGGCTGGGAGGACGTGATCGCCAAGAACCCGGACTGGATCCAGCTCGCGGTCCGCAACCGGGGGAGCGACGCGGCGAACGACAAGGCGTTCGACGAGGCGGAGAAGTGGCTGACGTCCAACGCGGCGACCAAGGGCCTGACGGCCGTCAAGCAGGGTCACTTCCTGCGCATCGGCTCCGAGCAGACCACCATCGCCGGGGTCGAGAACGCCGACACGGTCGAGCAGATCGCCAAGACCCTCTACCCGGGCAAGGTCGGCTGACGGTGGCCTCGTTGCTGGTACGGCCCGAGGCGCAACCGGAGACACGCGGCCTGCGGGCCGGACCGCTGGCCGCCGTCCTCGCCGCGGCACTGCTCGCGGCGCTGACGGCCGCGGTCGCCTGGGGCTCGACGTCCATCCCGCCCGGCGAAGTCTGGGGCGTGCTGTGGCGACGCCTCTCCGGCGAGGCACCGCGGCCCGGCACGAACGACCTGATCGTGTGGCAACTCCGGCTCCCGCGTGCCCTGTTGGCCGCCCTGGTCGGCGCCGGGCTCGGACTCGTCGGTACGGCCGTGCAGGCGCTGGTGCGCAATCCGCTCGCCGACCCGTATCTGCTGGGCATCTCCAACGGCGCCTCGCTGGGCGCGGTCGCGGCGATCGTGCTCGGCCTCGGGGCGGGCGGCGCACTCGGACTCGGCCTGTCCGGCGCGGCGTTCGTGGGAGCCCTGGCCACCTTCGCGCTCGTCTGGGCGATCGCCCGCAGGGGAGGCGGCTTCGCCCCGCTGAGGCTGGTGCTGGCGGGCGTCGCGATCGGCCAGTTCCTGTCCGGGTTCACCAGCTATCTCGTCCTCCAGGCCCGGGACGAGCAGCAGACCCATAGCGTGCTGTTCTGGCTCATGGGCAGCCTCGGCGGGGCGAGTTGGCCCCTGCTCGCCGTGCCCGCCGTCGCCGTACCGGCCGCCTGGCTCTGTCTCCAGGCCCGTGCCCGCGGGCTGAACGCCCTCCTCATGGGCGACGAGACCGCGGCCGGGCTCGGCGTCGACGTCACCCGGCTGCGGCGCGAACTGTTCACCGTCACCAGCGTGTTGACCGGCGTCCTGGTGGCGGTCTCCGGCGCGATCGCGTTCGTCGCGCTGATGGTGCCGCACGTCTGCCGGCTGGTCGTCGGCGGTGACCACCGCCGACTGCTGCCGCTCTCCGCGCTGTTCGGCGCCGTCCTGCTGGTGGTGGTCGACATCGTCTGCCGTACGGCGATGGACACCCAGGAGTTGCCGGTCGGCGTGGTGACCTCGCTGCTCGGGGCTCCGGCCCTGCTGTATCTGCTCGATCGGCGTCTGGGGAGCGACAGTTGAGGATCGACATCGAGGACCTGTGCGTCGCGTACGCCGGACGTACGGTCGTGGCGGGCGCCCGTCTGATGGCGGCCGAGGGCGAGATCACCGGCCTGGTCGGCCCGAACGGCAGCGGCAAGTCCACGCTCCTGCGCACCGTCTACCGGCACCTGCGACCCACGGCCGGACGGGTGTTGCTGGACGGCGTCGACCTGCGGGAGCTGACCCCGGCGCGGTCGGCCCGGCATGTGGCCGCGCTGCCACAAGAGCGGGGCAGCGACTTCGAGTTGAGCGTGCGCGAGGTCGTCGCCATGGGCCGCACCCCCTACAAGCGGGCCTTCGCCGGCGAGGACGCCACCGACCGGGACATCGTCGCCCGCGCCCTCGCCGACGTCGGCATGGCCGGCCACGCCGGACGCCGATTCACCGCACTGTCCGGCGGCGAACGCCAACGCGTCCTGCTGGCAAGGGCGTTCGCGCAGCACCCGGACGTCCTGGTCCTGGACGAGCCGACCAACCACCTCGACATCCGCCACCAGGTGGAGCTGCTCGCCCTGTTGCGCGTCCGGCGCCGTACGACCCTGGTCTCGCTGCACGACCTCAACGCCGCCGCGTCGGTCTGCGACCGGCTGCATGTGCTGCACCAGGGAGCCGTGGTGGCTTCCGGACCACCGCGCGAGGTGCTCACGCCGGAGTTGATGGCGGAGGTGTTCGGCGTACGGGCGGCGGTGATCGACCATCCGCTGACCGGCGACCCGTTGATCGCCTTCGACCATCGGGCGCCCGCAGAGGGGGAGTTGACCGAGGCGGTGGAGACCGGCGTGTGAGCGGGGGACGGGCAGGACGACGGGGGTGTGCCGTCCTGCCCGTCCCCCGACTCTCCCGGTCCGGTCAGGCGGCGACCGGGTCGGCGACGGCGTACCCGGCCTCGACGATGGCCGCGCGCAGCCGCGCGTCGTCGAGGCCGGCGCCGTGCACGGTCACGGAGTCGGCGGCGACGTCGACCACGACCTCGCTCACGCCCGCGACCTCGGACACCTCCTCCCTGACGCTCGCAGCGCAGTGCTCGCAGGTCATGCCGGTGACGGTGTAGTGCTTCTGAGCCGACTGCTCCTGGGCCATGGGGAACTCCTGTTGTCCTGAGGGGCTGTCCTTCAGTAGTCGGCCGGGTGAGGCGCGGAGTTCCCTTCGTCCGCCCGGACATCGCCCACTGTTTTGCCGGCCGTCGCCCGGGAACTCACCCCGGATTTCCCCCGACTTGTGGGACGAGGCTGCTGTCCGGCAGCCCACCCGCGAGGGGAGGGCACAGAGGTGACGCACCGAAGTCTCGGTCCGGAACAGCCCGGCCACATATCCGTGCGGCCCGCCCGTATGTCCGTCGGCCCGGCACAGGAGGACCGCTGGCTGCTGGTGGCGGTGGCGGGCGTGCTGTCGTTCATCGCGATGCTCGACATGAACATCGTCAATGTGGCCCTGGCGGACATCGCCGACGGTCTGCACGTGTCCGCCGCGACCGCCCAGTGGGCCGTGCTGGGTTATCAACTCCCCGTCGTGGCGCTGCTGTTGCCGGTCGGCCGCTGGCTGGACGGGGTGGGGCCGCGCGCGGCGGTGCTGACGGCGGCCGCCGGGTTCGGTCTGTGCAGCACCCTCGCCGCCGTCGCGCCCTGGGCGGCCTGGCTGATCGCGGCCCGTATGGCGCAGGGTGCGTTCGGGGCGGTGCTGTTCGTCCTGATGCCGGTGCTCGCGATCCGTTCCGTACGACCGGAGTCCAGGGCGCGGGCGATGAGCGTCCCCGCGACGCTCGGCCCGCTGGGCGCGGTGACCGGACCCGCGGTGGGCGGGCTGCTGCTCGACCATCTGGGCTGGCGGGCCGTCTTCCTGGTCAAGATCCCGTTCTGTGTGCTCGCGCTGGCCGTCGCCTGGAAGGCGATGCCGAGGGACGGCGGCGGACTGCGCGCCCCCGACCGCCGGTCCATGACCGACGCGCTGCTGGTGGCCACCGGCGTCGCGGCCCTGCTCCTGGCACTCACACTGGCGGCGGACGACCCGGCCTGGTCCCTCCTCGCCCTGGCCGCCGTACCCCCGCTGCGGCGGTGGCTGCGCGGCCCCGGCGGACGTCCGGTGACCGGCGTACTCCGCACGACGGGACTGTTACCGGCCCATGGAGCCGTGCTCTCCCTCGCGGCCGGCTTCGCCGCCATGCACTACGTCGTCGCCCTGCACCTCCAGCGCGACGACGGCCTGAGCGCCACCACGACCGGCCTGACCGTGCTCGCCTTCCCGCTCGGCATGGGCCTGGCGGGCCCGTTCGGCGGACGGTTCGCCGACCGCTGGGGCGCCTGGCCGGTCGCGGTCACCGGCGCCGCGCTCACCGCGGCCGGCCTGCTCCTGCTCGTCCCGCTCGGCACCGGCTGGTCGACGCCGGACGTGGCCTGGCGACTGGCCCTGGCGGGCCTCGGCATGGGTCTGTACGGCGGCCCGACCCAGACCCTGGTCATGGGCACCGCCCCACCCGACCGGACGGCGACGGTCGGCTCGACGGTCCAACTCGCCCGCAGCCTGGGCTTCACCCTCGGCCCGGCCCTGGCCACCGCCGCGTGGGCCCTGGCGGGCGGAGCCCGGGCGGCCCTGGCCCTGGCCGCCACGGCCGCGTGTCTCTCCGTCCTCCTGCTCGCCCTGTCAGGCGGGAGGTCCGGGCCCGTGTCAGAGAAGCCCGACCGGCCGGAGAGGACGACGGATGCGGCGCCGGCCACCCACCACTGACCCAGGTGTCTCCTCTGTCACCACCGTGTGGGTGTTGGCGGGCGGAGCCCGGGCGGGTCCGGCCCTGGCCGCCACGGCCGCCTGTCTCGCCGTACCCCCGCTCGTCCTGCCCGGCGGAGGGATCCACGCCCGTGCCCGACAAGCCCGAGAAGACCATCGACGCGGCGTCCGCCGCCCACCACTGACCCAGGAGTTCGACTCATGTGCGGAATCACCGGCTGGGCGTCCTTCCACCACGACGCCCGCACCCAGGCCCCGGTCATCGAGGCCATGACCGCCGCCCTCACCCCGCGCGGCCCCGACGCGGGAGGCGTGTGGCTCGGCGGGCATGCCGCGATCGGCCATCGCCGGCTGTCGGTCATCGACCTCGCGGGCGGCGTGCAGCCGATGACCGACCGGCGGTCCGACACGGTTCTCAGCTACAGCGGCGAGGTCTACAACCATCACCAACTCAGGTCGGAGCTACGGGGGTTGGGCCACGAGTTCCGCACCCGCAGCGACACCGAAGTGGTGCTGCGCGCCTACGCCGAGTGGGGCGAGGCGGTGGCCGAGCACCTGGACGGCATGTTCGCCTTCGCCGTCTGGGACGAGCGCGAGCAGCGTCTGCTGCTGGTCCGCGACCGGCTAGGGGTAAAGCCCTTGTACTGGGCGGCAGTTGACGGCGGCCTCGCCTTCGCGTCCGAGCCCAAGGCCCTGTTCGCGCACCCGGAGATACGGCCCCGCGTGGACGCCGACGGCCTCCGGGAGGCGTACAGCCTGCTCTTCAACACCGGGCCGACCGTGTGGTCCGGCGTCCGCGAGGTCGAACCCGGCGGTCTGCTCGTCCTGGACCGGGACGGCGTACGCGAGCGCCGCTACTGGCAGTTGGAGGCGGGGGTCCACGCCGACGACCGGGACACGACCGTCGAGCGGATCCGCGAACTGGTCGGAACGGCCGCCCGCAGCCAGCTCGAAGCCGACGTCCCCCTGTGCAGCCTGCTCTCCGGCGGTCTCGACTCCACCGTCCTGACCGCCCTCCTCGCCGACGAACTCCGCCTGCGCGAGGGCCCGGACGCCCGCATCCGCTCCTACGCCGTCGACTACAGCGACCAGGCGGCACGGTTCACCGGCGACGTGCTGCGCACCGGCCACGACACCCCGTTCGCCACCGAGGCCGGCGCGTTCATCGGCACCGACCACCGCACCGTCGTCCTCGACCCACGCGCCCTCCTCGACCCCGAGCACCGCAAGGCGGTCGTCGTGGCCCGCGACTCGCCGATAGGCGTCGGCGACATGGACACCTCCCTGTACCTCCTCTTCGGAGAGATACGACGGCACTCGACCGTCGCCCTGTCCGGCGAGGCGGCTGACGAGGTCTTCGGCGGCTACCCCTGGTTCCACAGCCCGAAGGCGCTCGCCGCCACCACCTTCCCCTGGCTCCTGGTCACGGGCGACGAGGCCGCGATGCCGCTCAACCCCGAACTCGACCTGCGAATGGGGGAGTTCCGTGCCGACACCTACCGCAGCGCGCTGGCCGCCGTACCCCATCTGGACGACGAGACGCCCACCGAACACCGGCAACGCGAGCTCCAGCACCTCTCCCTGACCCGCTGGCTGCGCCAACTCCTCCACCGCAAGGACCGGTTGAGCATGGCTCGGGGACTGGAGGTCCGTGTCCCGTACTGCGACCACCGGCTCGTCGAGTACGCCTTCAACACCCCCTGGGCACTCAAGAGTTACGACGGCCGGGAGAAGAGCCTCTTGCGCGCGACCGGTACCGGCCTGGCACCGGAGTCCGTCCTGTGGCGCCCCAAGAACCACTACCCGGCCACCCACCACCCCGACTACAACCGCGGGTTGCAGAACCTGGCCCGCGACGCCCTCGCCACCGAACAGGTCCGCGCCCTGGCCGACGAGACCCGCCTCAAGCCGCATCTGGACACCCCGCCGAACCAGTTGGAGTGGGGCCACCGGCTACGCCTGGAGCGCGTCGTCGACCTCGCCCTCTGGCTCGACCACCACCAGCCCGAACTCGCCCTCTGAGGAGCCTCGTTCATGACCGTCCAAGAGCCCGTGGCCGAGCCCGTACCGCTGATGGGCTGCCCCTACAAGGCAAACCCCTATCCCCTCTACGAGGAGCTGCGCGAGGCGGGCCCGGTGCACCGCGTCCTCTTCCCCTCCGGCGTCCAGGCATGGCTCGTCACCGGCTACGACGCCGCCCACGCCGCCCTGAACGACGACCGTCTCGGCAAGAACCACGAGCGCGGCAACGACAGTTGGCGGGCCCGCGCCTCGATCATGCCGGAGCCGCAGCACTCGCAGCTCCAGGTCCACCTGCTCCACCAGGACCCGCCGAAGCACACCCGCATGCGACGCTTCGTGACCGACGCGTTCACGCCCCGCCGGATCGAGGAACTCCGCCCACGTTTCCAGGAGTTGGCGGACGCGCTGGTCGACGACCTGCCCCCGTCCGGCCCGGTGGATCTCGTGTCGGGCTTCGCCGCCCGCTTCCCGTTCCAGGTGCTCGCCGAAGTCATCGGCCTGCCACGGGAGTCGGCGGCCCGCTTCGACCGCGACTGGGGCAAGGTCGTCCAGCCGGTCGGCCCCACCGACCCCGGACGGCCGCGGTACGAAGCCCGTCTGCACGGCCTGCAGAGCTACATCGCCGAGGTCGTCGCCCACAAGCGCGCACACGTGGAGGACGACCTCCTCAGCCGCCTCGTAGTGGCCCGCGACCGCCACGAACTGTCCCAGGAGGAACTGGACTCGATGATCTTCCAGCTCCTGGTCGCCGGCCAGGAACCGGTCACCAACCAGATCACGACCGCCCTGATCGCCCTGTTCCGCACCCCGGACCAGCTGACCCGCCTGCGCGAGGACCCGACGCTCCTGCCCCGCGCGGTCGAGGAACTCCTGCGCTACGACAGCGCCTTCGAGCTGACGACCTGGCGCTTCTTCGACCGGGACAGCGATCTGCACGGCACCGACATCCCGGCCGGCGACTCGGTGATCGTCTCCCTGTGCGCGGCCAACCGCGACCCGCGCCGCTTCCCGGACCCCGACACCCTCGACCTCGACCGCTCCCCGAACCCCCACCTGGCCTTCGGCCACGGCATCCACTTCTGCCCCGGCGCGGCCCTCGCCCGCGCCGAACTCCAGACCGCACTAGGCACCCTCCTCACCCGCCTCCCCGGCCTCCAACTCGCCATCGCGGACAAGGACATCGAGTGGGTCCCGGCGGTCCTGGGCCGCGGCACGAACAGCCTCCCCGTCGACTACGACCGACGCCTCTGACCCGGGCGGCCGGGTGATCCGGGGCCAGGGTGACCCAGGCGGCCGGGTGATCCGGGCCGCCGAGTGATCCGGGCTCCCGTGTGAACAGGCTCCTGAACGATCCAGGCTCTCGAGTGATCCAGGTTCCAGGTCGATCCGGCCCTCCGGGTGCCCCGGCCTTCGGATGAATCACGCCCTTGGGGTGCCCCGGCCTTCGGGGTGCCCCGGTCCTCGGGTGCTTCGGGCTCCCAGGTGATTCAGGCCTTCCGGGTGATCCGGGCCCTCGGACGATCCAGGCCCCAGGGTGCCTCGGGCGCGAGGGTGACCTGGGCGCCAGGGTGACCTGGGCCTTCCGGGTGATCCAGGACCGCAAGGTGGCTGAGGACCGCAAGGTGACCCAGGTCCCAGGGTGCCCCAGGCCCCCGCTTGACCGGGACGGACGAGTACGCCCGCCCCGGCTCCGCCTGCCCCGTCCACCGCCTTACTGCCCCACTGGCCCACTGGCCCACTGGCCCACCGCTCCACTGGTCCACCGCCCCACCAGCACGCCGCCCCAGCGCCTTACCGGCACACCGCCCACCGGCACGCCGCCCCACCGGCACACCGCGCCTGGCCACGCCTCGACGCCCCGCCCCGGCGCCATGCCGCCATGCCCGCACGCCTCCCGGAGGAACCCCATGCCGTCGACAACCACACCCGACACGCTCCCCACGAGCACCGGCGCCGCGATCCTCAACCTGCTCCTGCCGCACCACCGCACGACCGACCGCACCCACACCCGCACCCACGCCTCGGCCGACGCGTTCCCTCAACAGCTGGGCCAGATCGCCGACTTCGTCCGCGCGGGCGCCCCCATCGCCTTCACCCTGCCCGGCTTCCCCTGCAAGTCCCCGAACCCGGCCAAGGTCCTCGGCCACCTCCCCGACATGGGCGAACGCCTCTCCCTGAGCTTCCTGAACACCCTGTGCACGGAGATCGAGCGCGTCTACCCACCCGGCGCCCACATGGTCATCTGCTCCGACGGCCACATCTTCGGCGACCTCATCGGCGTCCCCGATGCGCACATCGACGACTACGCCGACGAACTCCGCGCGCTCATAACCGAGTTGGACCTGGAGAGACTCTCGGTCTTCGACCTGCGCGACGTCCTGGGCGACCTGCCGCACGACGCGAAACGTGACCACGTCCACGAGCGGTACGCACCCACCCTCGACGCCCTGCGCACCGAGATCCGCGCCGACGACAACGCGTTGGCGCTGTACCGGGGGATCACCCGTTTCCTCGTCGAGGACACCGCCGACCACCCCGGCACCCGCTCGTCGCTGCAACGCGCCTGCCGGCAACGGGCGTACGGCGTCATCCAGCGCAGCCGCGCCTGGGGCGACCTCATAGCCGACCACCACCCCCACGCCGTGCGCCTGTCCATCCACCCCCAACCCGTCGGCGCGTCCAAGTTCGGCATCCGTCTCCTCGACGCGCCCGATGCCTGGACCACGCCGTGGCACTCGGCGGCCCTGCGCCGTAAGGACGGGACCTGGACGCTCATGCCCCGGGACAGGGCGACGCGGTGCGGCCGAGTGATCGAGCGCGACGGCAGACCGAGCCATGTCGAACAGGTCTGACCAAGTGGGCCGCAGGCGTGCGGAGTTGTCAGCCCTCGGGCCGCAACAGCCCGCGCTCGTACGCCTTCGCCAGCCGCTGCGGCACCAGGTACGGGACGCCGTCGATGGTGATCGGCACCAGCGTCGGCGTCGTCGCCTTCCACTGGGCGCGACGGTGGCGGGTGTTGCTGCGGGACATCTTCCGCTTGGGAACGGCCATGAAAATCCTCCTGCTCGGGTAAGTCGCGAGAAACGCTACATGAAAATGGATACCATTACTAACTTGCTCGGCATCGCGGGCACAGACCGCTCAGCTCGACGGTGTGCTCGACCTCCGCGAAGCCGGACGTGTCGGCCACCCGCCCGGCCCAGGCCTCGACCGCCTCGGAGTCGACCGGGATGCTCAACCCGCAGGCACGGCACAGCAGATAGTGCAGATGCCCGGGGAACGGCCGGTGCCGGAACAGGCGTTCACCACCTCGATCGCGTACGACGTCGGCGCGGCCGGCGTCCACGAGGGCGGCCAGGGTGCGGTAGACGGTGTTGAGGCCCACGCGGGTGCCCTGGCTCCGGAGTTCGGCGTGCAGGGCGCGGGCGCCGACGAAGCCGCCGCGGTCGATCAACGCCCGTACGACGCCGGCACGTTGGGCGGTGCGGCGGCCGATGAGGTCCAGGTCGTCGGCCGGTGCGTCCATCACGCCTCCGCCAGACGGACGCGGGCACGGGGCCGCCGTACGGCGGCGATCGCGACCGCGTGGACGGCCGTGGCGACGGCCATGATGGCGAAACTGGGCGGCAGTCGGGGGACGTAGTAGCTCAGGGCCAGGCCCGCCCACATCTCCGCCACCGCGAGTCCCGCGGACAGGGCGAGGCAGTGGTAGGGCCGGTCGGTGAGGCGCGCTGCCGCTCCGGCGGGTGCGGCTAGCAGACCGAGCAGCAGCAGCGAACCGACCGCCTGCGCCGCCTCGGCCGCACAGGCGCCGACCAGGATCAGGAAGGCGATGCCCAGCAGCCGTACGGGCACCCGACGGGCCGCCGCCACCGCCTCGTCGACCGAGGCGAAGAGGAGGGGACGGGCGATCACGAGCACGGCGAGCGAGATCAAACCCGCGACCACGGCCGCCAGTTCGGCCTGGCCGCCGGAGAGGCCGAAGATCGAGCCGAAGAGGACGGTGACCCCGGCGGTGCCGTTCCCCGTGTTGCGGGACGTGGTGTAGAGGGTGAGGAAGAAGACGCCCAGGCCCAGGATCCAGGAGAAGACGCTGCCGATGGCGACGTCGTCGCTGCGACCGCGGCGGCCCAGCGTGCCGAGCAGCACCGCGAACAGCACGGTGGCCGCGAACAGTCCCAGCCGCAGGTCATAGCCGAGCGCGAGCGCCGCGAGCGCCCCGGTGAACGCGACATGGCTGAGCGCGTCGCCGGTGAACACCTGGGCGCGCAGCACCAGGAAGTACCCCACCAGACCGGCCGCCAGGGCGATCGCGGTACCGGCCAGCAGCGCGTGCACGAAGTACGGGTGTGTGAAGGCGCTCATGCGACGGCACCCGCTCCCGCCAACCGGTGCCTGCCCACAGCCGAGTTGAGGGTGCGGGTCGCGAGGGCCAGGGCATGCACGCCGAACGCGAAGGTCGTCACGTAGAAGCCGATCGGGTAAGGCGAGTAGTAGGCGGCGATGAGCCCGGTCCAGGTCACCGCGAGCGCGATGAGCACCGACAGCGCCAGGCTCAACGCGGGCCGCGCCGTGAGCTGTTGCGCGGCCGCCGCCGGCATCACCAGCAGGGCGAACACCAGCAGCGTGCCGGTGATCTGGCTGGCCTCGGCGGTCGCCGTCCCGAGGAGGACGAGGAAGACCACGGACAGGGCCCGCACCGGCACCCCGCGTCCGGTGGCGACGTTCTCGTCGACGGAGGCGAACAGCAGCGGACGCCCGATGACCGCCAGCGTTCCGAGCGCGAGGGCCGCCACGACCGTCAGCACGGTCACCTGGACGGCGGTGATGCCCAGAAAGCTGCCGAACAACAGGGAGTTGACCCCGCCGAGGAACCCTTTGTACAGGGCGACGAAGAGGAATCCGCAGGCCAGCAGGAACGCCTGGACGGTGCCGGTGAGCGCGGACTCCTGGCCGCTGCCGCCCTGCCCGGCACGGGGGATGGCGGCGATCACCAGGGCGCCGCCGACGCAGAACGCGAAGTAGCCGAGGCCCGCACCGATGCCCAGCAGCGTCGCGCAGGCCGCGCCGGGAAAGCTGACCAGGGCCAGCGTGTGTCCGGCGAAGCTCTGCCGCCGCAGCACCATGAACCAGCCCATCACGGCGGCCAGTACGGCCACGACCGTACCGGCCCGAAAGGCGTTGACCATGAAGGGGAACGCCCAGATCTGCTGGAGGTCGGTCACCGGATTCCACGACCAACCGGCGCCGGTGTCAGCCCAGTTCACGGCCGCCTCCCTCAACGTGCCGGTCGGTGTGGCGGGCGGGCGCCTCGGGCTGACCGACGACCACCAGCCGCCCGTCGCCGGTGCGCAGCACCTCCACCGGCACGCCGTACAACCGCGTGAGCGTCTCGGTGGTGATCACCTCCTGCGGCCGGCCCGCGACCGCACCGCCCTCCGCGATGTACACCACCCGGTCCAGCCACGGCAGGATCGGGTTGACGTCGTGCGCGACCATGACGACGCTGACGCCGGCCTCCCGGCAGATCCGCCCGATCAGCGCCGCGACCGCGCCCTGGTGCGACAGGTCGAGGCTGTCCAACGGCTCGTCCAGCAGCAGCAGTTCGGGACCGCGGACCAGTGCCTGCGCGATCAGCAGCCGCTGCTGTTCACCGCCGGAGCACTCGCCGATCGGGCGGTGCGCGTACGTGCTCGCGCCGACCAGTTCGACGACCTCGGCGATCCGGTCCCGGGCGGCCCGGCGCCGGGCGCTGAACCGGGCGGGCACCGGCAGCGGTACGCCCCAGCGGTCGCCGTCCAGGCCGAGGCGCACGATGTCGGTGCCGCGGATGCGCAGGCTCGCGTCGAAGCTGCGGCGCTGCGGCAGATAGCCGATGCGGTGGCCCGCCCGGCCGGGCGCCTCGCCCAGCACGTCGACCTCGCCGGCGGCCGGGGGCAGGATGCCGAGCAGCATCTTGACCAGGGTCGACTTGCCGACCCCGTTGGGGCCGAGGACGGCCACGAACTCCCCGGCGCCGACCTCCAGTTCGACACCGGACCACAGGGTGCGGCCGCCGACGCGCACGGCGGCGCCGCGCAGCGACACGACGGGGGAGCGAGGCTCGGCCGCTTGTCCGGGGACCCGGTGCCGGACCAGGTCCCCCGCGCGGGTGGCCGGTTTCACCGTGCTCACCTGCCCGTCGCCTGCCCCAGGGCCTTCTCGATGCCCTCCAACTGCCGTACCTGCCAAGCCTGGAAGGAGGCGCCGGCCGGGGTGAGGGTCTCGGTCACCGTCGCGACCGGGATGCCCTCGGCCTTGGCCGCCTTGACCTGGGCCTGGACGTCCGGGGTGGCGTTCTGGCTGTTGTAGACGTACACCTTGATCAGCTTCTGGCTGATCTGCCGGTCGATCGTCTGCTTGTCCTTGGCCGTCGGGTCGGTGCCCTCGCTGATGGCGTCCAGGAACGACTCGGGCGTGAGCATCTTCAGGCCGAGCCCCTCGGCGAGCGGAGTCACGATGGACTCCGAGGCGCCGATGGGGGTGTTGGCGTACTTGGCCTTGATGTCGGCGATCAACTTGTCATAGGGCGCGAGGGTCTTGGTCTCGAAGGCCGTCTTCCGCGCGTCGAAGTAGGCGGCGTCGGCCGGGTCCAGCTTCTTGTAGTCGGCGGTGATCCTCTCGATGACCTGGTGGACGTTGTCCGGCGAGTACCAGCGGTGCGGGTTGCCGCCCGGCTTGATGCCCACCAGGTCGCCGACCTTCAGATCGGTGCGGCTGCTCTCGGGGTTGGCGGACAGCAGCTTGTCCGCCCAGGCGTCGTAGCCGATGCCGTTGACGATCGTGTACTGCGCGCCGGCCACCAACCGGCCGTCCGCAGCGGTCGGTTCGTAGTCGTGCGGGTCTGCGTTGGGGTTGTTGATGATGCTCTCGACCTGAGCGTGCGTGCCGCCGAGTTGGGTGGCGATGCTGCCCCAGAAGTTCTCCGCCGCTACGACCTTGATGGTCTTCCCCGCCGTCGTCGACCCGGCGTTCGCGGTGTCGTCGGACGAGGCGGTGGAGCAGCCGCTGACGGCGGCCAGCGCCGCGAGGGCGACCGAGCCCCCGACGGCGAGGCGTGCGGGACGGGATATGGGGGTGCCGGCAGTGCGCACGACGGGGTTCTCCTTGACGGGCTGGGGACCTCACACGCGGGCAGGGCCCCGTGGAGCGGAACACCTCCGACCGTAGATGGAAACGATTTTCACCACCATGGGGTGGCGCCCAATAATGACAATCATTACCGATTCTTGGCCTGGGCGGGACACGGGCGCGGTGCGGATGGCGGAGCCGCCCGGGTGTTCGTGGCGCGTGCCGGCAGTGAGTCGCCCTCGATGTCGACGTTCGGTACGGCGCGGTCCAGCCACTTCGGCAGGGCCCAGGCGCGGTGGCCGAGGAGGTTCAGCAGGGCGGGGACGATCGTGAGGCGGACCACGAAGGCGTCGATGAGGACGCCGATGGTCAGGGCGAAGCCGATCGTCTTGACGGTCGGGTCGTGGTTGAAGATGAAGCCGCCGAAGACGGCCGCCATGATCAGGGCGGCGGCGGTGACGACCCGGCCGCCGCGCTCCACGCCGTGTTCGACCGCGGCCGGCGCGTCCCCGTGGTGGTGGAAGTGCTCCCGCATCCGGCTGACCAGGAAGACCTCGTAGAAGGAGCAGCGCGAGGACGACGGCGATCGTGATGAACAGCGGTAGCGCCGAGGCCGGCCAGGGCTGGGTGCGCGAGGGCCCCCTCGGCCTCATCGGCATCCCGGTCTTCGCGACCCTGCACGGCTGCGCCGAACTCGCCGCCAACGGCCTGTTCGCACCTGAGGTCGCCGAACGCGGTCTTGACGACGTGATCGCGTTCCTCCTGCGGGGCTGCGCACCGGACGCACGGGCCTGACGCGCACTCGGCGTCCAACCCCCGGATCCTGCCCGGGACTTCGATGTCAGTGGTGACCACTAGTTTGGAACCACTGGAGATCGGCCGTAGTGGCCGACCGGGTCTTTGGGGAGGGGTGCGCTGTGTCCGCTGCGCAGGCACGACAGTCGGGGAACACGACGTATCTGGAGCTCTCGCAGGAGAGCGGCGGTGCGCACAAGTTCTACGAGGTGACTGTCGAGGGGACCACCGTCTCCGTGCGGTACGGGCGGATCGGGGTGGACGGGCAGCGTCAGATCACCACCTTCCCGACCGACGAGAAGGCGAGGACCGCGGCGGCGAAGAAGATAGCCGAGAAGGTGCGCAAGGGATACGCGCCCGCCGTCCAAGGACAGCGGGCGGCCCGCGCCGTGACACGCCGTCAGGTGACGTCCGCCCCGTCGACGGCACGGGCGACCGCCCCGGTGCTGTGGCGGTTCCGCACCGGAGCCTCGGCGTTCGGCATCCATGTCGACGAGGACCGCTGCTGGGTCGGCAACCAGCACGGCAACGTCTACAACCTGAGCCACGACGGCGATGTGCTGGCGCACTACTCCCTGCCCGACGGCGTCAAGTGCCTGGTGGCGGACGACTTCTGGATCTACGCGGGCTGCGACGACGGCCGGGTCTACGACCTCTCCTCGAAGGTGCCGTTCGCGGCCTACGACATCGCCGCCGAGGTCGACATCTTCTGGCTGGACATCCACGCGGGCGTGCTGAACGTCTCCGACCGCAACGGCGGCCTGACGGTCATCGACCACGAGGACGAACTCCAGTGGTCGCGCAACTCGTCCGGGGACAACGCCTGGATGGTGCGCGCCGACGACCACGCCGTCTACCACGGACACAGCTACGGCGTGACGGCCTACGCGGCGGACGGCACCAGCCAGCTCTGGCACACCGCGACCACCGGCAACGTGCTCTTCGGCTGGCAGGAGGAGAACGCGGTCTACGCCGGTACGGGCCGCCGGGTCGTCCAGCGGCTCGCGAAGTCCACCGGAGCGATCGAGGCCTCCTACCAGTGCGACGCTACGTCTTCGCGGGCGACTCGTCGTCCTCCGTCTACTGCTTCACCGCCGACGGCACCCGCCTGTGGAAGCTCGGCACGGGGGGCGGCTCGGCGCTGTCCATGCAGTACCACGACGAGCGGCTGTACATCGTCTCCACGGACGGCTCACTCGCCTGCATCGACGCGAGCGAGGCCGCGATCAACGCCGCGCAGTCGGGCACGGTCCCGGTCGCCGCGGACGTCAAACTCGCCGCCGCCCTGCCGACATACGCCCCCCTGACCACCGCCGCGTCCGTCGCCACGGTCAGCGCCGTTCCCGCACCCGGAAGCGGAGTCGTCGTGGAGTGCTTCGAGCAAGGAG
>NZ_JAENRY010000247.1 GCF_016612545.1 Streptomyces sp. MBT65 | reverse complement strand
GTCCCTCCCCGACGGCACCAGCATCTACGGCTCCACCAAGGTGTTCCCCGACTACAAGGCCGAGGACGGCGAGACCTACTTCACGCTCGTCCACGGCATCGCCCACGAGTCGTCGGTGTCGTTCGTCGCCGTCCTCCAGGCGACCCGCGCCCTGCGCAAGGGCTTCGAGACGGCCATCTACTTCTACGGCCCCGGCTCCCTCAACTGCCTTGCCACGCGCGGCTTCCCGACCACCGGCAACTCGGCCTTCCCCGGCGAGCACAACATCAACAACCAGCTCAAGACGTTCATCGCCGAGGGCGGCAAGGTCTTCTGCTGCCGCTTCGGCCTCTCCCTGCACGGCGCCCGCGAGGAGGACCTCATCGAGGGCGTCATCCCGACCCACCCGCTCGACGTCCAGGACGCGCTGATCCACTACGCGCGCAAGGGCGCCATCATCAACTCGACCTACCAGCTCTAAGGGGGCCACTGTGCGCGTTGGCACCGAATCGACGAGTACGGCGGTGGATGTGCGCATCCTGACCCGAGCCGAACTCACCCTGCACGGCGTCGCGTTGGACGCCCCCGTACGGCGGCCCGACGGCGCGGGTCCGAGCGGCGACGGTCACGTCCTCGTCGACGGTGCCAACGCCGCACTGCCCACCAACCCGGCCAGCCCCTACCGCGTCCGCGACGGCAGCGTATGGCTGGGCGACCAGGACACCGGGCTCGCCCTGACCGCCGTGAACCGCCCGAAGTTCTACGACCTGACCACCGCCGACGGCATCCCCTACGAGCACATCGCCCGCCTCCACGGCGCCGACGTCCTCGCCACCACCGTCGTCCAGACCTGTATCCGTTACGCCGAGTCGGACCGCTGCCGCTTCTGCACCATCGAGGAGTCGCTGCGCTCGGGCGCGGCGGTCGCGGCCAAGACACCGGCGCAGCTCGCCGAAGTCGCCGAGGCGGCGGTGCGGTTGGACGGGGTGCAGCAGATGGTCATGACCACGGGGACGACGACCGGCCCCGACCGGGGCGCGCGCAATCTCGTCCGCTCCGTGCGCGCCGTCCTCGAAGCGGTCCCGGGCCTGCCGATCCAGGTGCAGTGCGAACCGCCCGGCGACCTCGCCTGGATCCGTGAACTGCACGACGCCGGGGCCACCGCGATCGGCATCCATGTCGAGTCCCTCGACGAGGAGGTGCGACGACGCTGGATGCCGGGCAAGTCGACCGTCCCGATGGCCGAGTACGAGGCCGCGTGGGACGAGGCGGTGCGGGTCTTCGGGCCGAACCGTGTCTCCACGTATCTGCTCGTCGGGCTCGGCGAGGACCCGGACGAACTCATCGCGGGCGCGGGCGAGTTGATCGACCGAGGGGTGTACCCGTTCGTCGTCCCGTTCCGTCCGATGGCCGGCACGCTCGCCGCCCGCGACGGCGTCCCGGCACCGAGCGCCGACCTCCTGACGTACGTCACGGAGGGCGTCGCGGCCCGGCTGCGCGCCGCCGGGATGAGCGGCGCCGACCAGAAGGCGGGCTGCGCGGCCTGCGGCGCGTGCAGTGTGCTGCGCACGGCGGGCGGGTGATGGCCGTGTACCTCGACGGCTCCGCGGCACCGCCCGTGGCGGACGGTCCGGTGGACATCCTGGCCCTGCTCGGCGACCACAGCACGCTCGCCCGCCGCCCCTCGTTCCACATCGAACAGGCCGCCGACGCAGCCGAGTTGACGTCCTACCGACGGCTGCGCACGGAGACCTTCGTCCACGAGCAGGGCCTCTTCAGCGGCGACGACCTCGACGACCGTGACGCCGACGCCCGTACCGTCGTGCTGGTCACCCGGGCCACGGACGGCACGGTGATCGGCGGGGTGCGGCTGGGCCCGGTCGACGACGGTCCGGACCTCGGCTGGTGGCAGGGTGGCCGCCTGGTCGTCGCCCCAAAGGCGCGCGGTCCGCGCGGAGTCGGCGCGGCGCTGGTCCGCGCGGCCTGCGCCCGGGCGGAGGCCGAGGGCGCACTGCGCTTCGACGCGACCGTGCAGGCCCGCAACGAAGTGCTGTTCCGGCGGCTGGGCTGGCAGTCGGTGCGGGCCACGGAAGTCGCAGGTACCCCGCACGTCCTGATGCGCTGGCCCATCGACCGGACAGCAGCCCAAGTCGCGGCCACCAAGGCCGCGTTGGGCCCCCTGCTCGCCGCGCTACCCGCCCCGCCCGGCTACGTCGGCGACGACGGCGCGCCCGTCCCCGGCACCGATGTGATCGCCGCGTGCGACGCGATCGTGCCGTCGATGGTCGAGCGGGACCCGGAGTGGGCGGGCTGGTGCGCGGTCCTGGTGAACGTCAACGACCTTGCCGCGATGGGCGCTTCACCGGTCGGACTACTGGACGCGGTCGGCGCGCGCGACGCGGCACACGCCGCGCTGATCCTCGCCGGACTGACCCGGGCGGCGCAGGCCTACGGCGTCCCAGTGCTCGGCGGTCACACCCAACTCGGCGTCCCCGCCGCCCTGTCGGTGACCGCGCTCGGCCGCACCGACCGGCCGGTACCGGGTGGCGGCGGACGCCCCGGACACGCCGTACGGCTCACGGCCGACCTCGGCGGCGGCTGGCGCGCGGGCTACCGGGGCCGCCAGTGGGACTCGACCACCCGGCGCCGTACGGACGAACTCCGCACGATGACAAGGGCTGTGGCCGTCGGACGGCCCGCTGCCGCCAAGGACGTGTCGATGGCCGGGATCGCCGGGACACTGGGGATGCTCGCCGAGGCTAGTGGCTGTGGGGCGGTGCTCGATGTGGCCGCCGTGCCCCGTCCGGCGGGTGCGTCCATGGGCGACTGGCTGACTTGTTTCCCGGGCTTCGGGATGCTCACGGCCGACGAGCCCGACGCGGCGCCGCTGCCCGCCGGGCCCGCGACAGGCGCTCTGTGCGGGGAGTTGACCGCCGGGCAAGGGGTCGGGCTGCGCTGGCCCGACGGAGAGATCACCGAGGCGGTCACCTCGACGGTGACCGGAATGGGGACGGCATGAGCACGCTGCGGATGGCGGCCGTGGCCGCCGAGTTCGGCCGCGACCTGGAAGAGGACTTCGCGATCGCCGAACGGCTGATCAAGGAGGCCGGGGAGCAGGGAGTGCGGCTTCTCGCGCTGCCGGAGGCGTGCCTGGGCGGCTATCTGCTCAGCCTGGACGACGACAGCGCACTGGACGAGGGCCCGCCCGCGCTCGCCCTCGACGGCCCGGAGATCCGCCGACTGGCCGCGCTCGCGGGGGAGTTGACGGTCGTCGCGGGCTACTGCGAGGCGGGGGTCGACGGACGGCAGTACAACAGCGTCGTCTGCGTCACCGGCGACGGCGTCCTCGGCAACCACCGCAAGGTCCACCAACCCCTCAGCGAGGACGCCAGCTACGCCTCCGGCGACCGCTTCCACGCCTTCGACACACCGGTCGGCCGGATCGGCATGATGATCTGCTATGACAAGGCGTTCCCGGAGTCGGCACGGGCCCTGGCGCTGGACGGCGCCGAGATCGGGGTGTGCGTGTCGGCGTGGCCGGGCGCGCGGACGAACGCGAGCGCGGACCTGGAGAAGGACCGCTGGAAGCGGCGCTTCGACCTGTTCGACCGGGCCCGCGCCCTGGAGAACCAGATCGTGTGGCTGTCCGCCAACCAGTCGGGGACCTTCGGGTCGCTACGCTTCGTGGGCAGTGCCAAGGTCGTCGACCCGGGCGGTGAGATCCTCGCCGACACGGGCGTGACCGCCGGCATCGCCGTCGCCGAACTCGACGTCGCCCAGGCCCTGGAGACCGCCCGCCGGTCGATGGGGCATCTGCGCGACCGGCGGCCCGAGACCTACGGACCAGCCCCGGGAGCAGTCACCGTATGAGCACCATCCGGATCGCGGCCGCGGCCGCCCACTTCGGCCGCGACCTGGAGTTCGACCTGGCCCGCGTCGGCAAAATCGTCGACGACGCCCGCGGCCAGGGCGCCGATCTGCTGGTGCTGCCCGACGCCACGCTCGGCGGCTATCTCGCCGACCTCCGCGACCCCGACCCTCAGTCCCTGCCCCCGGCCCTCAAGCCGGACGACCCGCTGATCCTCCAAGTCGCCCGCCTGGCGGGCGAGATGGTGGTGTGCGTGGGCTACTGCGAGGACGGCGGCACCGAGCGCTACAACGCGGCCGTCTGCGTCAGCGGCGACGGCATCCTCGGCCGCCACCGCAAGGTCCATCTCCCGGCCGGCGAGGTCGCCGCGTACACGGCGGGCGACCGCTTCGACGCCTTCGACACCCCGGTCGGCCGCCTGGGCATGCTCATCGACTACGACAAGACCTTCCCGGAGTCGGCCCGTTCGCTGGCCCTGGACGGCGCCGAGATCCTCGCGTGCCTCTCCGCCTGGCCCACCAGCATCACCAACCGCGCCCCGCGCATGGCCCAGGACCGCCAGGCCCGGCTCTTCGACCTCTACGACCAGTCCCGCGCCGCCGAGAACCAGGTCGTCCTCGCCTCCTCGAACCAGACCGGCGCGCTGGGCGGCATGCGCTTCCTCGGCCAGGCCAAGGTCGTCGGCCCCGGCGGCGACATCCTCGCCCGCACCTGGTCCAAGGCCGGGCTCGCCGTCGCCGAGATCGACGTGGCCGCCGAGACCGACCGGGCCCGCCGCGTCCTGCGCCACCTCGACGAACGCCGCCCCGACGCCTACCGGGAGTCCCGTACGTGAAGATCGCCCTGCTCAGCTACTCCACCCGGCCACGCGGCGGGGTCGTCCACACCCTCGCCCTCGCCGAGGCCCTCGCGGCCCTGGGCGAGGACGTCACGGTGTGGACCCTGGGCCGGGGCGGCGACGCGGGCTTCTTCCGCCCGGTGAACCCGGCGGTACGGGTCGAGATCGTGCCGTTCCCCGACGGCCCGCCCGAGGAGACGGTCGGCGCCCGCATCCTGCGCTCGATCGCCACCCTCCGCACCGCGTTCGACCCCACTCCGTACGACGTCGTCCACGCCCAGGACTGCATCAGCGCCAACGCGGCCGGCCGCTGCGTCCGCACGGTCCACCACCTCGACCACTTCACCACCCCCGAACTGGCCGCCTGCCACGAGCGCGCGATCGTCGAGCCCTACGCGCACGTGTGCGTGTCGGGGTCGGTCGCGCAGGAGATGGCCGAGGGCTGGGGCATCGACGCGCACGTGATCCCCAACGGGGTCGCCTACGACCGTTTCGCCACCACCGACCCGGCCGCGCGGGCGAGTTGTCGTTCCCGTCTGGGCCCGTACGTCCTCACCGTCGGCGGCATCGAACCCCGCAAGGGCTCACTGGACCTGCTGGAGGCCTACGCCCTGTTGCGCGCCGAGCGACCCGAGGTCCGGCTGGTGATCGCCGGCGGGGAGACGCTGTTCGACTACCGCGACTACCGGGCGAGTTGGGAGGCGCGCGCCGCCGAACTCGGCGTGCAGCCAGTCGTGTTGGGGCAGGTCGACGAAGGGGAACTGCCGTCCCTGGTCGCGGCGGCGGACGCGTTCGCCTTCCCCTCCCTGAAGGAGGGGTTCGGGCTCGCCGCGATGGAGGCGCTGGCGGCGGGGGTGCCGTTGGTCGTGCGGGATCTGCCCGTGCTGCGTGAGGTGTTCGGGCCCGCCGCGCGTTTCGGGGCCACCCCCGAGGAGCTTGCGGCCGAACTCGGTCATGCCCTCGCCGTCGAGGATCCGGCGCGGCGATCGGCCGGGCGGGAGCTGGCCGCCCGCCACACCTGGGAAGCTGCGGCTCGTGGTCACCTCGACTTCTACCGCTCCCTCAACACACCTGTCTGAGCACGGGCGTTGACACCGTGTGCGATCCGCGTCACGGTGAGGGCCCCGTAGCGCTCGGAGGTCGCCCATGGCTCCGCCCCCGTCCGATGCCGGCCTCGTCGAACGTGTACGGGCACTCCAACCCCTGCTCCGCGAGCGCGCGTTGCGCACCGAGCAGGAGAGAAGGGTGACGGCGGACGTGGTGTCGGCGCTGACGGACGCCGGGGTGTACCGGATGAACGTCCCCCGGCGGTACAGGGGTTACCAGAGCCGGCTGAGCACACAGGTCGAGGTGTTGGGCGAGATCGCCGCCGGGTGCGGTTCGACCGGCTTCATGGCCCTGAACCAGGCGGGCTGTTCGTTCATCGCCGCGCTCTTCCCCGACGACGCCCAGGACGAGATCTTCACCGGTCCTGATGTACGGATCGGCGGCACGCTCGTCCCGGACGCCGTGGCGGTCGCGACGGACAACGGCTATGTCTTGAACGGCACTTCGGGCTTCGCCACCGGTTGTCAGAACGCCGACTGGCATCTGCTGACGGCCCGGGTCGCGTCCGAGGGCGGCCCGCCCGAACTGCTGTGGACAGCAGTGCCGATGTCCGATCTGGAGATCCTCGACGACTGGTACGTGTCGGGACTGGCGGGCAGCGGCAGCAACAGCGTCGTCGCGCGGGACGTGTTCGTACCCGCGCATCGTGTCCTGCCCGTCGGGCCCTTGCTGGCAGGCGAGGTGGCCTCGAAGAGCAACGCCGACGACCTCTTCTACCGGATGCCGGTCCTGCTGCTGTTCTGCGCCTGGACGGCACCGAACGCGCTGGGTCTGGCCCGGGCGGCCCTCGCGGAGTTCACCGAGCGCATCCACCGGCGGGGCATCACCTACACCTTCCACGAGCGGCAGTACGAGGCGGGCGTCACCCATCTCCAGGTCGCCGAGGCGGCGTTGAAGATCTCCTGCGCCGAACTGCTGACCGCCGACTTCGTCGCACGGATCGAGGCCGCGGCCGAGAACGGCGTCTCGTACACGCAGGCGGAGCGGGCCAGGATCCGGGCGCAGAGCGGCTATACGACCCGGCTGTGCAAGGAGGCCGTGGATCTGCTGTCCTCCGCCTCGGGAGCTTCCTCCCTCCACCGGGACGTCCCCGTCCAGCGAGCCGTACGCGATCTGCACGCCCTGAGCCTGCACTCGTTCGTCAACCCGACCACCAACCTGGAGCTCTACGGCCGGGTCCTCTCCGGGCTGGACGCGGGCACGCCGTTCCTCTGAGGGCTCAGCCCAGGGACGCCAACCAGGCAGCGGTGTCGCGGGGGCGGGCGAACCGGAGTGTGGTGAGCGGAGCGAAGCGGGGGTCGTTCGTACGGCGCTCGATCTCGGCGCGCCTGCCCGCGTGCTGGGACCACGCCCACCACGCCGGGTGCTCCCGGCTCAACCACCCGGCCCAGGTCTCCCTGTTGCCGCCGAAGACGCTCTCGCGGGTCACCGTGCGCCGCAGGGAGCGGCGCAGGACGCGCGGCATGATCACGCGTTTCGGGTAGTCCAGCCAGATCACCGTGTCGGCCAATTCCCAGAGCAGATCGCGGACTTCGGGCGAGCCGATGGAGTCGATGATCCAGCCGGGTGCCGACGTGACCCGGAGAACGTCGTCCGTCAGTCGCTCGTTGACGGCCCAGTCGGGGCCGACGAAGTACAGGGCGTCCATCTCGTGGTACGGCAGTTTCAGCCGCTCGCCCACGCCTCTGGCCAGCGTGGACTTGCCCGCGCCCGTCGCCCCGACCACCAAGATCCGCTCCATCCCCGCACCTTAACTACGATGTGCCGAGCCCACCGATCATTAACAGGAGCACCACCATGAGCAGTCCGCGCCACGCCCACGCCTCCCTCGACGGGCTGGTCATCGGGGACGCCTTCGGTGACGGCTGGTTCACCCGCTCCGACGAGGATGCCGAGGAGCTGTGGGCCGCGCGGGAGGTGCGCCCCGTGCCGTGGCTGTGGACGGACGACTCGGCCATGGCGTTCGTGCTGTTCGCCCACCTGGTGGCCCACGGCGAGGTCCGACCGGACGCGCTGGCACGGGAGTTCGCCGCCGAGTACGCGCGGGAGCCGGGGCGGAAGTACGGCCCGTCCATGCACAGCGTGCTGCGCCGCATCGGCGAGGGCGAGGACTGGCGGGCGGTCACCACCGGACAGTTCGGCGGGCAGGGGTCCTACGGCAACGGTGCCGCGATGCGGGTCGCGCCGCTGGGCGCCTGGTTCCGGGACGATCTCGCGGTCGCCGCCGAGCAGGCGCGGCTGTCCGCGCTGACCACCCATGCTCATCCGGAGGCCGTCGCCGGGGCGGTGGCTGTGGCGGTCGCCGCCGCGCTCGCGGCCGCCGGGGCGGGTCAACAGGCCGCGCCCCGCGCCGAGTTCCTGCGGGAGGTCGCCTCGCACGTGCCGGAGAGCGATGTCCGCTCCGGTCTGCTGGTCGCGGCGAACTTCTCCGAGCGGACGTCGGTACGGCACGCGGCGTCCGTGCTGGGCTCGGGGACGCTCATCTCGGCTCCGGACACGGTGCCGTTCGCCCTGTGGTCCGCCGCGGGGCATCCGGACGACCTGCCCGAGGCGTTGTGGCAGACCGTCGCCGGGTGGGGCGACCGGGACACCACCTGTGCGATCGCGGGTGGTGTCGTCGCGGCCCGCACCGGCACGGGTGGTGTCCCGTCCGCCTGGAGGGAGGCGTGCGAGGCGATCCCCGCGTGGAGCGGCTGGGACTCGCTCGCGGCGACCGGCCAGGGCAGCGTGTAGGGCGGGCAACGGCCTCGTCGACGTGGTCGCGCGTCACATGTCGCTCATGGCCGCGGTCGGCGTCGGCCGCTGACCTTCGAGGCGGGGAGTCGACCGGCTTTCGAGGTGCCGGTGAGCGTGTCGTCCTCGACGGTGACCGCGAAGGCCAGGTTCAGGCGCAGCGGCTTGGTGACCGCCTGATTCCAGGTGACCCGGTCGCCGTCGACGACGACGTCCCGGAGGGGAACCTCCTCGCCCGTGCCGTGCGCGATGCCGGTGAACTCCTCGCCGTCCCGGCGCAGTTCGACGACGGGCTTGATGCGGCCGACGGGTGTGGCGATGGTCAGGTCCCAGACGCCTTCGATGGACATGAGTGGTTCTTCCTTGCCGTGAAGTCGAGACGTCGAGAAGTCGTGGAGTCGGTGCGGGTGTCGATCGGGCGTCACAGGGTGACCGGGGCAGGCCCCCGCGCCTGCCAGGTGACACCTCGGCGCTCGTGGGCGAAGAGTTCCTCGACGGCGTGGGCGATCCGCGGACCGACTTCGCGCTCCAGCAGGTACAGGCCCAGATCGAGGCCGGAGGTGACGCCGGCGCCGGTGACCAGGTCGCCGTCGTCGACGACCCGGGCGTGGACGGCGTGCACGCCGGTGGCCTCGAGCATGTCGAGGCCGAGATGGTGGGTGGTGGCGTTCCGGCCCTCGATGAGCCCGGCCATGGCGAGGACGAGCGAGCCGCCGCAGACCGTTGCCATGGTGATCCGCGGGTTGTCCATGGCGGCCTTCAGCAGACCGGGCAGCCCGGTGGTCAGTGTGCGTCCGAGCAGCACGGGGATGAACTCGTCCTGCTGCCAGGCCTGTTGGTCGTCTGCGTCGATGTCGGGCACCTCGCCCGGTTCCCCGACCCGGCCGGAGGCTCCCGGCACCAGGACGAGGCCGGCGCGGGCGGGGTCGAGTGCGCCGGTGGCCCGCAGCGTCAGGCCACCGGTACCGCTGACGACGTCCCGGGAGCCTTCGGCCGAGACCAGTTCCACGGTCACGGCACCACCCGAGGCGCTGCCGCCCGCGTACAAGACCTCGAAGGGGGCGACGACGTCGAGCGGGTCGAAGCCGTCGAACAGAACGATCTGGACGTGCACAGGGCGTCTTCCGTAGAGGGAGACCGGCGATCACCGGCCTGTCCCTCGACGCTAGAAGCACGCGTGCGAGGCAACCAGAAGCCTCGGTGACAGGCTCCGACGGGATCCCGCCACCATGCTCGTCACCCCGGTGAAACCGGAGGAACGCGACGCACAGCCCGACCGCCGCCGCGATCAGTGCGGAGCCCGTCGGATCGGCGACGGCGCGCAGGACACGACGTTCCCGATGACCGAACCGATGCCGATCAACAGGGAGTTGAGCAGGAGCTGGGTCACGGAAACACCGCTGATGCCGTCGAGGGCGGTGGTGTGGTTCGACCACTCGATGTGGCTCGGCAGCAGTTGTTCGGACATGGGCACGGACACCTCGGTCGGTGCCCGTGCCCCGGGTCGGTTCTCGGCCTCGACGGCCCTACGTGGAGGGGGTTCTAGAGACGCACGGCCAGCGACGGCCGGGCCACCGCGACCAGTTGCTCCCGTACCAGCTCCATGCACAGCCGCATGTTCTTGTCCGCGATCACGTTGTCGGGGATTCGGCACGCGAACTGCAGGCCCTCGTGGACCCGGGTCACCCACGCGCACACCTGGTCGCCGTACGAGACCCGGATCAGTCCGTACGCCTTCAGCTCCTGCCAGCGCTCCGAACCGGGCAGGGCGCGCGAGTCGACGTAGGAGACGATCGAGTACAGGTCGGGGGACGTGGGCCTGAAGTCGGCGCCCAGCAGGCGCAGTACGCGGGCGATGGGCATGCGGGCCAGCGAGCGGTTCTCGCGGAGGGTGGCGCGCACCATGCGCAGGGCGTGGTCGAAGTCGGTGGCGTGCTGGACGGGGATCTCGATCGGGGCGCCGCCCACGTACCAGCCGACCGAGTCGGCCCAGCGGGACTTGGCGCGGGTGTGGAAGGGGACGACGGTGCGGTACACGTCGAGGCCGCTGATCTCGCGGGCGGCGAGAGCGACGGCCGCCAGGACGCCGACGAGGCTTCCGCCGTACGGGCGGCAGTACGCCTCGAAGGCCGCCGCGTCCGTGTCGTCGACGAGCATCTCCTGGAGGAACTTCTGGGTGGGCAGCGGCCCTTCGGGGTCGAGGCCGAGGTCGACGGGGAAGTTCGGCAGCTTGCCGTCGCAGCGGGCGATGAACTCGCGCCAGCGGGAGACGACGGTGTGCGTGTCGTCGATCTGGTCGGCGTCCGTGCGCTCGCCCGCGCAGAAGTCGATGTAGCTGGCGACGGGCGCCGACTCGACCGCGTCCCCGGCGAGGCCGGCCGCGTACAGCTCGTGGACCTCGCCCGCGATGCGGTGCAGCGAGTAGGCGTCGACGTTGCTGTGGTCGAAGGCCAGGTAGACGCTCGCGCCGTCGTCGCGGACGACCGCCGCGAAAAGGAAGTTGGGCCAGGTGAGCGCGTCCGCCGCGACATCGAAACGGTCCTGCATGTACCGGGTCAGCGTCCCCGCGTCGGCGAACTCCCCTACGTCCTCGCGGTGCAGGGCCACGGCGTCGGCGTCCAGGGTGAAGCGGCGCATCTCGTCACCGGCCCACCGGAAGCCGCTGCGCAGCGTCTCGTGCCGGAGCATCCAGGATCTCAACGCGCCCTGGAGCACGTCGAGTTCGATCCGCCCCGGCATGTCGAAGGCGGTACCGAGCCAGGTCGGCACGAACAGCCCGTCCGCACGCACGGAACGGGCCGTACGGATATGGGACTCCTGCACATACGCCGGTGGCCGCGCGTCGTCCGGAAGGGCCCGCGCCGCTCCTACGGCCGTCGGGTGCAGCGTCCACTCGACGAGTCGTCCGGGTCGGATCTCGCACCGCTGAAGGTCACTCATGCGCACAGGGCTCTCCGTTCGCCTGCCCACGGGAGGCCGCCGGGCACCACTGTCGATCCACGCCTCCATGCCGCTCGGGCACCGCTCACTGCATGGGAGATCAACGACCGGATATTCCGAAAGCAACGCTGTGAACAGGCTTGCTGATCAGCTCATTTCAGCCCGTACGTCGCAGCCGTGCCGAGAGGTGGTGCTGCAACGGCTCCCCCACGGCCTCCAGATCGTGGTCGAAGGTGAGCGTGGTGGCGTCGGTCAGGGCGTAGCGGCGGCGGGTGGCGGTGACCTTCTTGGCGGTGTGGGTGAGGGCGACCTCGTGGGTGGCGAGTTCGACCGTGCCGTCGGTGGCGTGGCCGACGAGGATCTCGGCGATGCCGGTGGGCTGGGTGACGAGTGCCTCCACCCGGCCGTCGGGCTGGAGGCGCCACCAGCCGCTCTCGCGGGCGGCAGGACGCAGGGGTGCGCCGTCGGCGTCCAGAAGCCAGGCGCGGGCCTCGTAGTGCAGGAAGGGGCGGCCGTCGTGGCTGAAGGTGACGTCCTGCGCGTAGGCGAAGTCCCCTTCCAGGGTGGGGTATTCGCCTTCGCCTTGGCCGTGCCAGTGGCCGAGGAGGCCGAGGACGGGTGCCAGCAGCGGGTGCGGTGCGGGGTGTTCGTCGGGGTGGTGGGCGTCGGGGTAGGGG
>NZ_JAENRY010000246.1 GCF_016612545.1 Streptomyces sp. MBT65 | reverse complement strand
ATCTCACCCCGCTCACCAGCCCCCGCTCACCCGCTGGAAGCACCCCGCACGGAGTCGTAACGCCCCTCACCGCAACCCCCTCCCCAGACAGGAGACGCCATGAGTACCGTGGCCGCTCAACCCGTCCCCAACACGGTCGACCCCAGAACCGCCCGCAAGGTCACCCTCGCCGGCTGCGTAGGAATCTTCGCCGAGCTCTACGACAACGGCATCTTCGGCTTCATGGCCGGCTCCCTCGCCGCCGTCTTCTTCCCCGGCTCCGACAACGCCGTCCAGCTCGTCTTCCTCGGCTACGCCGTCTCCTTCTTCTTCCGCCCCCTCGGCGCCGTCATCTGCGGCCACCTCGGCGACCGCATCGGCCGCCAGCGCATGCTGGTCTTCGTCATCCTCCTGATCAGCGCCGCCACCGCGGCCATCGGCGTACTGCCGAGCTACGCCAGCATCGGCGTCGCCGCCCCCGCCCTGCTGATCCTGCTCCGCGTGGCGCAGGGCTTCTCCGTCGGCGGTGAGGCCTCCGGCGCGATGAGCTTCCTCGCCGAGCACGCCCCGGAGGGCAAGCGCGGCCTCTACACCAGCTACGCGCAGATCGCCTCGTTCCTCGCCCTGCTCACCGGCACACTCGTCGCCGCCGCGATGACCAGCGGACTCGGCAACGACCGTATGGAGTCGTGGGGTTGGCGCATCCCGTTCCTGCTCGCCGTCCCGCTCGGCATCGCCGGCATCTACATCCGCAAGCGCATCAGCGACACCCCGAACTTCACCCGCCTGAAAGAAGAGGACGGCCTCTCCAAGAACCCCCTCAAGGAGGCCTTCGCCTCCGCCGAGCACCGCCGCGCCATGCTGCTCGCCCTGTTCATCCCCCTGATGAACGGCTCCGGCTACTACGTCCTGTTCAGCTACATGCCCACCTTCATGAGCAGCGAGCTGAACTTCAGCAAGGTGCAGGGCCTCCTCGTCACCGCCTCCAGCCTGGTCGCGATCTGTGTCGCCATCCCCTACATGGGCCGCCTCTCCGACCGCGTCGGCCGCAAGAAGGTCCTCGCCGGAGCCGCCGTAGCGATGGCGATCGTCGGCATCCCCTGTTACCTGCTGATCGGCACCGGCAACGTCGGCCTCGCCGTGATCGGCGCCTGCGTCATGGCAGTCGTGTTCGCCGGCCACACAGGCGTCATCCACATCCTCCTGGTCGAACTCTTCCCGACCCGTGTGCGCTACTCCGCCTACGGCCTCGGTTACAACGTCTCCTCCGCCCTCTTCGGCGGTACGGCCCCCCTCCTGATGACGTACCTCATCGACCGCACGGGCAACGTCAACATGCCGGCCTTCTACGCCGTCATCACGGCCCTGGGCACCCTCCTCGCGGTGTCCAAGGTGAAGGACCGCGCCCACCTGCCCCTGCGCGACGCCTGAAAGCCCCACACGAACTCCCCGCACCCGCACGTCCGTCGCACCCCCCACCCCGCACAGCAAGGAGCACTTCAGCATGCCCATCTCCGACTACAGGACGGCCCTCGTCACCGGAGCGTCGACCGGCATCGGAGCCGTGGTCGTCGAACGGCTCGCCAAGCGCGGCCTGGAGGTCCACGCCGTGGCCCGCAACGCCGACCGGCTCAACACCCTTGCCGACGAGACCGGTTGCGTCCCGCACGCCGTCGACATCACCGACACCGAGGCGCTCACCGCCGTCCTCGACGGCCTGGAGATCGACGTCCTCGTCAACAACGCGGGCGTCTCCCGCACCGGCAACATCCTCACCGCCGACGAGTTCGCCGTCGACGAACAGATCGCCGTCAACATCCAGGCCGTCCTCCACCTGGTCCGCCTGCTCATGCCCGGCATGGTCGAGCGCGACCTCGGCCACATCGTCAACATCAGCTCCATCGCCGGTGTCTACAACTTCGGCGGCAACACGATCTACCACGCCACCAAGGCCGCCGTGCACACCCTCTCCCGCCAGCTCCGCGTCGACGGCTACGGCCGCCGGGTCCGCGTCAGCGAGATCTGCCCCGGCCGTGTGGAGACGGAGATCTTCGGCCGCCTGCTGGGCGACATGGAGGCAGCCCAGCGCGAGTTCTACGACGGCTACGAGTCCCTGAAGCCCGAGGACATCGCCGACGCCATCGAGTTCGCCGTCGACGCGCCCCGGCACGTCAACATCGGCCACATCGAGATCCTCCCCACCTTCCAGGTGCCCGGCGGCCTCAACTTCGAGCGCAGGGAGGGCTGATCACATGAAGACGGCAGAGCGGCTCCGCCGCATCAAGCCCTCGCCCAGCACGGCGGCGGCCCAGCGTGTCCGCGAGCTGAAGAGCCAGGGCCTCACCATCCTCGACCTCACCGTGGGCGAGCCCGACTTCGACACCCCCGACCACGTCAAGGCCGCCGCGATCCGGGCCATCGAGGCGGGCGAGACCAAGTACACGCCGGTGAACGGCACTTCGGCCCTGCGCGCTGCGATCACCGGCAAACTCCGCGAGCGCCACGGCATCGACGTCACCGACTCCCGCATCACCGTCGGCGGCGGCGCCAAGCAGGTCATCTTCCTTGCCCTGATGGCCACTTTGGACGAGGGCGACGAGGTCGTCGTACCCGCCCCGTACTGGGTCTCGTACCCGGACATGGTCCGCGCCAACGACGGCACCCCGGTCATCGTCGACTGCCCCGAGGCGGACGGCTTCAAGCTGACCCCGGAGCGCCTCACGGCGGCGATCACCGAGCGCACCCGCTGGGTCGTCCTCAACACCCCGGGAAACCCGACCGGATCCGCCTACACCACCTCCGAACTCCGCGCCCTCGCCCAGGTGTTGCTGGCCCACCCGCACGTCGGCGTCCTCACCGACGAGATCTACGACGAAATCTGGTACGGCGACCAAGACGCCCCGTCCCTCGCGGCCGTCGAACCGGCCCTTGCCGACCGGGTGTTCCTCACCAACGGCGTCTCCAAGACGTACGCGATGACGGGGTGGCGCATCGGCTACGGCGTCGGCCCGGCGGACCTGGTCACCGCGATCAACACCCTCCAGTCGCAGACCTCTTCGTGCCCCTCCTCCGTGAGCCAGGCCGCCGCTGCCGCCGCGCTCGCCGGACCGCAGGACTTCGTCCAGGACACCGTGCGCGTCTACCGCGCCCGCCGCGACGAGACCGTCAAGCTCATCAACGACGTGCCGCAACTCGGCTGCACCGTCCCCGACGGCGGCTTCTACGTCCTGGTCAACTGCCGAGGCGCCATGGGCCAGTTCACCCCGGCCGGCACCCGGATCGAGAACGACGAGGACTTCGCCCGTCACCTCCTCGACAGCCGACAGGTCGCGGTGATCCACGGAGCCGCGTACGGCGCGCCCGGCTACTTCCGTATCTCCTTCGCCACCTCGACGGACGTACTCACCGAGGCGTGCGAGCGCATAGCGACGGCGTGCGCCGAACTGACGTCAGCCGCACCCACTGTCTGAAAGGTCGTCATGATCCGCGTCAGCACGAAGTTCGACCGGCCGGACCCCGCCGTCGTCAAGCAGCTCAGCGCCTTCTCCTCGGCCACCGTCCACGAGGCACAGGGCCGCCTCGGGGCGCTGGACTCGGCGATCAAGCCGGTCGACCACACCATGTCCCTGTGCGGCCCCGCCTTCACCGTCCAGTGCGCCCCGCGCGACAACCTCATGCTCCAGACCGCCATCGCCTACGCCCGGCCGGGCGACGTCGTGGTCGTGTCCGCCGGTGCCTACGAGGAGGCGGGCTCCTTCGGTGACGTCCTCGCCAACGCCTGCCAGTCCAAGGGCCTCGCCGGCCTGGTCACCGACACCGGCGTCCGCGACACCGAGGACCTGCGCGCCCTGGGCTTCCCGGTCTTCTCCCGCAGCGTCTCCATCAAGGGCACGGTCAAGGAGACCGTCGGCCCCATGTGCGAGCCCATCACCATCGGTGGCGTACTCGTGTGCCCCGGCGACATAGTGCGCGCCGACGCCGACGGTGTGGTGATCGTCCGCCGGGAGGACGCGGCCGAGGCGGCCACCGCCTCGCAGGAAAGGGTCGACGCCGAGGCCGGGTTCATCGCCGCCTACCGCGCGGGCCGAACGGTGATCGAGATGTGCGGCCTCGCCCCGGTGCTAGCGGCGAAGGGCCTGGTCATCGAGGAGTAGGACCGGTCGACGCCAACCGCCACCGTTGAGTACCGCGCCCGAAATTTCCGTACCCCTCGCTGACAGCCGGGTTCGGGATGCCAGGATGAGGCGCCATGACGGCAGGGTGGGGTGCTCGCGCAGTACGGTCCGCGATGTTCGCGGCCGTCTGTGTGGTGCTCGCCGCCCTGGGGCACGTTCTGATGTCCGGTCGCCACGTTCCCGGATGGGCACTGGCCGTCGGACTGGCCGTGACCGGTGTCGCCGCCTGGTCCGTGGCGGGCCGTGAACGCGGCCTCCCGCTGATCGTGACCCTCGTCGTCGCCACCCAGGCCGCCCTCCACTCGGCGTTCTCCCTGGCGCAGCCCGCGACCGGGCAGCGGATGTCCATGGACATGGGGTCCGCCGACATGGGCTCCATGCACATGAGCGCCATGGACTCGATGTCCTCCACGGACTCCATGGACTCCATGGACATGGCGCACATGTCGGCGAACCCCATCGCCGGCGGCACGTCCTCGCCCGGCATGCTCACCGCCCACCTCCTCGCCGCCTTCCTGTGCGGCCTGTGGCTGGCCCACGGCGAGCGCGCCGCGTTCCGTCTCCTCCGCGCCGTGGCCACCCGCCTCGCGGCTCCGCTACGACTGCTGCTCGCGCTCCCCGCTCCGCCGCACCGGCCGCGGTTCCGGCCGCACCGCCCCCGTTCCGAGCGGGCGCCGCGGCTGCTCCTCCTCGTCCACGCGATCACCTCTCGGGGTCCACCCCTGGGGACAGCTGTCTGACGACAGCCGGCATCCCGGGGCCGCTCCTGCGTGCCTCGGGCCTCGGCCCTACCCCCGCGCCGCTCCCGGCGCCGCGGGACGGCCGGTCCCCCTTTCACGGATGACCGAGAAGGACTCCAGGTGATCACTCCTGCCCTGCCCGCGCCGCCCGATTCCATGGAGTCGAGCGACGAGTCGCTGACCAACTGGGCGCTCGCCGCCCGCCACGGCGACCCCGCCGCCGTGGACCACCTCGTGCGCGCCCTGCACCGCGACGTCCTGCGCTATGTCGCCCACCTCTGCGCCGACCCGCAGGCGGTCGACGATCTCGCACAGGACACGTTCCTGCGCGCGCTCGGCAGCCTGCACCGCTTCGAGGGCCGCTCCTCGGCCCGCACCTGGCTGCTGTCCATCGCCCGTCGCGCGGTGATCGACAGCTACCGCCATGCCGCCGTCCGCCCGCGGCTGTCCGACGTCCAGGACTGGCAGCTCGCCGTCGAACTCGCCCAGCCCCAGGGCCTGCCCGGCTTCGACGACGGTGTGGCGCTGCTCGACCTGCTGGCCCTGCTGCCGGACGAGCGCCGTGAGGCGTTCCTCCTCACCCAACTCCTGGGCCTGCCCTACGCGGAGGCGGCGGAACTCGCCGACTGCCCGGTGGGGACGGTCCGTTCACGGGTGGCCCGCGCCCGCGCGACGCTCGTGGACCAACTGGCCGACGAGGGCGCCTCGTACGCCCTGTAGCCGACGACGGCGGGTGCCGACAGCGGCGCCCGCCCCGTCAGTTGGCCGCGAGATCGGGGAACAGCGCGTTCAACGCGGCCCGTTGCTCCCGGCCCACGAACTGCACGAGCCCCCGCCTGACCGTCTCGGCCAGTGATCCCGAGGCCTCGCGCAGGAGCTGGCGGGCCTTCTCGGTGAGGGCGACCTCGATGCCGCGCTTGTCGCCGCAGACGGACTGGCGGGTGACCAGGCCCGCGTGCTGGAGACACGCGATCTGATACGTCAGCCGGGTCTTGGGCCGGCCCAGCAGCTCCGCGATCCGGGTCATCCGCAGCCCCTCCTTGGGCTGCTCGGCCAGCAGGCACAGCACCAGGAACTCGTCGTGCGAGACGTCGAGGTTCCCCTTCACCACCGAGCGCAGCTCCTGCTCCACCGAGCCCGTCGCCGCCAGCAGCAGCATCCAGGCGCGCAGCTCGGGCGGGAGCAGTCCGTCGCCGGACATGGACGGGCACTGGGGCTGGTCGGCGGGGATCTCAGCGGGGTCGGCCATGGTGTCGAGTCTACCTGTTGTCCAATTTTGGAGAAGTGGTTGTCCATATTTGGATGATGGGCTAGCGTAAGGCTCATTCAAATTTGGACTACCGGAACCAAGTGGGAGAGATCATGACCGTCGCCGTCGAGACCGGGGTGTGGCAGCTCGACCAGGCCGCCTCCACCGTGGGCATCAGCCACAAGACGATGTGGGGCCTGGTCAATGTGAAGGGCACCTTCGGCGCCTTCAGCGGTCAGGGCGAGGTCCGGGGCGACGGCTCCGCGGTCGGCACCCTGACCCTGGACGCCGCCTCCCTGGACACCAAGAACGCCAAGCGCGACAAGCACCTGCGCTCCGCCGACCTGTTCGACGTCGAGAAGTTCCCGGAGATCACCTTCGCGGTGCGCAGCGCGGAGCTGACCGGCGACACCGTCCACATCGTCGGTCAGCTGACCGTCCACGGCATCAGCCGTCCGCAGACCTTCACGGCCCGCCTCAAGGACGCGACCGGCGAGGCGCTCACGCTGGACGCCGAATTCTCCGTGGACCGCGACCAGTTCGGCCTGGGCTGGAACCAACTGGGCATGCTGCGCGGCCGGACGAACGTCACCACCACGCTCCGCTTCCTGCGCACCGCGGCCTGACGGACCGTCAGTCCGGCAGCCGCAGCCGGATGTCCGAACTGGACAGCGTCTGCGGGGTGGCGGTGAAGGCCCGCACCCGGATCCGGACCTGCTTGTGCGGCAGGGTGAACGTCCCGTCGGGCGGCCGGAGTTCGATGGTCTCCGTGCTGTGCGCGGGCAGCGTCGCCGGACCGCCCACCTGGGACCAGAACCTGCTCATGCCCTGGCCCGTGGTGAGCGTGTAGTGCGGGGTGAGCGCGGTGCCGGACGCGTTGGTCACCCGGATCGTCAGCCGGGTCACGACCGTGGGCACCGCGCGCCGGACTCCGGTGAGTTCCATGGTCATCGGCGGTGCCCCGGTCGCCGCCACGGCGGCGCCCGCCAGCGCGGGCGTGACCAGCAGGACGGCCGCCGCCACTCGGGCCTGGCGGCGGTGCGGACCGGACAGCAGCCGGGGGCGGGGCTGCCACGCGTCACGGAACTCGGCGATCGGCGCGGTGACTGCCGACGCCAGCCACAACGGCGTCATCAGCAGGTAGTAGCCGTCCTGCGAACGCGTCGCCAGATAGAACGCGCACCAGGGCAGCACCGTCGCCGCCGGCCCCAACCGCCGTACGAACAGCACGAACACGGCGAGCAGGCCCGCCGCCAGCAGCATGCTCGCGTGGGAGTACCAGTCGAGCCGGTCGCTGCCGTTCGTGAAGTACAGCGAGATGTCCACCAGGCCCTGGCCGTGCACCACCGCGCCCTGCGTCAGCGGCAGCGCGATGCCCCGCAGCCAGGTGCCCGGCTCGTGCACGATGAAGTACGTGTTGATCAGCAGCCATACGGTGACCGCGACCCCGACGATGCGTGACAGCAGCAACGCGGCCTGGCGGGCGCCGAGTTCACCGCGCCGCATGGCGTAGATCCCGGCGAGCAGGAACGGCGTGAGGAACCAGGGGAGTTGCTGCGCCGCGCAGGCCGCCCCCAGACACGCGGCCTGGGCGATCCCGGCGCGGCCGAGCCGGCCGCCCCTGCCGATCCGGGGCCAGCGGATCACCACCGGCACCAGCAACGCCATGGCGAGCACGGCGGGATAGCCCTGACGGCCGTAGGTGGGAAGAAGGCCGAGGCCGAGGCAGGCCATGGTGGCGGCCGAGCGCCACTGCGTGGGCAGCAGTCGCCACATCAGGATCGCCGCCGCGATGAGCGCGCCGGTCGCGACGGCCGTCGCGGGGGCGCCGCCGTGACCGATCCACAGGAGGGGTGCGGTGAGCAGGGTCTCCAGTGGGGGATAGCCGTACGTGTAGTCGTAGCCGCCGGTCACCGTCGGGGTGAGTGCGACGCCCTGACCGGTGTGGAAGAGCCAGGGCCAGGGCTGGCCGTAGATCGGGTGTCCGGCGACCAGTTCCTTGGCGGCCTGCGTGGTGAGGACCGCCTCGTCGCCGCCGGTGTGGAACACGGACCACGCGGACAGCGCCAGCAGGACCGCGGTCACCAGGACGGCGAGATCGATCCGGGCCAGCGAGCGGGCCCGGCGGACCACCAGGGTCAGCACCCCGCACACCAGGATCGAGGCGTAGCAGAGGCAGACGACCGCCGCCACGACGAGCCGGTGGCTGGCCGCCTGCGTCCATACCGGCCGGACGCCGATGAACAGACTGATGTCGGCGAGCAGGGTGAGGATGCGGTGCCACTGCGCGGGAGGTTCCGGGGCGGACACCGCCGACTGTGTCCGCCGGCCGGGTGTCACCTGTTGCGTTTCTGCCAAGTGCACAGCAGAGGACGCTAATCGCAGCTGGTGAGCCGGGTGGCCGAAGTCCTGATGATTCGGGTGTGAGACCGGTAAGAAGCCCCCTTCATGGCCTAAATGGGGCAAACTCGAACGGCTTTGTTCAATCGGCCGTGGCCATCAGTTCATTCAGTAAACATCGCGCACATACCGCTTCGCCGCCGCCAGTTGCTTCACATACGCACTCGCCTCGGCCTCGTCCAGCCCGCCGTGCGCGACCGCGATGTCCCGCAACGCCCGGTCCACGTCCTTCGCCATCCGCGAGGCGTCCCCGCACACATAGAAGTGGGCGCCCTCCCGCAACCAGTGCCACAACTCCGGCCCGTGCTCCCGCATCCGGTCCTGTACGTACACCTTGGCGCGCTGGTCACGGGAGAACGCCGTGTCGAGCCGCGCGAGGGTGCCCCCGTCCAGCAACTCCGTCAGCTCCTCCTCGTAGTAGAAGTCCGTCGCCCGGTGCTGCTCCCCGAAGAACAGCCAGTTCGGCGCGGGATGCCCGAGCGCGCGCCGCTCCTGAAGAAAACCGACGAACGGCGCGACCCCGGTGCCCGGCCCGACCATCACCATCGGCGTCGCCGGATCGGCGGGCGGCCGGAAGTGCGGCGAGCGCTGCACGAACACCGGCACGGGGGTCCCCGCCGCGGCATCGACATCGGCACGGATATCGGCATCGGCGAGGAACGGCGAGCAAACCCCGCCCCGCGGACGCCCGTTGAGACTCTCGTACCGCACCACCGACACCGTCAACGAGACGCTGTGCGGGTCGACCAGCGGGCTGGAGGAGATCGAGTACAGGCGCGGCTGAAGCTTCTTCAACACCCCGGCCCACTCCTCGGCCCCCGCCCGCACCGGATACTCGGCGAGCACATCCACCGCCTGCCGCCCCCAACTCCACTGCGCCAGCCCGTCCTTGTTGTCGGGCCGCAACAGCCTGCGCAACGCCCGGTCGTCCCGCGTCCGTTCGGCCACGAAGCGCAGCAGATCGGGGGTGATACGGGTGATGTCCAACTGCCGATGGAGCGCCTCACCGAAGCTGGACTCCCCAACGCCATCCAGTTCTACGACCGTTGTGGCATCGGTCCCCGTGGTGGTGAGCCATTCCTCCACCAGGGCGGGGGAGTTGACCGGCCGCACACCGAGTGCGTCACCGGTCTCGTACGTCAGGTCGGTGCCGCTGGTGTCGAAGGTGAAGCGCCGGACCTCCTTGCCCGCGCCCGGCCGGCTGAGCAGCCGGTTGCCGACGAGCCGGGCGGTGACGGGGGCGGGCCTGGATGTACGGGCAGGGGGCTTCGGGACAACCGTTTCCGTGACCGGCTCGGTGGCCGTTTCCACGACCGAATCGCTGCCCAGCGCCGTGATCACCTGGCCCAGCCAGACGTCCGCCGACGGCTCGAAGTCCGGCTCGCAGTCCGTGCGCGGGGCCAGCCGCACCCCGCCCAACTCGTCCAGCCGCGCGTCCAGTCGGCGCCCGTGCCCGCAGAAGTCGTCGTACGAGGAGTCGCCCAGGGCGAGCACCGCGAACCGCACTCCGTCCAGGCGCGGTGCCTGTTCGCCGGTGAGCGTGTCCCAGAGGCCGGAGCCGTTGTCGGGGGCGTCGCCGTCGCCGAACGTGCTGGTGATGAAGAGGAGATCGGCGTCGGCCGGGAGCGTGCCGAGGTCGGCCTGGTCCATGCCGACCAGCGAGGCCCGGTGCCCGGCCGAGCCCAGCCGTTCGGCGGTGGCCGCCGCCACCTCCTCGGCGTTGCCGGTCTGCGAGGCCCACAGGACGACGATCTGCCGCCCGGGGTGCGGCTGTTGGGGCGGGGGAGCGGGCGTCGACCGCGAGTACATCCCGGCCAGCACGCCGTTCACCCACACCGCGTGCTCGGCACCGAAGGGCGCGTCCGGCGGAAGCGTCGGCACACCCGGGGCGCCGGATTCGATCCCCGCGAGGAAGCCGGTCAGGTAGAGGCGTTCCCGCGCGGTGAGGACGGGCGGCGGAGTGGGATCGAGCCCGAAGGGATTCCCGCCCGGGACCACCGAGGCCGGCACAAGAGCCTTCTCCGGAGCCGGTGTTGGAGCCGGTGCCGGTGCCGCACTCGCCACCTTCGCCAGCGACACCGCGCACACCTTGAACTCCGGCTGGAAGGACACCGGGTCCACCGCGTCGTTCGTCACCGCGTTGACGCTCAGATACTCGCCGAAGAGGTCGTTCCAGTGGAACGGCGCGAAGCAACCCCCCGGTCGCACCCGGTCGGTCACCACGGCCGGCAGCACCGCCCGCCCCCGCCGTGACGCGACCTCCACCGAGTCGCCCTCCGCGATCCCCAACTCCCGTGCGTCCAGCGGATGCAGCTCCACGAAGGGCCCGGGGTTCAGCTTGTTGAGCTTGGCGACCTTGCCGGTCTTGGTGAGCGTGTGCCACTGGTGCTGAAGGCGTCCCGTGTTCAGCACGAACGGGTAGTCGTCGTCGGGCAGTTCGGCGGCAGGCATGTGCGGTCGGGCGTGAAAGACGGCTCGCCCACTGGCCGTCGGGAACCGCAGCTCACCCCCGCCCACATACCGGATGGGGTTGCGGTCCGGCCCGTCCACCTCGGCGGCCGGCCACTGCACCGGCGTGGACCGCAGCCGCTCGTACGTCACCCCGCGCAGATCCCAGCCGGTCACCGGGTTCCAGAACTGCCGTATCTCGTCGAAGACCTGCTCCGCGCTGTCGTAGGAGAAGCCCTTCTCGTAGCCCATCGCGCATGCCACGGCCGCGATGATCCGCCAGTCGGCCGTGGCCTCGCCGGGTGGGGCGACGACCGGGCGGGCGAGGGTGAGGGTGCGTTCGCTGTTCACGAGGACGCCCTCGGACTCGGTCCACAGGGCGCCGGGGAGGACGACGTCGGCGTAGGCGTTGGTCTCGGTGTCGGTGAAGACGTCCTGGGTGACGACGAACTCGGCTGCTTCCAGGCCCTCGATGACGGTCCGTCGGTTGGCGACGGAGGCGACCGGGTTGGTGCAGATGA
The DNA here is from genome assembly GCF_016612545.1 of Streptomyces sp. MBT65. GTDB lineage: Bacteria > Actinomycetota > Actinomycetes > Streptomycetales > Streptomycetaceae > Streptomyces. Next base: position 10,069 of record NZ_JAENRY010000246.1, on the reverse strand, counting down.
TCCAGCAGGCCTTGATGTCGCCGTCGGCCATCTTCTGGAACATCTCGACAGTGCCCCGGCCGACGCCGTCCGCGCGGAGGGTGTCGGGCGGCAGGCCCCACACCTCCTCGGTGAACTCCCGTTCCGCGTCGACCAGTACGGACCGCTGGCCCGGCAACCCCGGTCCCATGTAGCCCATTTCGCGGCCGCCCATCGCGTTCGGCTGGCCGGTGAGGGAGAACGGCCCGCTGCCGGGGCGGCAGATGGCACCCGTCGCGAGATGCAGATTGATGAGGGCGTTGGTGTTCCAGGTGCCGTGCGTGGACTGGTTGAGGCCCATCGTCCAGCAGCTCATCCACTCGCCCGCCTCGCCGATCAGCCGGGCCGCCGTACGGATGTCGTCCTCGGCGAGTCCGGTCAGGGCGGCGACGGCGTCCGGCGGGTAGTCGGCGAGGAAGTCGGGCAGCGCCTCCCAGCCCTCGGTGTGCGCGGCGATGAACTCCGGGTCGGTGTGCCCGTTCTCGTGCAGCAGCCGCAACAGGCCGTTGAGCAGGGCGAGATCGGTGCCCGGCGCGATCTGGAGGTACAGATCGGCCTTCGCCGCCGTGGCCGTCCGGCGCGGGTCGACGACGATCAACTTGGCGCCCGCCTTGACCCGTTCCATCATCCGCAGGAAGAGGATCGGATGGCAGTCGGCCATGTTCGAGCCGATGACCAGGAAGACGTCCGCCCGCTCGAAGTCCTCGTACGAGCCCGGCGGCCCGTCCGCGCCCAGCGACGACTTGTAACCGGCGCCCGCACTCGCCATGCACAGCCGGGAGTTGGACTCGATCTGGTTCGTCCGCACGAACCCCTTGGCCAGCTTGTTCGCCAAGTACTGAGCCTCCAGGCTCATTTGACCGGAGACATAGAAGGCGACCGCGTCCGGCCCGTGCTCGTCCACGATCCCCCGCAGCCGCCGCGCGGTCTCGGCGATCGCGTCGGCCAGGGGTGCGGGCACCGGCTCCGCGCCCCGCTCGTCCCGTACCAGCGCGCCGGTCAGCCGGCCCGGTGCGGTGAGCATCTCGGCCGTGGTGGCGCCCTTGGTGCAGAGCCGGCCCGCGTTCGCCGGGTGCGCCTTGTCGCCGGACGCCTTGAGGACCGCAGGCCTGCCGTCGGGACCCGCGCCGACGTCGAGCAGCATGCCGCAGCCCACGCCGCAGTACGAGCAGACCGTGCGGACCCGCTGCGTCTGGAGGCTCGTCGTCATGCCGTCGACCGTACGAATTGCCCGTTACGCCGATGTCACGCGGCTCGATCATGAGGGGTTACGCGCGCTGCACAACCGGCCGGGGGCCGGTGTGAGATGCGCCCGATCTTGTCGCGGAGTGTGTCGCTGTTGGGCCGAACGGGTGACAGTGCGCAACAATTGGCGGATGCAGACTGCCAGCGCGACCCAGGACGGAGCATGCCGGTGAACAGCCACGATGTCACCGACGAACAGTGGGAAGGGCTCGCCCAGGTAGTGCCGCTGCGGGGGCGCGACGCCTGGCCGTCCGCCGTGAGCCACCGTGCGATACCCGAGCCCGAGACCGAGCCGCGCCGCCGCTTCGTCGTGCTGCGCGTGAACGTGTTCGGGGACGCCCGCGAGGTCGCGGAGACCCTGATGGCGGGCATTCCGGTGCTCCTCGACCTCACGGGCGCGGAGACGGACGTCGCCAAGCGGGTGCTGGACTTCAGCACCGGCGTCGTCTTCGGCCTGTCCAGCGGGATGACCCGCGTCGACCGGAACGTGTTCCTGCTCACACCGCCCGGTACGGAAGTGCGGGGGCTGATGGAGGGGGCGGGGGTTCCGGGTGTGTGAGGTGAGCGGTGTGTGAGGTGAGCGCGCCCGTCGCTCGATCGTAGGAAGGTCCCCGGGGCGGAACGGTTCGCCTGACGGCGGAGGCCTACGGTCCGGATATGACCGTGTCAGCACAGGCGCCCCAGCCGCACCATCCCTCCGCGTCCGCCCGGTCGTCCGAGTCCGTGCCGCCGCAGGGGGGATCCCCTGAGTCCGCCTCGCCCCGGACGAACCCCGGGTACATCGAGGCGTCCCCCGACCGACCGCACCTCACGGAGCTGCGGCTGTCGGCGTTCGCCACGCACCGGGGCACCGGATTCCCGCTCGGGCCGCTCACCCTCCTCACCGGACCCAGCGGCTGCGGCAAGACCAGTGCGCTGCGGGCGTACGAGGCGCTCGCGCGGCTCGGTGCCGGGGGCGAGGTGGGGGAGGTCTTCCCGGACCCGGTCAGCTGTGTCCCGGAGCGGGCCCGGCCTGATGCCCAGCGCCGGCGCGGGTTCCGGATCGGGTGCACGGCGGACGGGCCCGAGGGTCCGGTACGGCTCGACGTCGCGGTGCAGGCCGAGCCCGAACTGCGCATCGTGGGCGAGCGGTTGACGTCCGGCGGCCTGGTCCTCCTGGAGACCGCGCTGCGCGACCCGGCACGACGTTCGGTGCAGGCCGCCTGGCACACGGCGGGCTCGTCACCGGTCACCCGCGCACCGCTGCCGGACGACCGGCTCGGTACCGCGCTGCTGCCGTTGCGTGTCGCGGGCAAGACGGACGGACAGCGACAGGTCCTCGCCGCCGCCGAGCAGATGGTGGTCGCCCTGCGCTCCGTCTTCGCCTGTGATCCGGCACCCGAGCGGATGCGCGCGGCGGTGCCGATCGGCGACGGACGGCTGCTGCGGGACTGCGGCAACCTCGCCGACGTGCTGTGGCGCACCCGCGCCGAGTGCGGGCGCCGGCACGGGCAGCTCGTCACGGCGGTGCGCACCGGGTGCGCCGGACCCGTGCTCGACCTCCTCGCTGAACCGTCGAGCGACGGCACGCTCCGCGCGGTGCTCGACCGGGGCGACGGACTGCGCACCGGCTTCGAACGGCTCGGCGACGGTGAACTCCGCTACGCGGCACTGGCGTTGGTGCTGCTCACCGGCCCCGGTGTCCTGGAGGTCGACCCGCCCGGCGAGGTCCCGGCCGCGATGCAGACCCTGACCGTCCTCGCCGACGGCCTCGACCGGGCCGTGGACGTACGGCAACGGGCCGAACTGCTGCGGCTCGCCGCGCGGATGTGCGAGCGGGGCCACATCCGGCTGGTCGGCGCGGTGAGCGACGCGTCCTGGGCCACCCGGATCGACGGGGTCACAGTGGTACACCTGGACCCGTGACAGAACATCTCGACGTGGCGAAACTGCAGCGCAGACTGGCCGAGTTCGCGGCCGCGCGGAACTGGCAGCAGTACCACACGCCCAAGAACCTCGTCGCCGCGCTCAGCGTGGAGGCCTCCGAACTCGTCGAGATCTTCCAGTGGTTGACCCCCGAGGAGTCGGTCCGGGTCATGGACGACGCGGACACCGCGCACCGGGTGCGGGACGAAGTCGCCGACGTCCTCGCGTACTTGCTGCAACTGTGCGAGGTCCTCGGCGTCGACCCGCTCGCGGCTCTGGACGCGAAGATCGACCGCAACGAGCGCAGGTTTCCGCGGTCGTAAGGGACAACTTGGGGGAGCGAGCGCGTCCATTTTCACTCTCCGGAGTCATTCATCTGTCCGCAACCGATTTGTTGTCCACAGATTTCCGCCTTCCTCTGGCTTTTCGTCTCAAGGACTCTCACTCTGGGTAGTGGACAAGGGAGTTCGGGCGGACGTGCGAACAGCGCGTCGGGATATGACGGGGGCAGGGCATGGACGCGATGCGGCTCATCATGACGAGCAGGCGCGCCCTGGCCGCGAGCGGCGGCGTGCCGGAGACCATGACGGAGGTGTGGCAGGCGCAGGCCCTCGCCCAGGCGATCGGCAGCCGCCTCGCCGTCTTCGGCCCGCCCGAACTGCGGGGCGAGGCACTGGGGTTGACCGAACTGGCGGGCCGGGGCTGCGGAGTGCTGGACACCCCGGTCCTCGCGCTGGAGGACTTACGCGCGGCCCAGCTGACGGAGCTGGGCGACGCCCGCCTCGCCCTCCTCTGCCTGGGCGGCCTGCTCGGCGAGGTGGGGATCGCCCTTGTCGGCATCGCCTGCGCGGCGGACGACGAGGGCACGTACTGGCAGTGCATGGAAGCGATCGACGCGGCGGACGAGTCCCGGGACCGGGTCCTGGAGATGCTCCGAAGACTGGCGGACCGGGAGCAGTCGATACCGGAGAAGGAAGCGGGGTAGTGCGACTGGCCGGGCGCTGCGGGGAATCGGGGTGACTCGGCGTTGCGTGAGGGCAGCCGGTCCGCCCGTCGGTGTGGGTGAACCGGGCCGCCGCCGTGTGCAGCTCAGCTGATCGTGCCGCCCTCCTCGGCGGGTGCCGACCCCGTCGTTCCGGCCGACTGCAGGTCCGCGTCCAGAGCGGACAGATCCGCGTTCAAGGACGCCATCAGCTCCTCCATCTGCTGCAACAACCCCTTCGGTTGCGCAGGCCCGCCCTGTTGCGGCACGGCTTCTTCGGACATGACGGCCTCCTCGGCCCGTGGCCTCCCCACCTGGGAGGAGGCCGATGCGGGTGACGCCCCGACGTCGCCTCGCCGGTGCGGGAATCCGGGCGGTCCGGCTCCGCCCGAGCCAACGATCATCAACGGGGCCGGTCACTGGCGCGGGCGCCCCCCGTGCGCACGGTTGACGCATTTTCACCCGACCGGGGACGAGTGGGGCCGGAGGGACCGGTGGGGTTGACCGGCACCCCGGCGTGCAGGATGGAGGCATGGATCTGCGTATCTTCACCGAGCCCCAACAGGGGGCCACCTACGACACCCTGCTCGCCGTGGCCAAGGCCACCGAAGACCTGGGCTTCGACGCCTTCTTCCGCTCCGACCACTATCTGAGCATGGGCTCCGGTGACGGTCTGCCCGGCCCCACCGACGCCTGGATCACCCTGGCCGGCCTCGCCCGCGAGACCAGGCGCATCCGCCTGGGCACCCTCATGACGGCCGCCACCTTCCGCCTCCCCGGCGTCCTCGCCATCCAGGTCGCCCAGGTCGACCAGATGTCCGGCGGCCGGGTCGAACTCGGCCTGGGCGCGGGCTGGTTCGAGCAGGAGCACCAGGCGTACGGCATCCCGTTCCCCAAGGAGAAGTTCGCCCGCCTGGAGGAGCAGCTGGCCATCGTCACCGGGCTGTGGGAGACCAAGCCCGGCGCCACCTTCGACTTCCACGGCACGCACTACGACCTGACCGACTCGCCCGCGCTGCCCAAGCCCGCGCAGGCGAAGATCCCCGTACTGATCGGCGGCCACGGCGCGAGCCGTACTCCGAGGCTGACCGCGCGGTACGCCGACGAGTTCAACATGCCGTTCGCCTCGATCGAGGACAGTGAGCGGCAGTTCGGCCGGGTCCGCGCCGCCGTCGAGGCGGCCGGCCGCAAGGCCGACGACCTCACGTACTCCAACGCCCTGGTGGTCTGCGTCGGCAAGGACGACCAGGAGGTCGCCCGCCGCGCCGCCGTGATCGGCCGCGAGGTCGACGAACTCAAGGAGAACGGCCTCGCGGGCACCCCGTCCGAGGTCGTCGACAAGATCGGCCGCTACGCCGAGATCGGCGCCGAGCGCTTCTACCTCCAGGTCCTCGACCTCGCCGACCTGGACCACCTGGAGCTGATCTCGGCCCAGGTGCAGGCCCAGTTGTCGTAGCCGTCGTGCCGCTGTGCGGGCGAGGGTGTCGGCCCTCGCCCGCACAGCGCTCCCGGGGAACGAACGGGCCTAACTCCGCGCCCCCGCCGCCGCGTTGGCCGCCGCCGGCACCCCCGCGTCCGCCGGCGCCCGCCGCCCCGGCAGGAACGCGGCCAGCAGCAGGGCCGCCAGGGACGCCGCCGAACCGATGCCCATGATCACGCGGAAGCCGTTGTGGGAGGGGACGGTGAGGGAGCCGAAGGACGTCGTCATATGTGCCAGTACGACACCGGCGACGGCGCTGGAGGCGGACGTACCGATGGACCGCATCAGGCTGTTGAGGCTGTTCGCGGCGGCCGTCTCGGTCAACGGCACCGCCCCCATGATGAGCGCGGGCATCGCGCCGTAGGCGAAACCGACCCCGGCGGAGATCACACAGCACACCACCACGACCTGCCAGACCGCGGCCATCATGACGACTCCCAGCCCATAACCGGCGGCCACGATGAGCGCGCCCAGCATCAGCGTGACCTTCGGTCCGGCCGCCGCCGAGATCCGGGCGGAGAGCGGCGCCGTCGCCATCATCACCAGGCCGGAGGGGCCGAGCGCGAGGCCCGCCGCGAGCACGGTCTGACCGAGGCCGTAGCCGGTGGACGTGGGCAGTTGGAGCAGTTGGGGCACGGCCAGCGACATCGCGAACATGGCGAAGCCGAACATCACGGACGCGAGGTTGGTGAGCAGCACCTGGCGCCGCACGGTGGTGCGCAGATCGACCAGCGGCCGAACGGTACGCAGCTCCCACCAGCCCCACACCAGCAGCACTGCAACTGCCATGGCGAACAGGCCCGTTGTCGTGCCGCTGCCCCAACCCCAGTCCGCGCCCTTGGAGATGGCCAGCAGCAGGCACACCAGACCGATCGACATCCCGACGCCGCCCACCACGTCGAACCGGCCGCCGCTGCGCACCGCCGACTCCGGCACGAGCGTCACGACGAGCGCGGTGACGACGGCGCCGAGCACCGCCGCCGTCCAGAACAGCACGTGCCAGTCCGCCTTCTCGGCGATGAACGCGGCCGTCGGCAGTCCGAGCGCACCGCCCACCCCGAGCGAGGCGCTCATCAGCGCGGTCGCCGATCCCAGCCGCTCGGGCGGCAGTTCGTCCCGCATGATGCTGATGCCGAGCGGGATGACGGCCATCGAGACACCCTGGAAGGTCCGCCCGACGATCATCGGCACGAGCGTGTCGCTGAGCGCGCCGATCACCGACCCGACGATCAGCAGCACCAGGCTGACCAGCAGCATCCGCCGCTTGCCGTACATGTCCCCGAGCCGCCCCACGACCGGGTTGGCGACGGCACCGGCGAGCAGGGTCGCGGTGATCGCCCACGTGGCGTCGGACGGCGAGGAGTTCAGCAGCTTCGGCAGTTCGGGCACGATCGGGATGATCAACGTCTGCATCAGCGAGACGGTGATCCCGCCGAGCGCCAGGACCCAGACGACGGCACCGGAGCGGGACGGCCCGGACCCCTCGACGGGTGGGGAGGGGATGGCGGACGCGGACATGGCGAAGCCTCCGGCGATACGGGCGACAGGGCGACAGCGGGCCGAACGGAACGAGTCTGGCATGTTTTTCGTATGGCATACGCAAAATGAGTGGAGGCGGGGTGGGGAAGTGCCGGAGCGGTAGCCTTCCCCCTGTCCGGGCACGGCTGTCACGGACCCGGAGGTGCGGCGGATGACACAGGTGGTGACGCGGGTGGCGACGGTTTCCGGCCGCCGGGGCAGGGGGCGTCCGCCCCGGTTGTCGCGGGAGCGGATCGTCGAGGGCGCGGTCGAGGTGCTGCTCGCCGAACCGAACGTCTCCCTCACCATCAAGCGCGTGGCCGACGTCGTCGGCGCCGCCCCCATGGCCCTCTACCGCTACTTCCCGGACCGCGACGCCCTCCTCCAGGCGACCGCCGACCACGTCCTGGAGGCCATGCGGCGCGACCCCATCCCCGACGGCCCCTGGCCCGACCGGCTGCGCGCCTGGATGCGCGCCGGACAGGCCAACCTCCGCCCCTACCCCCAGCTCCTGCCGTACATGACGACCACCCGGCACCCCGCCTGGATCCCCGGCCTGACCCGGCTGCGCGAGATCCTCACCCCCGCCGGCCTCTCCGCCGAGGACCTCGCCCTCGCCGTCACGCTCATCTCGTCCACGATGCTCGGCCACGCCGTCTACGAGGGCTACCGCAGACCGGACGAGGAGATGACGGCCCTGCTCGACGACACCCCCGCCGACGGCCCCACGGCGGACGCACTGCGGCCCCTCCTCGCCGGCCTGCCCGCCGCGCACGCCCGCCTCCACGACACGATCCTCGACCAGACGGTCACGACGGTGGAGCGGCTGGCGGCCGGGTCGACGTGACAGGCGAGGGGGTGATTCACCTGCCCCGCGCGGTGGTTGACCGGGGCGGGGCGTACCGTACGGTGCGGATGCACGGCGGGTTGGGGGAGTGCGGGTGAGTGAGCGATCCAGTGGTCGGGGCGCCGTCGCGGATGCCGTGACGCCGGTCGGCGCGATGGTCGTGGTCGAGGACCTGCGCCGTACCTACGGCAGCGGGGACACCGCCGTCCATGCCCTGCGCGGGGTCTCCTTCAGCGTGCCGCGCGGTGAACTCGTCGCGCTCCGGGGGCGATCCGGTTCCGGCAAGACCACGGTGCTCAACCTGGTCGGCGGCCTCGACACCCCGGACGGCGGCCGGATCACCCTCGACGGCACCGACCTCGCCGGTCTCGGCGACGACGAACTGCTCGCGCTGCGCCGCGACCGGATCGGCTTCGTCTTCCAGTCCTTCGGCCTCATCCCGATCCTGACCGCCGCCGAGAACGTCGGGGTGCCGTTGCGTCTGCGGAAGGTCCCGGCCCGCGAACGCGAGGCCCGCGTCGGCCTGTTGCTCTCCCTGGTCGGCCTCGCCGACCACGCCGACCAGCGGCCGGGCGAGCTGTCCGGCGGCCAGCAGCAGCGGGTCGCCATCGCCCGCGCGCTCGCCAACAACCCGGCCCTGATCATCGCCGACGAACCCACCGGCCAGCTCGACGCCGACACCGGACTCACCGTGATGGACCTGCTGCGCGCCGTCGTCCGCAGCGAGTCCGTCACCGCGCTGGTCGCCACGCATGACACCCAACTCCTGGCGCTGGCGGACCGGGTGCTCGAACTCCGCGACGGGCGGATCGTCGGGGACGACTGACGGCACCGGCGGGGCGGCTACGGCTACCCTGGCCGCTGTTCGACATCGTTATCCCCAGACCTCTCATCTCCTCAGACCTCACCTCCTCGGGGGACCGTGTGGCAGTTCACCAACAGCCCACCGGGGCACCGGACCTGGCCGAGCTGCGGCGCCGGGCCGCCGAGGCCGCGGTGCCGCGGCGCGAGGAGGGGCTGGTCGTCTGCGAGAACCTGGTGCGGATCTACCAGACCGAGGGCGTCGAGGTGCAGGCCCTCCAGGGCCTCGATCTGGCCGTGGCCCAGGGCGAGATGATCGCGGTGATCGGCGCCTCCGGCTCCGGCAAGTCCACCCTGCTGGGCATCCTCTCCGGCCAGGACGTGCCCACCGCGGGCGCCGCCGAGGTCGCCGGACACGACCTGCTGGCGATGAAGCGCCGTGAGCGGCTGAACTACCGCCGGAGCACGGTGGGGTTCGTCTGGCAGCAGACCTCCCGCAATCTGCTGCCGTATCTCTCGGCGGCCGAGAACGTGATGCTGCCGATGACGTACACCGGGATCAAGCGTGCCCAACGGCGGGCCAGGGCCGAGGAGTTGCTCGACCTGCTGTCCGTCGGGCACTGCCGGGACCGCACCCCCGACACGCTCTCCGGCGGTGAGCAGCAGCGGGTCGCGGTCGCCGTGGCCAACGCCAACGAGCCCCGGGTGCTGTTCGCCGACGAACCCACCGGCGAACTCGACACGGCCACCAGCGACGAGGTCTTCGCGGCGCTGCGCCGGGCCAACGAGGAACTGGGCGTCACCGTGATCGTCGTCACCCACGACGCGTTGGTGTCCGAGCAGGTCCAGCGCACCGTACGGATCCGCAACGGCCGTACCTCGACCGAGGTGTTGCGCCGGGTCGCCACCGACGAGGACGGTGTCGAGGTGCTCACCGCCGAGGAGTACGCGGTACTCGACGCGAGCGGCCGCCTCCAACTGCCCAGCGAGTTCACCGAGCGGCTGCACCTGCGCAAGCGGGTCCGGCTGGCTCTGGAGACCGACCACATCGGCGTATGGCCCGACGAGGTTGCGCGACGGGCGAAGTCCGAGGCGGACGGCATCGAGTAATTGGTCGGTTACCGAGAGGAGTTCAGGTCAGCCGCAGGACGGCCCCCAGGCGGCGCCTGCGGGCGAGGACCGTCTCGGTCGCCGCGGCGGCCAGGATCAGCGCGGTCACGCCGGCGACGAGGGCGAGGGTCAGCGAGTAGTCGGTGTGCAGGGCGGGTTGGGC
>NZ_JAENRY010000245.1 GCF_016612545.1 Streptomyces sp. MBT65 | reverse complement strand
CGGCGACCGGGGCGTGCACGGTGACGGTCGAGTGGTGGGCGTAGCGCGCGGGGTCCGCCACATGGTCGGCGTTTCCCGGCAGCGTCCGGGCGTCGGGGAAGGCGCCCGTCACCAGGGCGACCGCCTCGACTCCCTTTCTCCTGACGAGAATTGGCATCTCGCCGGTCGCGTGACCGGCGAGATCGGTCACCGCCGCCGCTCCGGTCTCGGCGTCGCTCGCCCGCTCCAGTCGCGGGTGCTTCAGCAGGGCCGCGACGACGGAATCGTCACCGGCCCAGCCCGCCGCCGTCGCGGGCGGACGGCCTACGACCACCACCCGGCCGCCCACGTCGAGGAGTTGGGTCAGTCGCCGTGCGGTCTCCTCCTCCAGGACGCTCGTCGAGGGAAGCAGCACCGCGCGGTACGCCAAGTCCCGTACGCACAGGGCTCCTTCGGTGGCCGTGGCGCGCTGCACGGACGCGTCGTCGATGACGTCGTAGGAGATGCGGTGGCGGTCCAGTGAACCGACGTGCGGGTCGACCCAGTTGTTGGTGCCGCACAGGTCCAGATAGTGGCGCTGTGTCTCGTCGACGTCGGCGTGGTCCTCGCCCAGGCGGCCGTCGCCGAAGTGCTGGACGGGGGCGTCCAACGGGATGAGGGACTGCATGGTGGCGGTGGGGTGCAGGACCGCGACGTCGGCGCTGTAGGTGCCCCAGGACATGATCGAGCAGATCCGGGCGACGGCACGGGAGAACGCCGGGTACTGCTGCCAGTAGGGCTGGCGCCAGTCGGTGGACGGCGGCGCCCACTCGAACCAGCCACCCGCCGTTCCGAAGTAACTCGCGTGCGGGTTATAGAGATTGGCGCCGCTGCGCAGGAACGGCAGGAGCCAGTCGTAGGTGTCCGCCGGTGTGCCGCCCCAGCCGGAGGAGTGGAACGCCTCGATCCAGACGCGCTCGTGGCCGTAGAGGTGGGCCATGGAGGAGTGGACCTTGGAGTCGCCCTCGTGGTCGCTGCCGACGGCGCCGTACCAGCGGTGGGTGCGGAAGTAGTCGGTGTAGATCTGCGTCGACTGGGCCGGGAAGCCCGCCCGCGCCGGGTTGCTCTGATCGGCCCCGATGAGCATGCCGCGTTCGTGGTGCCAGGCGGCGAGGGGCTTGAAGAGTGCTTCTTCGGTGAGTTCGGCGCGGACCGCGTAGTAGTCGGCGCGGATCTTCGCCGCACGCGCGGTCAACCGGCCGAAGAGTGCGGGCAGATGGTCGAGGAGGTCGTAGCCGCGACGGGCGCGGAACTCGTCGGGAAAGCGGTGGCTCCAGGAGTTCGTGCCGGGCAACTCGTCCTGGAAGCTGCCCGCGATGACGTTGCCCAGGTATTCGGGGACGCGCCGGTCGTACTCGTGGTGGACGGCGTCCAGCAGCAGCCCCACGGCGTGCGGGTCCAGGTAGTCGAAGGCCGTCGGGACGGTGACGGCCAGCCGTACGTCCGTGCCCTCGGCGGCCGGAATCCGCACATGGCCGGAGTCGAGGACCACGTGCAGCCGACGGCCCGTCAAGTCGTAGGCGGCGACGAGGGTTTCGGCGCCGCGCAACGCAACTGTGCCGCCGGTGACGGTGGCCGTGCGGGAGCGCAGGGAACGGCCGGTGGCCTCGGGGTGATGTCGGGTGACGGTGCCCTGGACGTTGGCGCCGGAGAAGCCGATCTGGTCGTAGAACCACAGGCGGGTGCCGAGGTCCCGGGCGATCCGGCAGGCGTCGGTGAAGCGGGACCACCACTCCTCGCCGAACCACGGCGGGCTGTCCGTGCGGGCGCCGAAGGCCGGGCCGGCCGGGGCCAGGTTGATGACGACGAGGTTGTGGACGCCGCCCTCCGCGAATCTGCGCATCTGCCATGCGAGGCGCTCGCGAGTGACCTCGGCACCCGACCACCACCACAGCGGGGTGGGGCCGAAGTCCCGGGGCGGGGCGTCGAAGAGCTGCTGCAGCGCGGGCGAGATCACGATGTTGGTCCTTCCGAGTGCGGCTCGGTCACCCTCACGGCTCAAAAAACGTTTTAGGTCGGCTCAGGCGTCCGCCACCTGCGATGTTGGCACCGGATCCGCGACGCGGGAAGGAGGCCGACCCTGATTGCTCCGGACGCGTGACGGATACGTGCACGAGGGCTTGTTGGAACGTTTTTTGGACCCTATATTCACTGCGACCCCGGCCCAGAGCCGCGAGGAGCCGCATCATGATCCGATTCTCACCTGCACCGGAACACGCGGAACAGCCCATCCCGAAGCACCTGTGGAAGGTCGCTGCCCTCTCGGGCATGGCCTCCTACCTCGACGCCGCGCTCATCGTCAGCATCGCCGTCAACCTTGCGATCTACCGCGACAGTTACGACATGGGCGTGTGGATGGCCGGGGCGATCAGCGCGATCGTCACCGGCTGCATCGCGGTCGGCTCCCTCGTCGGCGGACGGCTCGCCGACATGTTCGGGCGCCGTCGCGTCTACAACCTGGACATCCTCTGCTACGCGATCGGCGCGATCGTCATCACCCTGGCGCCGAACGACATCGTCCTCTTCGTCGGCGTGCTCATCGCGGGGCTGGCCGCCGGTGCCGACCTGCCGACGTCCCTGGCCGTCGTCTCGGACGCCGCGCCCCCCGAGGGCCGAGCGCGGCTCGTGTCGTTCACCCAGGTCATGTGGGTGCTGGGCATCGTCGTCGTGATCTTCCTCGGCTACGTCCTGTCGGACACCGGCATGACCGGGGCGCGGTTCATCACCGGTCACCTGGTCGTCGCCGCGCTGGTCACCTGGCAGCTCCGCGCCCGGCTCGAACTGCCCGACGAGCAGCCGGAGTCGACCGTCGAGGAGAACGCGGCCCCACGCGGCATCGAACTCAAGAACGTGTGGAACCGCGCCGCGCTGCTGCCGATGGCCGCGACCTTCGTCTACTACGTCACCTGGGGCATCGGCGCCAACACCTTCGGCCAGTTCGGCACGTATCTGCTGGTCACGGTCAGCGGTGCCTCGCAGAGCCTGGCCACCGGGATCAACCTGGCCTTCCTGCCGATCGCGCTGGTCCTGACCTTCGTCTTCGTCCGGGTCGCCGACACCCCTTGGCGCGACCGGCTGTTCTACGTCTTCACGGTCGTGCAGGTGGTGGCCTTCTGCATCGCCTCCCTCACCGCCGGTGCCCTCGCCGGCATGCTGGTCTTCTTCGTGCTGTACCAGATCTCCAACCCCTTTGCCGGGGAGGCCAGTTACAAGGTCTGGTCGCAGCTCACGCTGCCCCCGGACACCCGCGGCACCACCCAGGGCCTCACCTACGCCCTGTCACGCGGGGTCTTCGCGGGCGTCGCGTTCGTCACGCCGGCGCTGATGGACTACAGCGCGTCGCTGCTCCTGTGGTTGATCACGCTCTGCATGGCGGCCTCGGGGATCGCGGGGGTGTACGTCATCCATGTCCTCATCCGGCGCTCCCCCGAGACAACGGCAGCTCCGGTCAAGGGACTTGGCGTGGCTCGCACCTGACCCCAGGCCGGAACCCGGAAGGAACACCCCGCATGACGACGACCGACCCCACGACCGCGACCACCGAACATCCCACGACCGTGACCGCGGAACGCGCCGCCGCCCTGCGCGAGTTGCTCCCGCCGGTACCCCGCCGCCGCACCCGGATCGGACTCGTCGCGGGTGGCCTCGGCGCCTACTGGCCCCAATTTCCTGATCTGCTCCCCCAGTTGAAGGAGTCGTCCGCGTACGTCGCCGAGCGCTTCCAGCGGATGGACGCGGAGGTGACCGACGTCGGCTTCATCTCCGACGCCGTGGAAGGGGCGGCAGCGGCGGAGCAACTGCGGCGCGCCGACTGCGACTTGATCGTGCTGTTCCTGACGACGTACCTGACCTCGTCGATGGTGCTCCCGATCGCCCAGCGCTCGCACACCCCCGTGCTGGTCATCGACCTCCAGCCGTCCGAGCGGATGGACCACGCCTCCTTCGACACGGGCGCCTGGCTCGCCTACTGCGGGCAGTGCCCGGTGCCCGAGGTGGGCAATGTGTTCCGGCGGGCCGGCATCCCCTTCCGGTCGGTGTCGGGCTGGCTGCGGCAGGAGTCGGCCTGGCTGCGCATCGAGCAGTGGATCCGGGCGGCAGGGGTACGGGCCGCGCTCCGGCATGCCCGACACGGTCTCATGGGGCATCTGTATCCGGGGATGCTCGACGTGTCGACCGATCTGACGCTGCTCCCGGCGACGTTCGGCTCGCATGTCGAGGTGCTGGAGTTCGACGACCTACGGCATCGGGTGGAGCGGGTGAGCGAGGCCGAGACCCGTGAACGCATGGCCCTCGCCCGGCGGATCTTCGCCGTGGACGACAGCGTGGTCGACGAGGACTTCGCGTGGGGGGCGACCGTGTCCGTCGCCGTCGACCGGCTCGTCGAGGACTTCGGCCTCGACACCCTCGCCTACTACCACCGGGGACTCGACGGTGAGGCGCACGAACGGCTCGGCGCCGGCATGATCCTGGGCGCCTCGCTGCTCACCGCCCGGGGCGTGCCGGCCGCCGGCGAGTACGAACTCCGCACCAGCCTGGCCCAGTTGGCGACGCAGAGCATCGGGGCCGGTGGCTCCTTCACCGAGATCCAGGCTCTCGACTTCGAGGACGGCGTGGTGGAGATGGGCCACGACGGCCCCGCCCATCTGGCCGTCAGCTCCCGTGACCCGCTGCTGCGCGGCCTGGGCGTCTACCACGGCAAGCGCGGCTGGGGCGTCAGCGTGGAGTTCGACGTCCGGCACGGGCCCGTCACCCTCCTCGGCCTCGGCCAGGACGCCGACGGCACCCTGTCGTTCATCACGTCCGAGGGCACCGTCGTCCCCGGACCGCTGCTCACGATCGGCAACACCACCAGCCGCGTCGACTTCGGCCGCGACCCCGGTGAGTGGGTCGACGCGTGGAGCGCGTCGGGCGTGGGCCACCACTGGTCCCTCGCACTCGGCCATCACACGGGCGACCTCCGGGCGGCGGCGAGTCTGCTGGGGATCGAACACCGGGAGGTGTGAGCGCGGGCGGCACGAAGGAGAGCGGCCGCGATCAGTACGGCCGCTTCATCCCGTGGTTCTCCAACGCCGTGGAGTAGCGGGCCAGCAGAGCGTCGAGTCCCGCCAGCAACAGGCCCGCGGACTCCCCCGCGTCGACGAGGTCGCCCCGGCCACAGGCTTCCACCACCTCGGCCACATCGCTGCGGAGGATGTGAAGGGAGTCCCCCTGGATCAGCACACCGGGAAACCGGCGACCGGGGAGACGGACCACGGCATCGTTCCCACCGTCAGTGAACAGCTCTACGTCGACACGCTCCATGGAGCCATCCAACCCGAGAGCACCCCGTGACACCAACGACATAGTGTGCGGGGCGACTTGGAGCGGGATGACTTGGATGTCGCTCGACGCGCACCCGGCCCTTGAGGGATCCTCGTCGCTGATCACACCGAGGAGACACCTTGCTCACCGAGTACCAGCAGAGGCTGCGCGACCGCTGCCTCGCCGCCCCCGTCATGCCCGCGCCGGAGCCCTGGCGGCCGGTGCTCGACAACAGGACCCCTGTCGGCGGCCTGCTCGGCATCGGTTTCGCCACCGATCCCGGCACCGGGCACGACCTCGCGATGGTGGTCTCGAACGACGGTCACGGACTCTTCGACGCGTTCACCGGTGAGAAGATCGCCCGCGACCGGGACCCCGATCCCGATACCTGCATGCCCGACGACGTGCATCTCGTCTGCCCCGGCCTCGGACCGATCGCGGGCGTTCCGGTGCGGATCGCCGGTCTCTTCGGCGGCGGTCTGCACAGCGGTTCGCCCGACGGCTGGACCGTGGACGTCGTCAGCCCAGAGTGGCCGCACGACCGGGTCGTCCTCTCGACGGGCCACGGCATCCACGAGGGGCAGGCCGGAGAGACGTGGTGGCACGTCTTCGACGCCAACTACTCGGAGCTGCGCGCCGCGGGCTTCTCACCCTCCGGCCAGACCCTCGCCGTCGCCACGAGCAGCGACCTCAGCCTGTGGACCCGCCGCGCCCCGCACTGACGTAGGGCCGCCTCCCCGGCTCCCGGTCGCGGCCGTTCACCCAGAAGAACAGGACCAGCGAAGACACCGCGGCGACCGCGCACCACGTCGAGACGAACTCCAGCTCCCACAGCGTCCAGCAGACCAGCGCGCCGGCCGTGACCAGGACCCCCATCACCACCAGCCCGCGCTCACCTGACAGGAGCAGCGAGCCGACCGTCGCCACCAGGTAGCCGGCGATGACCAGTTGGGCGTAGGGAAGATCGACGACGTAGCCGAGGGTGTGGCCGCGGATCTCGGCCCTCACGGGGTGTGCGGCGAGGGCGTGGGCGAGGGCCGCCGCGGTCGCCGCGCCGAGCGCGACCAGCACGGCGATCCGGGGCCGGGCCCGCCGTGACGCGGCGCACCACACGCCCACCGGGACCCACACCGCGAGCAGCGGCATGGCGATGACGGCCCAGGCGAGGGTGGCGGGCCCGGTGCCTCCGTCGGCCGCCCACACCGCGGACTCCACGATCTGATGGGCGCCCAGCAGCAACGGCAGCGCGGCCAGCGGGAGATCGGTCCGCCGTCGCGCCCGCACCACACAGGCCACTCCTACGGCGGCGACCGCCGCTCCGGCCACGAGGTCGGCCTTCGCACTCCAGCACATCGCACCTCCATGGGATCCGTTCGCGTCAGCGCGAGTCAGCGGCCACGCTACGGCCCCGCGCCGCCGCAGCTGGGGTGACACGACCGCCGTGGCGCCCCGTGATCACCTGCCCACCGGCGCCCTCTCGACGCCAGGTCCGGACAACTCTCGAGGCTCTGAGCCCAGTTGGCGGCTCTGCCACGAAACCACCCCCGGCCTGCGCGGGAACGCCCCGCCATGATTGGCTGACCCCGCCCACCGCACACCGTGCGCACGCACAGGAGGACACCGCAGCCATGAGCAACGCCTATACGTTCGAGTACAAGGTCGTCAGCTTCCGGGAGTCGCTGATCGGCGACGCGCTGGACAGCGACAAGCTGGAGAAGGTCCTCAACAAGCACGCCGAGGACGGCTGGGGTCTCAAGGCCATCACCGCCGCCGACGTCAAGGGCCGCATTGGCCCCGGCGCGGTCGAGGGCCTGCTCCTCACCTTCGAGCGGCCGCGCGCGTAACCACCGGGACCGTACGCGGGACGGGGGCCGGGAGTCGTCAGCGCCGAGGAGTCGCGATCGGCGTACCGGGGCCCGGGATCTCCCCCGACCCGCGCGGGATCAGCTCGGTCGGCATGACGACCCGGCGCGGCGGTGACGTGTCCCCGTGGATCCGGGCGAACAGCAGATGCGCGGCGCTCGTCGCGAGCGCGACCGGGTCCTGCGCGATGACCGTGACCGGTGGCGTCAGCCGCGCGGCGAGCGCAATGTCGTCGAAGGCGATGAACGCGACCGACGCGGGCAGCACGCCCAACACCCCCAGCGCGACAACCTCGTTGCCCGCGAGGACGGCCGTCGGCGGCTCCGGCGCGGCCAGGATCGCGGTGACGGCCCGCGCGGCATCCGCGCCGGACCGCAATCCGTGCCGGGCGAGCGCCGGATCGGCGTCGATGCCCGCGGCGCCGAGAGCCGCCAGATAGCCGCGGTGGCGTTCGCCGAAGGTCCAGATCTCCCGCTGGTCGCCGAGATAGCCGATACGGCGGTGCCCGTGCGCGATCAGATGGCCCACCGCCTGCCGGACCGCGCCGAAGTTGTCGACCACCACGGTGTCCACGTCCAGGCCCGGTGCCGCCCGGTCCACGCACACGATCTTCGTGCCCCGCGCCTGCGCCGAACGCAGAAAGCGGTGGTCGCCCGCGACCGGGGTGAGGATCAGCCCGTCGACGCGGCGCGCGGTGAAGGCCGCGACGACCTCGCGTTCACGGCGTGGGTCGGCGCGGCTGGAGCCGATGAGGACCATGTTGCCGAGCCGGTGGGCGACGTCCTCGGTGGCCGAGGCGACAGCGGCCATGAAGGGGTCGGCAACGTTGTCCACCATCAGTCCGATGGTCTGGCTGAGCCGGTCCGTACGCCGTAACTGCCGTGCCACGTCGTCGCGTTGATAGCCCAGCTTGCGGACGGCGGCCGCCACCCGGGCGGCGGTGCGGGGCGCCACGCCGGCCTCGCCGTTGACCACCCGGGACACCGTCATCACGCTCACGCCCGCTTCCGCGGCCACGTCTTTCATCCTGGGACGACTGGCCACGCCGCGTCCTCCAGATCTCGCCCGGCACCACCGGACCGAAGGGCCGACGGCGTGCGTCCGAATCCCTGTCCGTCACGACCCTTGACGCCCACTCATGGGCCTCCCAGAATCGACGAACTGTTAACGATACCAACCAGAAAGCACAGCATGGCCTCTGCAAGAGAACCACTTCTCGCGGCACATGGCGTGGTCAAGCGTTTCGGTCATGTCCAGGCGCTCTCGGGCGCCGACTTCACGGCGTACGCCGGCGAGGTCGTCGCATTGATCGGTGACAACGGCGCCGGCAAGTCGACTCTGGTGAACGTCCTTTCGGGCGTGCTCACCCCGGACGAGGGCGAGGTGCGCCTGGACGGGGTGCCGGTCCGCTTCACGGGTCCGATGGACGCGCAACGGCACGGAGTCGAGACCGTCTACCAGGATCTCTCACTGGCACCGGATCTTGACGCGGCGTCAAATCTCTATCTCGGCAGGGAACTTGTGCGCGGAGGCCTGCTCGGCCGCCTGGGCGTGCTCGACCGGCCCACCATGCGCCGGGAGGCGATCGCGGCCTTCGGTGAACTGGGTGTGGAGCTGAAAGATGTGACGGCTCCTGTGACAACGTTGTCAGGAGGGCAACGGCAGTCGGTGGCCGTGGCGCGCGCGGTCGCCTTCGCCAACAAGGTCATCTTCATGGACGAGCCGACCGCCGCCCTGGGCGTCGTCCAGCGCGCTCGCGTCCTGGAGACCGTCCGCAGGGTCGCCGACCGGGGCATCTGCGTCGTCCTGATCAGCCACAACATGCCCGAGGTGCTGTCGGTGGCCGACCGGGTCGAAGTACTGCGGCTGGGGCGCAGGGTCGCCTCCTTCACCGCGGCCGACGCCACGATCGAGAAGCTCGTCGGCGCCATGACCGGATCGCTGGACGAACCCGCGCCTGGCGGGGACCACGGCCCGGCCGGCGCGACGGAAGAAGCGGAGAACGGGCGATGAGCGCCAACAGCCAGGACATCAAACCGGCCGCCCCCGCGCAGGACACGCCACCGGCCGACGGTGGCCGCCTCGCGATACCCCCGTGGCTCCGACGGGCCGCCGGCATCAGCGAGTTGTGGACCTTCGTGATCCTCGTCGCCCTGGTCGCGTTCTTCACGATCGCGGCACCGGGCAAGTTCTTCACCACGTACGACATCACGCAGATCGCCGTGAACGCGGCCATCTATCTGGTGCTCGGCGTCGGCATGACGTTCGTGGTCATCACCGCGGGAATCGACCTGTCGATCGGCTCGGTGCTGGTGCTGGCGGCGGTGGCCGCGGGCGAGTACAACATCCACCACGGCGGCCCCACCGCGGGCTGGTTCACGGTCGCGGTCTGTGTCGTCATCGCCCTTGCCGTGGGCGCCGGTTGGGGCGCGTTGCAAGGTGCGGTGGTGGCGACCGGGAAGGTGCCCCCGCTGATCGTGACCCTGGGCGGTCTCGGCGCGGCACTGGGCATCGCCGAACTCATCACCGGCGGCCAGGACCCGGCAGGCGCCGCCGCCACCCACCTCCAGAACAGCCTGGGCTTCGGCAAGTTGCTCGGCATCCCCTGGATGGTGATCCTGGCCGCGGTGGTCACCGCCCTGTTCGGCGCGGTCCTCGGCGCCACGAAGTTCGGCAGCAACACCCTCGCGATCGGCTCCAACCCGACCGCCGTCCGCCGCGCGGGCATCCCGGTGGGCCGCCACCTGATCAAGGTCTACGGCCTGATGGGCCTCCTCGCCGGTCTCGGCGCGGTGATGTGGCTGGCGTCGTACGGCACGACGTCGATCGCCGGGCACTCCACCGACAACCTGAAGGTGATCACCGCCGTGGTGCTGGGCGGCACCAGCCTGTTCGGCGGGCGGGGGTCGGTGCTGGGCACCGTGATCGGCGTGTTCATCCCCGCGGTGCTCACCACCGGACTGATCGTCATCGGCGTTCAGCAGTACTGGCAGGACGTCGCCGTCGGTGTCGTGCTGGTCGCCGCGGTCTACATCGACCAGATGCGCAGGAAGACGCGGGAGCGCGCATGACGCGCGGCTCGACTCCCGGCACCGCTCCCGACACGGCTTCCGCCCCGACGTTCACCTCGGCCTTCGCGCCGACGTTCGCCTCGACCTTCGCCCCGACGTTCGCCTCGACCTTCGCCCCGACCCTCGTATGACCCAGGAGGACACCCTCATGTCGCACATCCGCATCACGCGCAAAGTACTGGTCGCCGCGGGCACCGTGCTGGCCCTGACCGGCGCCGCCGCCTGCAGTTCGTCGAGCGACAGCGGCAGTTCGGGGTCGAAGGGAGGCGCCTCCGGCAAGAAGGTCCGGCTGATCACCGGCGTCAAGAGCGACCCCTTCTACATCACCATGACCTGCGCGGCGCAGACCGAGGCCAAGGCCAAGGGCATGGACTTCTCCGCGGACGGCTCCGCGCAGTGGGACGTGTCGGTCCAGCGCCCGCTCATCGACTCGGTGGCGGCGACCCGGCCGGACGGGCTGCTGATCTCACCGGTCGACGTCAGCGCGCTCACTCCGTCGCTCAAGCAGATCCAGTCGTCCGGGACCAAGGTCGCGCTGGTGGACACCACGGTCTCCGACTCCTCGATCGGCATCACCCGCATCTCGTCCGACAACGAGAAGGGCGGCCGGGTGGCGGCCGACGCGCTGGCCAAGCTGATGAACGAGAAGGGCTCGGCGATCGTCATCAGCGTCAAGCCTGGCGTCTCCACGACCGACGCGCGTATCAAGGGCTTCACCGAGGAGATGGCGAAGTACCCGAACATCAAGTTGCTGCCGACGCTCTACGACAACGACCTGCCGGCCACCGCGGCCTCCCAGATCCAGTCGACGCTCGCGGCCCACCCCGACCTGGCCGGTGTCTTCGCGGGCAACACCAACACCGGTACGGGCATAGCCACGGGTCTCAAGCAGGCCGGCAAGCAGGGCAAGGTGCAGGTCGCCGCGTTCGACGCGGAACCGGACGAGGTCGCCTCGCTCAAGGCGGGCACCCTCCAGGTCCTGGTCGCGCAGGACCCGGCGGCGATCGGCAAGGAGGCCGTCGACCAGCTCGCGGCCGCGTTCGAGGGCAAGACCGTCCAGAAGTCGGTCGGCACGAACATGGTCGCCATCACCAAGGCGAACATGGGCGACCCCGCGATCAGCAAGTACTTCTACAAGGCGGGTTGTTGAGCGAACCGTGACCGTCGGTCCCGCCGGGCGCCCCCGGAAGGGGCGGGCACCCAGCGGGACCGACGGTCACGGTTCGC
>NZ_JAENRY010000244.1 GCF_016612545.1 Streptomyces sp. MBT65 | reverse complement strand
GCGGGCCAGCCGGCACGACGACCGCCGACGAGAAGCTCACCTGGCTCATCGAGGGCCTCCTGGAGCGCACCCCGGGCGCACGGCACGCGCTCGTGCTGTCCCGGGACGGCCTGAAGCTGTGCCGGACGCCCGAACTCTCCGTCGACCAGGCCGACCAGCTCGCCGCGATCGCCGCCGGGATCCAGTCGCTGTCGCACGGCGCGTCCGTGGAGTTCGGGGACGGCAGCGGGGGCGTGCGCTCCGCGATGACGGAGTTCTACGGCGGGGTGCTGTTCATCGTCGAGGCGGGCGAGGGCGCGCACCTGGCCCTGGTCACCACCGAGGACGCGGACGCGGGTCTGATCGGGCACAACATGAGCGAGCTGGTCGAACAGCTCGGCGAGCACCTGCGCGCGGAACCGCGTACGTGATGAGCCGCCCCGGCAGGGACGACTCACCCGACCGCCTCCGGACCGGACAGCCCGTTCGACCTGGTGACCCTCGTGGTCGCCGAGTGCGATCCGGTGACCGGGATGCAGTCGGAGCACGCGGCGATCCTGCGGATCACCGAACACCCCACGGCCGTCGTCGAGTTGGCGGCCGAACTGAAACTCCCGGTGAGCATCACCAAGATCCTCCTCTCCGACCTTCTCGCGGCCGGCCGGGTCAGTGCCCGGCATCCGCGCAAGGCCGTGTCCGATCCCGACGTCCTGGAACAGGTGCTCGTTGGACTCCGCAACCTCTGACGCGCGCCCCCTTGGGTGCCGCCGACGACCACGATCTTCAGGCCGTTGTCGGCGGCTTCGGCGTCGGCAAGACCACGCTGGTCCGCTCGGTCAGCGAGATACGTCCCCTCAACACCGAGGAGACGATGACGAAGGCCGGCGAGGCCGTCGACGACATCAGCGAGGTGCGCGGCAAGTCCGCGACCACCGTCGCCTTCGACTTCGGCCGCATCACGCTCGACGTCCGCAATGTGCTGTACCTGTTCGGCGCCCCCGGCCAGGAACGGTTCTGGTTCCTCTGGGACCGGCTGTTCTCCGGGACGCTCGGCGCGGTCGTCCTCGTCGACACCCGCCGGATCGGCGACTCCTGGTACGCCATCGACCGCCTCGAACACCACGGCACCCCCTTCATCGTGGCCTGCAACGACTTCGGCGGCCCGACCTACGCCCCGCAGCAGATCCGCGAGGCCCTCGACCTCGACCCGCACGTCCCCCTCCTGGACTGCGACGCCCGCTCCCGCGCGTCCGCGAAGCAGGTCCTGATCACCCTGGTCGAGCACGTCAAGAACCAGCACAGCAAGGGCCGTTACGACGGCCAGGACCCCGCCCGCCTCCAAGTCCCCGCCCCCCACCAGGAGTTGGCCCTGTGACCGCGCCCGTACCGCTGAGTGGACCCAGGTTCCAGACCGAACCGGCGCGGCTGTACAGGGAGATGAGGCGCGAGCACGGCGCCGTGACCCCCGTGGTGCTCGACGGCGACGTCCCGGCCTGGCTGGTGCTCGGCTACCGCGAGCTGCATCAGGTCACGGGCGATCCGGTGCTGTTCAGCCGGGACTCCGACCTGTGGAACCAGTGGGACGGCATCCCGGACGACTGGCCGCTGCTGCCGATGATCGGCCGTAAGCAGCCGTCGATCCTCTACACGGTCGGCGAACGTCACCGTGAGCGCGTCGGCATGATCAGCGACGCGCTGGAGGCCGTCGACCCGTCCGAACTGCGGTCGTACACCGAGAAGTTCGCGGACGAGCTGATCGACGGGATCTGCGCCAAGGGCGAGACGGACATCGTCGGTGACTACGCGATGCTGCTGCCGGTGCGGGTCCTGGCCCGGCTCTACGGCTTCCGGGACGAGCAGGGTCCGGGTCTGGTGACAGCGCTCAACGACATGATCGACGGTCGTGAGCGCGCGATCGCCGGGCAGACCCATCTGGCCGGTTCCATGGGGCAGTTGCTGGCCGACCGGAAGGCCGAGCCGGCCGACGACGTCGTGTCCCGGATGCTCACGCACACCTCCGGCTTCTCCGACCTGGAGATCGCCCAGGACCTGATGGTGATGATGGCGGCGGGCCACCAGCCGACCGCCGACTGGATCGGCAACTCGCTGCGGCTGATGCTGACCGACGACCGGTTCGCGGCCTCCCTCTTCGGTGGCCGCAACAGTGTCGCCGAGGCGATGAACGAGGTCCTGTGGGAGGACACCCCGACCCAGAACGTGGCCGGCCGCTGGGCCTCCCGCGACACCCAGCTCGGCGGCCGCCGTATCCGCGCCGGCGACCTGCTCCTCCTCGGTCTCCAGGGCGCCAACTCCGACCCCCAGGTCCGCACCGACGGCTCCGCGCTGACCGGCGGCAACAACGCGCACTTCTCCTTCGGGCACGGGGAGCACCGGTGTCCGTTCCCGGCGCAGGAGGTGGCCGAGGTGATCGCGCGGACGGGGATCGAGGTCGTCCTGGACCGGCTGCCGGACATCGACCTCGCGGTCCCCGCCGAGTCACTGACACGGCGGCCGTCGCCGTGGCTGCGGGGGCTGACCGCGCTGCCGGTGCGGTTCACACCGGTACCGGCGCGCTGAGTCCCGAGTCTCAAGTCCTGACTCCCGGGTCCTGGGTCCTGGGTCTCGATACCCAAGTCCCGACCTTTGCCCGTCGGCCATGAGCCCCGTCCCGACCTGTCCCGCTCTGCCTTGTCCTGTCCCGTCCTGCCTGGAGGCGATCCCGTATGAGCACCGGTACCGAAGAGACCCGTATCGTCCTGGACCCGTTCGTCGGCGACCTGGACGGCGAGAGCGCCAGGCTTCGCGCGGCCGGTCCGCTGGCCGCCGTAGAACTGCCCGGTGGGGTGCCCGTGTGGGCGGTGACGCGGCATGCCGAGGCGAAACAGCTGCTCACGGATCCGCGGCTGGTGAAGGACATCGAGGTCTGGGGTGCGTGGCGGCGCGGGGAGATTCCCGCGGACTGGCCGCTGATCGGGCTGGCGAACCCGGGCCGCTCCATGCTGACCGTGGACGGCGCCGACCACCGCCGGATGCGGACGCTGGTCGCGCAGGCGCTCACCCCGCGCCGGGTGGAGCAGATGCGGGAGCGGATAGCGAAGCTGACGGAGGGCCTGCTCAACGGAGTTGAGGCGGCCGAGGGTGAAGTCGTGGACCTGAAGGCGGAGTTCGCCTACCCGCTCCCCATGTATGTCATCGCCGACCTCATGGGCATCGCGGAGGACCGACTCCCGCGTCTGAAGGAGCTGTTCGAGAAGTTCTTCTCGACGCAGACCCCGCCGGCCGAGGTCATCGCGACGCTGACGGAACTCGCGGGCATCATGGCGCAGACGGTCGCGGCGAAACGCGCGGAGCCCGGCGACGACCTGACGTCGGCGCTGCTCGCGGCCTCCGAGGACGGCGACCACCTCACCGACGAGGAGATCGTCTCCACGCTCCAGTTGATGGTCGCGGCGGGCCACGAGACGACGATCTCGCTGATCGTCAACGCGGTCGTCAACCTCTCGACGCACCCCGTCCAGCGCGCCCTGGTGCTGGCCGGCGAGGCCGACTGGTCCTCGGTGATCGAGGAGACCCTGCGCCACTCGACGCCCACCTCGCACGTCCTGATCCGCTTCGCCACGGAGGACGTCCCGGTCGGCGACCGGATCCTCCCGGCCGGGGACGCGCTGATCGTGTCGTACGCCGCGATCGGCCGCGACGAGGAGGCGCACGGCCCGACGGCCGGCGCGTTCGACATCACCCGCACCAGCGAGAACCGTCACATCTCCTTCGGCCACGGCCCGCACGTCTGCCCCGGCGCGGCGCTGTCCCGGCTGGAGGCGGGGGTGGCGCTGCCCGCCCTCTACGAGCGCTTCCCGGCCCTGGACCTGGCGGTCCCGGCGTCCGAGCTCCGCAACAAGCCGGTGGTGACGCAGAACGACATCTTCGAGCTGCCGGTGCGGCTGACGCCGGCCGACTGATCCTGCGGCCGGCGCCGGGCGACTGATCCACTTGTCCACGGGCCGGAGCGGTCGTCTCATCGAACGGACGGGTTTCCGTCCGGTTTCGTCGAGGCGATACCCTCCGGCTCGTGGCTGATATCCAGATTCCCGCTGACATCAAGCCCGCCGACGGACGTTTCGGCGCTGGCCCCTCCAAGGTGCGGACGGAAGCGCTGGACGCGCTGGCCGCCACCGGTACGTCTCTGCTGGGCACGTCCCACCGCCAGGCCCCGGTCAAGAACCTGGTCGGCAAGGTGCGCGAGGGCGTCTCCGCGCTGTTCTCGCTCCCCGAGGGCTACGAGGTCGTCCTCGGCAACGGCGGTTCGACGGCCTTCTGGGACGTCGCGACCCACGGGCTGATCGAGAACAAGTCGCAGCACCTGACCTTCGGCGAGTTCAGCTCGAAGTTCGCCAAGGCGGCCAAGCTCGCGCCGTGGCTGGCTGAGCCGACGGTCATCTCGTCCGACCCCGGCACGCACCCGGAGCCGGCCGCCGAGGCGGGCGTGGACGTGTACGCGTACACGCACAACGAGACGTCGACGGGTGTGGCCGCTCCCATCAAGCGTGTGGCGGGCGCCGACGAGGGCGCGCTGGTCCTCGTGGACGCCACCTCGGGCGCGGGCGGCCTCCCGGTGGACATCGCCGAGACGGACGTCTACTACTTCGCCCCGCAGAAGTCCTTCGCCTCCGACGGCGGCCTGTGGATCGGCGTGTTCTCCCCGGCCGCGATCGAGCGCGCGGAGCGTATCCACGCGTCCGGCCGCCACGTCCCCGAGTTCTTCTCGCTCCCCACGGCGATCGACAACTCCCGCAAGAACCAGACGTACAACACCCCGGCCCTCTCCACCCTGTTCCTCCTCAACGAGCAGCTCGAGTGGATCAACGGCCAGGGCGGCCTGGCCTGGTCGACGGCCCGCACGAAGGACTCGTCGAGCCGCCTGTACAGCTGGGCGGAGGAGTCGAAGTACGCGACCCCGTTCGTGTCCGACCCCACCAAGCGCTCGCAGGTCATCGGCACGATCGACTTCGCCGACGAGATCGACGCGGCGGCGATCGCCAAGGTCCTGCGCGCCAACGGCATCGTCGACACCGAGCCCTACCGCAAGCTCGGCCGCAACCAGCTCCGCGTGGCGATGTTCCCGGCGATCGACCCGGCGGACGTCGAGGCGCTGACGAAGTGCATCGACTACGTCATCGAGAAGCTGTAGTCGCCGTACGGTCACACGGTTCTACGACGCCGAAGGGCGCCCCGCGACGGTGATCCGCGGGGCGCCCTTCGGCGTCGTAGAAGACCGCGGGGCAGCCTGCGGCCGACGTCCAGGTGAACCCGCAACCCGGACAAAACCACCGCACACCACAGCCGGGTAACAGCGAATGCACAGGGTACAACCGCCTCCGCACCCCACCGGTCGAACCCGTTGCGTCGCACACCTGCGGCGCAACTCCGCGCTTTTCGACCGAAGTTGGAGTTGCCCCCATGCCCAGGAAGTCCCTGCCGACGCGGCTGGCCGCCACCGCCGCGCTGCTGCTCGCCGCCGGCGCCCTGTCCGTACCGGCCGCCTCCGCGGCCCCCTCGGACGCCGCGCCCGGCGACGCCTACGTCCTGACCGTGACGACCAACCCCACCACCACGAACCACCAAGAGCGCTACGTCGACGTCACCGGCACCGTCACCAAGGCGGACGGCACCCCGGCGCCCAACATCCCCGTCACGCTCCAGGAAGTCGTCCAGTTCACCACCTGGAACCCGTGGGGCGACCCGATCGACCCCAACTACTACGAGCCGCGCGACCTGGGCAAGCCGGTCACCGACGCCAACGGGAAGTTCACGGTCCCCGACGTCGCCATCGACCACACGACCGGCAGCAGCCTGCTCAACGTCCAGCGCGACGTGCACATCACCGCCCTCTACGACGAGGACGGCGACCTCAACACTCCGCAGGACGGCTACTTCGCGGAAACGACCGTGGCCGCCAAAGCCCGTACCAGCAAGCTCAGTTACTCCGTCAACAAGAAGAAGGTGAAGGCCGGCGACATCCTCACCGTCCAGGGCAAGGTCACCCTCCCGAGCGGGGTCGAGCCCCAGGGCACGGAGGTCTTCCTCCAGACGTACTGGGAGCAGGAGTACCACGTGAAGGTGACGGCCGAGGACGACGGCTTCTTCGTCATGTCGGTACGGGTCTCGTCCTACGACGACACGTTCACGCTGCGCACGGCTCCGACGGACCTGTACGTGGCGGGGGCGGTCCAGAAGCTGCCGATCACCAACACGTCGTTGCCCCGCAGGTAGTTCAGGGGTACGGGACGAAGCCGCGCGCCAGGCTTCCCGGGAGACGGCGAGGAGGGGGATGCCGTCTTCCGGGTGCGGCTTGCTGTCGCGGATGGCCCGGCTGTGCCCCTGATCCCCAACTGCCGCCCCGGCAGGCCGAGTACGAGGTGGTACGCCCCCACGTCCCTGCGTCACACTCACGTAAGACGGACATCGCCCACATCCCCGAAACGTGTCTGTTGGCGTCCGCGCGACCCCTCGAAGATCCGCGACAGGAGACGCAGATGCATATCGCCCTCATCCTCGCGAGCGGCATCGCCTGGACGATCGTGTACATCGAAGCGATCCGCGTCGGGTTCCGCGAACGCACCTACGCCATGCCGGCCGTGGCGCTGGGGCTGAACTTCGCGTGGGAATGGACGTACGCGGTGCACAACCTGGCCTTCGACCCCTCGGTCCAGGGCGGCATCAACCTGGTGTGGGGCATCGCCGACGCGGTCATCGTGTACACGTTCTTCCGGTACGGCCGCGCCGAGTTCCCTTCGTTTGCCACGCCACGGATGTTCGCCGGCCTGAGCGTGCTGCTGTTCGGGATGTCGTTCGCCGTGCAGTGGCTGTTCCTGGCGAAGTTCGGCGCGGAGGACGGGGCCGGCTACTCGGCGTTCCTCCAGAACCTGCTGATGTCCGCCCTGTTCATCGCGATGTTCGTCGCGCGCCGCGGACTGCGCGGGCAGTCGGTGACGATCGCGGTGGCCAAGTGGCTCGGCACGCTCGCGCCCACGATTCTCTTCGGCGCCCTTCAGCACGACGGGTTCCTGCTCGGCCTCGGCATCATGTGCAGCGTGCTGGACCTGGTCTACGTGTGGTTGTGCGTGGGGGCGAGGCGGGACGGCGGGGACGGCGCGGTGTCGGACCCGGCTCAGCTACAGCGCGCCGGGACTTCTACCCCTTAGCTCTGCTCCATCGGCTCCTGCTGTTCGGAATCCGTCGCGGACTTCCCGGCGTGAACAGCCTTGAGCCGCGAGTCGACCATCATGAGCCCGGCGCCTACGTCGCCGACGGGAGCGTTGTGGTGTTCGGCGGGCCGGGCAGCTCATCCGGCAGGCTACGCACATGAGATCTCGAACCGGCGGCATGTGGTGGGGGACGGCGATCGAGGCACCGGACCCCAGGGGCCTGGCGAAGTTCTACGCCGAACTCCTGGGGTGGCGCCTCGAACACGACGAGCCGGGCACGGCCGTCGTCGCCGCGTCTCCACAAGGACCGTTCTTCGTGTTCCAGCGGGCGGAGGGCTACCGGCCGCCGGTGTGGCCGCCGGCCGAAGGGGAACAGCGCCCGATGATGCACTTCGACTTCCAGGTGGGCGATCTGGACTCGGCGGTCGCCGAGGCGGTCGCCCTGGGCGCCACGGTGGCGGAGTTCCAGCCGCAGGAGAACGTCCGGGTGCTCCTCGACCCGGCCGGCCATCCCTTCTGCCTGTGCTTCGACGAGGAATGACCTCACATCGCCGTACAGGTCAGACTCGGCACAGCCCCGCCGCCCGGCGCACCCCCGAACCCGAAGCTCGCCGAGGCCCCCACGCCCACACTCCCGTTGTGATCCGCGTTCACCGCGGTCACGCTCGCCCCGCTCTGCGTGTACGTCGCGTTCCACATGTTGGTGATCTGCTGGGTGCCGCCCCAAGTCCACTTGACCTGCCAGGACTTGAGCGCGGACGTCCCCGTGTTCGTCACCGTCACGGCCGCGTTGAAGCCGCTGCCCCAGTCGCTGGTGACGGTGTAGGCCGCCGCGCAGGACGCGGTACTGCCACCGCCGCCGCCCGTTCCGCCACCCGTGCCCGTTCCCGTGCTCGGGAACAGCGGTGCCTTCGCACCGGCCAGATATCCGTCCTTCACCGTGTCCACGGTCACCCAGTCGTCCTTCAGGATTCCGCCTGTGTCACCGGAGTTGGGATTCCACGACCAGAAGGTCCAGGAGAAGCTGTCGGCGCCGTACGTCGAGGTCGGGCGGAGGTAACTCACCAGCGCCGCGAGCCACTTCTGGTCCACCGTCGACGCCAGCGTCGTGCCGAACTCCCCCACCCACACGGGCGCGAGATTCTGCCGGAAGAGGTAGCCCCAGTACTTGTCCCACACCGCGGGCATGTTGGCCGGGAAGGTCGGGTCGCTGAACCAGCTCTGCTGGGCCACGCTCGTCGCGTAGTCGTGGGCGGAGTACACGACCCGGTTCGGGACGTTCAGCTCCACCGGGTACTGGCCCGCGCCCATCAAGTTGCCGCCCCACCAGCCCGAGACACCGGCGTACGTCTGCACGCCCTCGACGAAGACCAGCAGGTCCGGGTTGACCGACAGCACCGCGTCGCCCGCGCGCTCCGCCGCGAGCCGCCAGTCGACGGAGACGTCCCCGCAGCCCCAACACGCGGGATCGTGCGGCTCGTTGTGGAGGTCGATGCCGATGACCGTCGACTGGCCCGCGTAACGGGCGGCCAGCGAGCGGAGGTTGGCGATCCACGTCGACTCCGGTACCGCCGCCGTGTACCAGAGAGCCGACTGCCCGCCCGCGTCCGGGCGGTGCCGGTCGAGGATGACCTTCAGGCCGTCCTGACCGGCGTAGGCCACGATCCTGTCCATGATCTGGAGGGAGTTGAGGCCCTGGAGGTCGGCGTTCTTGCCGCTGGAGAAGTCGATGCTGTTGGGGACGGTCGACGTCTTGAAGATGTCGTCGCTGTAGGGCAGCCGGATCGTGTTGTAGCCCAGCGACCTCATCTGGTCGATCATGCTCTTGTAGTCGCGTGACCAGAGGCCGTGGACCACGTAGTTGGCGGTCTCGAAGCCGAACCAGTTGATGCCGGCGATCCGGACCGGCTGCCCGGCCGCGTCGAGGATCTGCCGGCCGCTGGTGTGCCAGTAACCGGCGCCGGGCGCGTCGGCGGCACGCGCCGTCTGAACTCCGGCCAACGGCAGCAGAAGCACCGCTGCGGCAACGCACAGGAAGCTTCTCAGTCTGCGGAGCAGGAACATGGAGGACACCTCGCTGCTTCCTCTCGGGAGGCGCGGGTCCGGAACGGATGGGAGCGCTCCCATAACCCGGCATCCCCATGGAAGCCACATCACGTGGACACGTCAAGCCATTGGACGGACTCGAGCGACTGGAACCAACTGGACCGGCTACCGGCTACCGGCTACCGGTTACCGGCTCAGCCTCCGGAACCTCCGTACCGCCAACGGCAGGAACAGCAGCGTCAACGCCGCCGGCCACGCCCCCGCCAGCAGCAACGCGTGCTGTTCCGGCCAGGACTCCCCCTGTCCCGTCGGCGCGCCGAAGAGCGCTCGCGTGGCGCCGGCCGTCGAGGAGAGCGGGTTCCAGAGGGCGGCCTGGCCCAGCCAGTGGGGCATCTGCTGCGGGGAGACGTAGATGCTGGAGATCATCGTCAGCGGGAAGACGATCGCGAAGAGGCCGCCCACCTGCTCGGGGCCCGGCAGCAGCAACCCCAGCCAGACGCCCACCCAGATGAGCGCGAAGCGCAGGGCCAGGAGCAGCGCGACCGCCTTCGCGAAGCCGAGGACCGAGCCGGGGAAGGGGCCGGAGCCGAACTCCGGGCGCCAGCCCATGCCGTAGGCCGTGGCCATCATGATGCCCAACTCCGCGCAGGCGACGATGAGATCGGTCGCACCGCGCCCAGCGACCACCGCCGACGGCGCCATCGGCATGGAACGGAACCGGTCGATGACGCCCTTCTTCGCGTCGTTCACGAAGATCGTCGCCGTGGAGACGAAGCCCATGGCGACCGTCATCACGAACATGCCCGGCATCAGGAACGCCTTGTAGTCGCCGCCGCCCGGAACCCGCATGGCCTTGCCGAAGACGTACCCGTACAGCAGCACGGACAGGATCGGGAAGCCCAACTGCCAGAGGATGCTGACCGGTTGGCGCCGGTAGTGGGTCAGGCCCCGGCGGACCACGTTCCAGCAGTCCGCGATCGTCCAGAAGACCCGGCCGTGTTGGGGGCGTCTGCGGTACGTCCGTCCCGTGCCCTCGGATGTCGTCGTCACGCCGCCGCCCCCTCGGTCTCCGGGTCCGGTTCCGGGTCCAACTTCGGCTCCGGTTCCGGTTCTTCCTCCGTACGGCGGCCCGTCAGCCGGAGGAACACGTCGTCCAGGCTCGGGCGGCGCAGGCCGATGTCCTCGACCGGGATGCCGTAGTGCTGGAGGTAGCGGGCGACCTCGGTGAGGGAGCCCACCCGGTCGACCACCGGCGCGTGGACTCTCAACTCGCCCATGTCGGCCTCCGGTTGACCGCCGTGGGCGACCCGTGCGACCGCCTGCAACGCGTACGGGATATGGGCCGGCTCGCGGACCACGACCTCGACGCGGTCGCCGCCGACGCGGTTCTTGAGGCCGTCGAGGGTGTCGTCGGCGATGGCCCGGCCCTGGTCGATGACGGTGATGCGGGAGGCCAGCCGGTCGGCCTCCTCCAGGTACTGGGTGGTGAGGAGGACGGTGGTGCCGTCGGCCACCAACTGCCTTACGGATTCCCAGACTTCGCCCCGGCTGCGCGGGTCCAGGCCGGTGGTCGGTTCGTCGAGGAAGAGGACGGCCGGGGCCAGGATCATCGAGGCCGCGAGGTCGAGGCGGCGGCGCATGCCACCGCTGTAGCCGCCCGCGCCCTTGTCCGCGGCGGCCTCCAGGTCGAACTGGCGCAGGAGTTGGGCCGCCCTCAACTTGGCCCGCTTACGGCCGAGATGGAAGAGACGGCCGAACATCTCCAGGTTCTGCCGGCCGGTGAGGATCTCGTCGATCGCCGCGTACTGGCCGGTGAGCCCGATCCGGGTGCGGACCTGGCGGGGCTGGCGGGCCACGTCCAGACCGGCGACGGTCGCCCGGCCGCCGTCGAGCCGGACCAGCGTGGAGAGGATGCGTACGGCGGTGGTCTTGCCGGCGCCGTTCGGGCCGAGCAGCCCGTGCA
This sequence comes from Streptomyces sp. MBT65, assembly GCF_016612545.1. Taxonomy (GTDB): domain Bacteria; phylum Actinomycetota; class Actinomycetes; order Streptomycetales; family Streptomycetaceae; genus Streptomyces. The sequence continues at coordinate 6,353 of NZ_JAENRY010000244.1, read as the reverse complement.
CGGTGCCCTCGCGCACGGCCAGGTCGAAGCCGTCGAGGGCGCGTTTGTCGCCGTAGCGCTTCTCCAGCGCCTCGGCCTCCACGACGTACCCGTCGCTCACGCGGACCCCTCCCTCCCGTACCGAGCGTTCCAAACAACGCGAACTGCGTGCACCGTATCCGATTGCGCGTACGGTGTACTCGGTTTTCGCCCCGCGACCTAGACTCCCCCACATGACGAGCAGGCCCGCCAACTCGACGGAATCCAGCGGCAGTGGGGACATCGGCCGCACCCTCGAACTGCTGTGGGACACCGGCCCCCGGCCGAGCCGCGGCCCGAAACCGGGTCTGAGCGTCGACCGGGTCGTGGACGCGGCCGTCCGCATCGCGGACGAGGAGGGGCTGGACGCGGTCTCCATGCGGCGCGTGGCCACCGAACTGGGCACGGGCGCCATGTCGTTGTACCGCTACGTCCCCGGCAAGGCCGAACTCCTCGACCTCATGCTGGACCGCGTCCGCTTCCCGGACCGCCCCAACGACGGGGTGGACGGCGGCAGTTGGCGCACGGCCCTGGAGACCGCGGCCCGCGACGCCCTCGCCGTCCACCGCCGCCACCCCTGGCTGCTGCGCGTCAACCAGTCCCGCCCGCTGCTCGGCCCGCGCGCCCTCGCGACCCTGGAGCGCCTGCTCGCCCGCATCCGCCCGATGGGCCTGACCGACCCGGAACTCGTCTCGACGGTCGTCATGATCGACGGCTATGTCGTCGGCGCGGCCCGCACCCAGGTCCACCAGGAGGAGGCGGCCCGCAGCACCGGCCTGACCGACGCGGAGTTCTACGGCGCCCAGGTCCCGGCGCTGGAGAAGGCCATGGCGACCGGCGCCTACCCCACCCTCGCGTCCCTCTCCCCCGACACCTTCACCGCCCTCTTCGACCACTTCGAGTTCGGGCTCGGCCGCATCCTGGACGGGCTTGAGGTCGTCGTCCAACAGCGGTGCGGGGCAAGCGAGTTCACCCGGGACGTCAGCTACGACGCGTGAGGCGCCGTAGCCCGATCAGGGCCCCGCAGACGATCACGACGGCGACGGCACCCACCTTCACCGTGCTCCCCGTGCCGCCGCCGTCGTCACCGCTCGCCGAACTCCCGCCCCCCGAGGGGGACTTGGAAGCGCCCGACGTGGCCCCGTCGGGCGCGTCCTCGGCCTCCACCGGACTGTCGGTGCCCTCACTGCCGTACATCAGCTTGGTCCCGTCGGCGGAGTAGCTGACCGACTCCCCCTGCCCCTGCAAGGGCACGTCCAAGCGCCCCTCGCGCTTGATCCTCCCGCCGTTCCAGTCGTAGTAGACACCGCCGAAGTAGCCCCGTACGGCGAGCTGTTGGCCGTTGGGCGAGAAGGCGGCGTCGGTGGCCCAGAGGTCGACGGCGGCGACGGGCTTGAAGTAGTTGGTGCCGGAGGTGGAGAGCTTCGCCGGGCCCTCGAAGAGATGCCCGCCGTCCTCCTTCTTGTCGATGATGTACACGCGCCCGGTCTTGGGGTGCACGATCAGCGACTCGGCGTTGCGCGCCCCGTCCGAGTACTTCACGACGTACTGCGTGGCCTTGATCGTCTGACTCTTCAGCACCTTCGGCTCGGGCAGCTTGTAGATCCAGACGTACGGCCAGGTCCCGTCGAGGTTGTCGCCGATGTCGCCGATGTAGATCTCGTTGCCCGGCCCGATGGAGATGGCCTCGACGTCGCGCGGCTTGCCCACCCCGCTGAAGGTGACCGTGGCGACGGTCTTCCCCGTACTGCTGTCGACGGCGTAGATGTACGGGCCGTCGTTGCTGTCGTTGTGGGTCCAGTAGATGCCGGGGTGGAGGTGCGAGGCGGCGAGCCCGCTGGACTCGGTGATCCGGGAGTCGGTGATCGTGAACCCCTTGTCGCCCTTGCCGGCACCGTCGTCGGAGGGTGCCGCTGCTGCGGGCAGGGCGAGCGCGCCGGCCAGAAAGCCGGCACCGAGGAACGCGAGGAAGCGACGCATGCCCCCAGCCTGCCATCCCCGGCGGTGCGGCACGGAGAGCGCCCTCGCGGGCCGGGCGTGGTGGGCCTCACATCCCCCCGGCTCCGGTGATCGGCCGCTGATCGTCCATCATGAGCGGATGCTCAGGTTCATGCCCGTAGGCGACTCCATGACGATCGGGAGCGCGGGCGAACACACATGGCGTTACCGGATGTGGCAGCACCTGCGCGCGACCTACGGCGGCCCGTTCACCGTGGTCGGCCCGCGCGAGACGCTGTACGACAAGGCGACGGACACGCCCACGTCGTACGAGTACGCCGACCCGGACTTCCCGCACTTCCACCTCGCCGGCTGGGGCGAGGGGTGGCTGCACATGGCCCCGCTGATCGGCGAGGCGGTGCGCGCGCACCGGGCGGACGTCCTCCTCGTCTCCCTCGGCCTGATCGACCTGGGCTTCTACACGAACGCGACGCAGACCGCCGACAACCTGCGGTCCTTCGTGACGGAGGCCCGCACCGCGAAGCCGTCCGTCCGCATGGTGTTCCTGCCGGTGATCCCGAACGTCCGCGCCCGGACGGACGCCCCCTTCGCCACCGAGGTCGCCCTCTTCAACGAACTCCAGGCGAAGGCGGTCGCCGACCTCGACAGTCCTCGCTCACCGCTCCTCCTGGCCTCCCTCCCGGAGTCGTACGACGTCACCCACGACACCTACGACGGCACCCACCCGAACGCGTCCGGCGAGCACAAGATCGCGGGGGCGTTCGCGGGGGCGATGCATCAGGCGTGGGAGGTCGGCGCGGAGTACGACGAGGACAGCGACGGCAGCTCGGACTCCTCGTCCACCGCGCCTGACGATCACAGGGCAGGGGGTGGGAGCCGGTACCGGTCGACCCACTCCTCGGTGAGGCGGTCGGCCTGGCGCTGATGACTGGGGGTGACGCGGACCCCGGCGGGGAGCGCGAGGCCGAGGTGGCCGAGCACGCGGCGGGTGGCGGCTTCCGGGTCGGCGGAGAGGTCCTCGTAGCGGATGCGGTACGGCTCGATGCCGTAGGCCTCGAACCATCGCTCCCACCCCGCGTTGTGCTCGTCGACCGTGCGGATGATGCGGGTGATGGCGTCACGGTCGTAGGAGGGGTCGCAGGAGGGCCGAGCGCCGGCGGGATCGGCCCGGCCTCCGCCGATCTCGCCCTTCCCGCCGATGAACCAGACGCCGGTCTGCTCGGCGCGCAGCCATGAGACGGCTTGGGCGAGGGTGTCGTCCCGGTACAGGTGCACGAACCGGATCCTCGTGCCGAACCCCCGCTCCAGCAGGCGTAGTTCGTCGCCGCCGAGGTCAGGGTGCAGGCGTGCGAGGCGAGTTGTGAGTTCGGCGTGCGTGCCCCACATGAGTTTGGCTCCGAAGACGCCGTTGCCGGTCCGGCCCGCGGCGATCGCGGCCCGCACGAAGTCGCCGTAGTCCAGGGCGTGTTGGCCCTCGCGCCTGAGCCCCCAGCGCTCGGCCCACGCCGCCTCGTCCGGCGACCGGAAGTAGGCCTGGGGGTGTCCGGCGACCCCGGTGGAGTCGAGGAGACCCAGGAGGAGGGAGCTGCCGGTTCGGGGGGTGGCGCAGATGAAGTACGTGTCCGTGTCCGTCTGCTGGGTCACGGGGAACAGGGTCGGGGGTGGCGGTGGTGGGCGGCAACCGGATAACGACGGTGACGATGGCGTGATCACCACGCATCCCGGTCACCGTGCGTATCGTTGTACCGCGCGGCTGCACTTGTGTGGAGGGCGGCCGGGGAGGAGCGCCACGATGACCGTCCTTGAAGACAGGATCGCGATGGCCAAGAGCGACGACGAGATCACGCTCGACGAGTGGTTCGAGCGGATCGAGAAGATGCCCGCCCCCGAGGGATACAAGGTCGAGATCGTCGAGGGGACCGTCTTCATGTCGCCACAGCGGGATACCCACTGGGAGATCATCGCGGATATCTACGAGCAGCTACGGACCAAGTACCCCCGAAAGCGCGTGAAGTCCGACGTCCGTATCGACTACCCGGGTCACCTCAACGGATTCGCGACCGACGTGACGGTGATGACCGAGGGGGCCGAGAAGACGGAGGGCGGGGGCTGGCGCCACCAGGACGTCGAGTTCGTCGCCGAGGTCATCTCCAAGGGCACCGCCGCCAACGACTACGGTCCCAAGAAGGCCGCGTACGCCCTCGCCGAGGTCCCCGTCTACGTCATCGCCGACCCGTACCAGGGCCGCTGCCACATCTACACCCACCCCAAGGGCGACGACTACGCGACCGAGACGAAGGTGGCGTTCGGGGACGACATGGATCTCACCGACACCGTGGTCGGCCTCACCCTCACCACTGCCGACTTCCCCCGCGACTGACCCCCCTTGCATAGAGCGCACTCGAAGTCGTTGGCTAGGTACTCATGAAGTACACGCAGCTCGGACGCACGGGACTCAAGGTCAGCCGGCTCGTCCTCGGGACGATGAACTTCGGTCCGCTGACCGACGAGGCGGACAGTCACGCGATCATGGACGCGGCGCTGGACGCCGGTATCAACTACTTCGACACCGCCAATGTGTACGGGTGGGGTGAGAACAAGGGCCGTACCGAGGAGATCATCGGCACCTGGTTCGCCAAGAGCCCCGATCACCGCGACAAGACGGTCCTCGCCACCAAGGTCTACGGCAACATGGCCGCCGACGGCGACGCCTGGCCCAACCACGACAAGCTGTCCGCCGTGAACATCCGGCGCGCCGTGGACGCCAGCCTCAAGCGGCTCCAGACGGACTACATCGACGTCTACCAGTTCCACCACATCGACCGTGCCACTCCCTTCGAGGAGATCTGGCAGGCGATCGACACCCTCATCCAGCAGGGCAAGATCCTCTACGTCGGTTCCTCGAACTTCCCCGGTTACAAGATCGCCCAGGCGAACGAGATCGCGGCCCGCCGCGGCGGCACCATCGGCCTGGTCAGCGAGCAGTGCCTCTACAACCTCGCCGAGCGCCGCGCCGAGATGGAGGTCATCCCGGCCGCGCAGGAGTACGGCCTCGGGGTCATCCCCTGGTCCCCGCTCCAGGGCGGGCTCCTCGGCGGGGTCATCAAGAAGGAGGTCTCGGGCGGACGCCGGGCGAGCGGCCGGGCCGCGGACACCCTCGCCAACCCGACCTCACGCGCCCAGATCCAGGCCTACGAGGACCTCCTCGACAAGCACGGCATCGAGCCCGGCGAGGCCGCCCTGGCCTGGCTCCTCACCCGCCCCGGCGTCACCGGCCCGATCGTCGGCCCCCGCACCGCCGAGCAACTCGACTCCGCGCTGCGGGCCGTGGAACTGGAACTGAGCGAGGAAGTCCTCACCTCACTCGACGAGATCTTCCCGGGCCCGGGGCCGTCGCCGGAGGCCTTCGCCTGGTAGCAACACCGCGCGGGGTGTGACAGATGCGGCTCCGCCGCGTGGGCGCGACCAGCTCCCGCCCGGCGGAGCCGAACGACGATCCGCAGCCCCGAGGCCTTCGCCCGGTAGACGCCGTCAAGGCAGGCGCGCCCCAAAGGGGTGCGGGGCTGTGACATGTGCGGCTCCGCCGCGTGGGCGCGGCCAGCCGCATCCGGCCCGCGGCCTCCTCACCGCACCTCATCACCGCGCTTCCGGCGGAGCGCTCAGCCCCAGCCGAGTTCGTGGAGGCGCTCGTCGTCGATGCCGAAGTGGTGGGCGACCTCGTGGACGACGGTGACGGCGACCTCGTGGACGACGTCCTCCGTGGTGGCGCAGTAGCGCAGGGTCGGGCCCATGTAGATCGAGATCCGGTCGGGGAGGACGCCGGCGTACCACTCGCCGCGTTCGGTGAGCGGTGTTCCTTCGTAGAGGCCGAGGAGTTCGGGGTCGGCGGGGTCGGGTTCGTCCTCGACGAACACCGCCACGTTGTCCATGACCCGCGTCAGCTCCGGCGGGATCCGGTCCAGGGCCTCGCTCACCAGCTCTTCGAATGCCTCGCGTGTCATTTCCAGCACAGGTCCATTGTCCGGGACGAACGCCGGTTCGGGGCGGTGGGCGCGGGGCGGCGGACCGGGCTTGTCCGGTATGTGCCCGAAGTCGGTTCTGGGGAAGGGGAGTTGGGGGAGAGTCGGCGGGCGTCGGGGGCCGCGGCGGATGCCGTAACGGCGATTCTCGGTCGGTGAGGGGTCGGAACGGGTCGGGAACCGGTCGTCTCGGGGCCGGATGCCGGTGTGGGGCGGTGCGGCGCGTGTCTTCCGGTGGGCGGCGGGAGTTGAGAGGGGGACTCCTTTTTTCGCCCTCGGAGGTGGCCCCGTGCGCCCCATGTACGTACCCGTCCGTCTGGTCGCCGCGGTCGCCGTCGTCGCCGCTGCCGCCGGTTG
>NZ_JAENRY010000243.1 GCF_016612545.1 Streptomyces sp. MBT65 | reverse complement strand
AGGTGACGGTGGGGGGCGTCGGGGGTGGAGCCTGGCGGTACGGGCCGTACAGGTGGGGCTCGGGTGACGAACGCACATCATCCGGGCGGTAGGCGTCATGCGGAGGGTACGGGTCGTAGGACATCCCGTGCTCCTTGCGTGGCTCGGGTCCGTGGCGGCGGACCGCAGGGAGTTGGGCGGAGCGGGTCACGCATGTTACTCGCCGGTTGGGGGATGTGGGCGCTTTTCGCCGAACTGGGCGGTCGGTGCGCACTTGCCGCGTCCATCGGGCGCTGACCTCGGATGTTGTCCGGACTGACGGGGTGTCCGGGGCCGGCTCCGAACACGATGGCGCAGGCCGCACGGTCGAGCGAGGTGATCACTCGATCGTGAGTTTCTCCTCCCGTGTGCCCGATGTGTCGCGATCCTGACAGAAGGGCGGGCGACCGGTGTCACCCGCACGTACCAGGGGTGAGGAGTGCCATGACGCGGGCGGCGGAGCGACACGAGGGTCTGGACGAACGGGCGTTACTGCTGGCGGCCGGGCTGGCCGAACTGGCGGTGAGTACGGCGGGATCGGTGGTGGGCTCGGCCCTGGGGGTGGTGCGGGGACTGCTGCGCCGCTCGGACGCGGCCGAGCTGGCGGCCGACGCCGAGCGGGATCTGGCGGCGCGCGGGCGTCTGGTGCTCGACCGGTACACGGCCGTGCCCCCGGCCCATCTGGAGACCCTCGCCCGGCACGCCCTCGCCCGCCAGGCCGCCGCCGATGGCGTCTGAGCGCTGGGAGCCCGCCGCTTTCAAGGGCCGGGTCGACCAGGTGCTACGGCGGTTCGTGGCCGAGGAGGCCGAGCGGTTCGCGGAGATCGACCCGGCGCTCGACCCGGTCGCCGGGCAACTCCAAGCGGCGGTCACGGACGGCAAAAGGCTGCGGGCGGCCTTCTGTTACTGGGGCTGGCGCGCGGTCGGGCAGCCCGACAGCGACGCGCTGGTGCGGGCGGCGGCCTCGATGGAACTCGTGCACGCCGCCGCGGTCGTGCACGACGACCTCATCGACGACAGCCCGCTGCGGCACGGCCGCCCCACCGCCCACATCGCGCTGCGCGGCGCCGTACGCCGCCGCCCGCGCGCCGTCGCGGCCGCCAGGTCCCTCGCCCTGCTGGTGGGTGACCTGTTGATGGGCATGGCGGGGGAGTTGTTCGCCACCAGCGGGCTGCCTGCCGCGTATCTCGCCCGGGCCCGTCCGCTGTGGGCCGTGCTGGCAAGGGAGTTGATCGCGGGGGAGTGCCTGGAGATCCTGCGCACCGGCGCCGAGCCGGACACCGCCGCGTCGCTGAAGGTGATCCGGTACAAGACCGCCAAGTACACCGTGGAACAGCCCCTGTTGATCGGCGGCGCGCTGGCCGGCGCCGGCGGCCGGCTGCGGGAGGGCTACTCGGCGTACGGGCTGCCGCTGGGCGAGGCCTTCCAGTTGCGGGACGACGTCCTCGGCCTGTTCGGCGACCCGGAACACACCGGAAAGGCCAACGCCGACGACGTGCGCGGCCACCGTCCCACGGCCCTGCTGGCGGAGACCTGGCGCAGCGCCGGCACCGAGGACCGGGAGCGGCTCCGCGCGCTGCTGGGCCAACGGGGCCTGGACGACGCGGGGTTGCGCACGGTGCGCGAGACCATGCGCCGGCTGAAGGCGCCCGAGCGGGTCGAGGGCATGATCACCGCCCGGGTCGAGGAAGCGCTCGACGCCCTCCACGACCTGAACGTCCCCGCCCCCGCCGAGGCCGCGCTGACCGAACTGGCGCACTCGGCGACGGTCCGCCTCTCCTGACCCGTGACCCCTGAACTCCCGGGAGTGATCCGTGACTTACACCGAGACCTCGATGGACGGCCTGCGCGCGGCCGGTGACGAACTCGCCGACGCCACCGTCGCCGCCCTGTTCGAGCGCGGGGAGGTCGGCACGTTCAACACCCTCATGCGCTACGTCTCCGTGGCGGGCGCCCCGCTGCCGGACGGCCTGCCCGACGTGGCCCGCGAGTACCTCAACGCGACGAGCGTGCCGCCGAGTTGGGTCGACTGGGACGAGATGGAGAAGGCCCGGCTGTTCTTCATCGACAACAACGTGCACATCTCGACCGCGCTGTCCTTCGCCGCCATGCCCGCCTGCTACGTCGTCCCGACCGTGGCGAAGCTCCTGTCGGCCACCCACGGACTGAAGTACCCCTCCAAACGCATGGCGGAGACAGGGCAGTTCACCGTCTACCTGATGCGGCCCGACGCCTTCGAGGCCGGCGGCCGCTTCGTCCCCGCCGTGCAGAAGGTCCGCCTCCTGCACGCCTCCATCCGCCACCACCTCGTCCGCGAGAACCGTTGGGACACCGGCGCGTTGGGGACGCCGATCTGCCAGGAGGACATGATCGGCGGGCAGATGTTCTTCTCCCTGCTCGTGCTGGACAGTCTGCACCGGCTCGGCATCCACATGTCGACGGAGGGCGCGGAGGCCTACTACTACGCCTGGCGGGTGGTCGGCGCGATGCTCGGCGTCGACCAGGAAGCCGTCCCCAAGTCCCTTGAGGAAGCACGCCAGTTCCTCGACCTCTACATGGTCCGGCACATGGGACCGTCCGAGGAGGGCGCGCAGCTGACCCGCCAGCTCATCGACCTCTACGAGGAGGTCGTCCCCGGCACCTTCTTCGACCCGGTCGTCTCCGCCCTCATCCGCCATCTCGTCGGCGACACCTGCGCCGACTGGCTCCAGGTGCCGCGCACCCCGTGGGACACCGTCGTCAGGTCCGTGCCCCACCTCCTCGGCGTCCTGGAGAGCATCGAGGACCACTCCCCGCTCGGCGCCTGGGCGTTGGACCGCCTCGGCCACCTCACCAGCGTCCTGGAACTGTCCTCCCTGACCCGCGGCCGCGTCATGCACTACGCGATCCCGGAACAGCTCAAGAAGGACTACGGAGTCTCCAACGCCGTGTCCCGCAACCGCCGTTGGACCCCGCCCGCCGCCACCGTCTCCTGAACTCCCCGGCTCCTCACCGCTCCTTGAGGACCGGGAAGCGTCGCGGCGCCAGGAACAGCAGCACCAGGAAGGCGACGGCGGCGGCGCACCCGGCGCCGATGTACACCGCGTGCACCGCGTCCGCGATCGCCCGCCGGGTCGCCTCAGGGACCGCGCCTCCGTCCAACCCCCGTGTCACCGAGTCGAGATCGCTCGCGCCGCCCAGCCGGGACGCGAGCACCCCGTTGGCGACGGCCCCGAACACGGACGCGCCGATGGTCTGGCCGGTCTGCCGGCAGAACAGGACGGACGCGGTCGTCACCCCACGCTCCTCCCACCCCACGGTCGACTGCACCCCGACGATCAGCGGGAGTTGGAAGAGCCCGAGGGCCGCGCCGAGCAGCAGCATCAGGAGCATCGGCTGCCAGGCCGCGCCCGGATACGGCAGGAACGGGAACGCGAACAGGATCAGCGTCGCCGCCCCGATCCCCAGCATCGCCGTGTTGCGGAAACCGATCCGCCGGTACACGTGCTGGCTCAGCGCGGCCGACACCGGCCAGGTCAACGTCCAGACGGACAGCACGAATCCGGCCGCCACCGGCGCCAGACCGAGCACCGACTGCGCGTACGTCGGCAGGAACACGCTCGGCGCCACCATCAGCAACCCGAGTGCGCCCAGGGCCAGGTTGACGGCCGCGATCGTACGGCGCCGCCACACCCACCCCGGGATGATCGGCTCGGCCGCCCGGCGTTCGATCGCCACGACGACCCCGACCAGCGCAAGTCCCGTACCGAACAAGGCAATTGAGGGCGCCGAGAGCCAGTCCCAGGCCACCCCGCCCTGCACGAGTGCCGTGATCAGGACGCCTCCGCACGCGAACACGCCCAGCGCGCCCGCCCAGTCGACGCGGGGACGGGCGGCGCGGGCGCGCTCCGGTTCGTGCAGGTGGTGGACGATCAGCCACAACGCCACCGCCCCGACAGGGAGGTTGACGAGGAAGATCCAGCGCCAGCCGGCGTACGCGGCGAGCAGTCCGCCCACTCCGGGGCCCGCGACGGCCGACACCGCCCACACGGTGGACAACTTCGACTGGATCTTGGGGCGTTCGCTGAGCGGGTACAGGTCGGCGGCCAGGGTCTGGACTGTGCCCTGCAACGCCCCGCCGCCCAGGCCCTGTACAACCCGGAACGCGATCAGCGCGCCCATGCTCCAGGCCACCGAGCACAGCAGCGAACCGGCGAGGAACACCGCGGCGCCCGTGATCAGCACCGGCTTGCGGCCGAAGGTGTCGGAGAGCTTGCCGTAGACGGGGAGCGTGACCGTCACCGCCAGCAGATAGCCGGAGAACAGCCAGGAGAAGACGGAGAAGCCGCCGAGGTCGCCGACGATCTGCGGTACGGCCGTGGAGACGATGGTGGAGTCGAGGGCGGCCAGCGCCATCGCGAGCATGAGGGCCGCGACGACGGCTTTGCGGCGCCGGTCGGGAGGGGCCGGCGTGGCTTGCTCGGGAGGCGCCGGCGTGGGCTGCTCGGCCGCCCCGGTTCGTATCTCGGTGTCGCTGTCCCTGTCGCTGTTCCTGTCCCCCGGGTCCACAGGATTCCTTTCCCCTTGCATCTATCTGCCGCGCACCAGCTTCCCACTTGACCCTCACGTCGCGGCAGGGCGGAACCTCGTCGGGCCGGTGGGTGGACCGAACCCCGAGATCGACTCCACCCGGCGGTGGAGAGCCCCTAGGGGTGCCTCCTTAGTGCGACCCGGGGCGGGTTCGTACCGGCGGAGGAGGAGACGGGCCCGGGGTCGTCCTTAACCTGGCTTTATGCCGCTGGGGGGCGGCAGGCCGAACCGCAGAGGGTGGGGTTTTCCCCCGGGAAAGACTGCGCTGAGCACCAGCGCGCCGGACCCCCTCCCGCCGCCAGACTCATCGTCGTAACCACCTGAACCGCATCGACCGGGCACCGGCACGCTCGTCTGCCGACCGACTTAGGAGACATACCGTGACATCGGCTGTGACCATTCCCAGGCACGGGGGCACTGGAGGGCGTACGGCCGTTGCCGCGCGAGCGCGGCAGGTCGTCAAGGCGTACGGGGCCGGGGAGACCCGCGTCGTGGCCCTCGACCATGTCGACGTGGACATCGCCCGCGGCCAGTTCACCGCGATCATGGGCCCCTCGGGGTCCGGCAAGTCCACGCTCATGCACTGCCTCGCCGGGCTCGACACCGTGACGTCCGGGCAGATCTACCTCGACGAGACCGAGATCACCGGCCTCAAGGACAAGAAGCTCACCCAACTGCGCCGGGACCGGATCGGGTTCATCTTCCAGGCGTACAACCTGCTGCCGACGCTGAACGCGCTGGAGAACATCACCCTCCCCATGGACATAGCCGGCCGCAAGCCCGACAAGGGCTGGCTGGCGCAGGTCGTGGAGACGGTCGGGCTGTCCAGCCGGCTCAAGCACCGGCCCAACCAGCTCTCCGGCGGCCAGCAGCAACGCGTCGCCGTGGCACGGGCGTTGGCGGCCCGCCCCGAGATCATCTTCGGTGACGAGCCGACCGGAAACCTCGACTCCCGTGCGGGAGCAGAGGTGTTGGGCTTCCTGCGCCGGTCCGTGGACGAGCTGGGCCAGACCATCGTGATGGTCACGCACGACCCGGTGGCCGCGTCGTACGCGGACCGCGTGCTGTATCTCGCGGACGGCCGGATCGTCGACGAGATGTTCAAGCCGACCGCCGACGCCGTCCTCGACCGCATGAAGGACTTCGACGCGCGGGGGCGTACGTCATGACTGTCATGAAGACATCGAGGCGCAACTTCTTCGCCCACAAAGGGCGGATGGCGCTCTCGGCGATAGCCGTGCTGCTGTCGGTGGCGTTCGTCTGCGGCACGCTGGTGTTCACCGACACGATGAACACGACCTTCGACAAGCTCTTCGCGGCCACCGCGTCCGATGTGACGGTCCTGCCGAAGGCGGCCAAGGCCGACGGCAGCACCCCGCAGAACGGACTGCCCGAGTCGCTGCCGGCCTCCACGGTCGCGCAGGTGGCGAAGGCCCAGGGCGTCAAGTCCGTTGAAGGCGCCGTCAGTTCGATGAACGTGACGGTCGTGAACAGCGCCAACAAGAACATGGGGTCCTCGACCGGCGCGCCCACCATCGCGGGCAACTGGACGAAGAACGACCTGCGTTCGATGGAGATCACCACCGGACACGCCCCGCGCGGCCCGACCGAGGTGATGGTCGACGCCGACACCGCCGACAAGCACCACCTCAAGATGGGCGACTCGCTGCGCACCATCGCGCAGAAGGGTGACTTCACCGCGAGGATCGTCGGCATCGCCACCTTCAAGGTGACCAACCCCGGTGCGGCCGTCGTCTACTTCGACACCGCCACCGCGCAGCGCGAACTCCTGGGCGCCACCGGCCGGTTCACCCAGCTCGGCGTCACCGCCGCGAGCGGTGTGACGGACACGCAGCTCAAGCAGAACGTGGCACAGACCCTCGCCTCGACGGGGACGTACAAGATCCAGACGGCCAAGGAGAACGCCGACGAGAACCGTCAGGGCGTCGGCCAGTTCATGAACGTCATCAAGTACGCCATGCTCGGCTTCGCCGGGATCGCGTTCCTGGTGGGCATCTTCCTGATCATCAACACCTTCTCGATGCTGGTCGCCCAGCGGACCCGTGAGATCGGCCTGATGAGGGCGGTCGGTTCGTCCCGCGGTCAGGTCAACCGCTCGGTGCTGGTCGAGGCGACCCTGCTCGGGATCGTCGGCTCGATCCTCGGTGTCGGCGCCGGTGTCGGGATCGCCGTGGGCCTGATGAAGCTGATGAGCGCGGCGGGCATGGACCTGTCGACCCGGGACCTGACCGTGAAGTGGACGACTCCGGTGCTCGGCCTGCTGCTCGGCGTGATCGTCACCGTCCTGGCTGCCTACCTCCCGGCCCGCCGGGCTGGCAAGGTCTCCCCGATGGCCGCACTGCGCGACGCCGGCACACCGGCCGACGGCAAGGCGGGCTGGGTACGGGGTCTGATCGGCCTGGTGCTGACGGGGGCGGGCGGTGCCGCTCTGTTCGCGGCGGCCACGGCCAAGAAAGCGACGGACGGTTCGCTGGTCCTGGGCGCGGGTGTCGTGCTCTCGCTGGTCGGCTTCGTCATCATCGGCCCGCTGCTGGCCAACGGGGTCGTCCGGGTCATCAGTGTCGTACTCCTGCGGGCCTTCGGTCCGGTGGGACGCCTGGCGGAACGCAACGCGCTCCGCAACCCCAGGCGTACGGGTGCCACGGGTGCGGCCCTGATGATCGGTCTCGCGCTGGTCGCCTGTCTGTCGGTGGTCGGCTCCTCGATGGTCGCCTCGGCGACCAGCGAGCTGGACAAGTCCGTCGGCGCCGACTTCATCGTCCAGGGCAACCAGCGGATCGTCCCGCAGGCGGAGAAGGCGATGGAGCGGTCGCCCGACCTCGTCCACGTCACCCGCTACAAGGACCTCGAAGCCACGCTGACCTCACCGGACGGCCAGAAGGACACCGACGGCATCACCGCCGCCGACCCGTCCTACGCCCAGGACCTGCGCCGCGCCACCACGGCCGGTGAACTGTCCGCCGCCTACGGCACCAACGCGATGTCGGTCGGCTCCAAGTACGCCAAGAAGCACGGCGTCCACGTCGGCGACACGATCGGCGTCGCCTTCAAGGGCGGCTCGACGGCGAAGCTGAAGGTCGCGGCCATCACGGACGACGACGTGGCCATCGACCAGGGGGCGCGGTACACCAGCATCGCGACGATGCAGAAGTACCTCCCCGCCAACAAGGTCCCGCCGAACGAGATCATGTTCGCCAAGGCCAAGGACGGCCAGGAGAAACAGGCGTACGCGGCCCTGAAGAAGGCCATGGAGCCGTACCCGCAGTACCAGGTGCGCGACCAGACCGACTACAAGCAGGAACTGAAGGACCAGATCGGCCAGCTCCTGAACATGGTCTACGGCCTTCTCGCCCTCGCGATCATCGTGGCGGTCCTGGGTGTGGTGAACACGCTGGCCCTGTCGGTCGTCGAGCGCACCAGGGAGATCGGTCTGATGCGGGCGATCGGCATGTCCCGCCGCCAGCTCCGCCGGATGATCCGCATGGAGTCGGTCGTGATCGCCCTCTTCGGAGCGCTGCTCGGCCTCGGCCTGGGGATGGGCTGGGGAGCCACGGCTCAGCAGCTGCTCGCCCTGGAGGGGCTGAAGGTCCTGGAGATCCCCTGGGGCACGATCGTCGCGGTCTTCGTGGGGTCGGCGTTCGTGGGCCTCTTCGCCGCGCTGATCCCGGCGTTCCGGGCGGGCCGGATGAACGTCCTCAACGCGATCGCCACGGAATAGCCACCGCCCACGGGGGAGCCCGGCGCCGAGAAGTCACGGGGGACTTCTTGGCGCCGGGTTCGTTTGTTGTCCCCGTTGTCCCCGTTGTCCCCGGTGTCCCTGAGGGGCTGTTTTTGTTTTTGAGGGGTCACTTTGCGGCGGACCGAGTCGGGTGGTGGGCGGGCAAAGGCCCGGGGGTGCAGGGGGCGGAGCCCCCTGGTACGTCAACACCAGCGCAGGGTGCCGGGAAAGCGGGGTTATCCACAGCCCCGGCGCCAGCCACCGCACCGACGTACGCTGGATACCCCCCGGCCCACCACCCGCGTCGGGCCCTTCGTGTTGCCCACCACCCGGACGGAAGCCCCCCTCCATGAGCCTGCACGGTCTGCTCGACGCCGTAGTCAAGGACCCCGCCCTCGCGGAAGCCACCCGCGCCGCGGCCGACGGCAACCGCATGCACGTCGACCTGGTCGGCCCCCCGGCGACCCGCCCCTTCGCGGTAGCGGCGCTGGCCCGCGAGACCGGCCGTACCGTCCTCGCGGTGACCGCGACCGGCCGCGAGGCGGAGGACCTGGCGGCAGCCCTGCGCTCACTGCTCCCGCCGGACGGAGTCGTGGACTACCCCTCCTGGGAGACCCTCCCGCACGAGCGCCTCAGCCCGCGCAGCGACACCGTGGGCCGCCGCCTCGCCGTCCTGCGCCGCCTCGCCCACCCCAGGGAGGACGACCCGGAGACGGGCCCGGTCTCCGTCGTCGTAGCACCCGTGCGGTCCGTGCTGCAGCCACAGGTCAAGGGGCTGGGAGACCTGGAGCCGGTCGCCCTGCGGACGGGCCAGAGCGCCGACCTGAACACGGTCGTGGACGCGCTCGGCGCCGCCGCGTACGCGCGCGTGGAGCTCGTCGAGAAGCGCGGCGAGTTCGCCGTACGGGGCGGCATCCTGGACGTGTTCCCGCCGACCGAGGAACACCCCCTGCGCATCGAGTTCTGGGGCGACGACGTCGAGGAGATCCGCTACTTCAAGGTCGCCGACCAGCGCTCCCTGGAGGTCGCGGAACACGGCCTGTGGGCACCCCCCTGCCGTGAACTCCTGTTGACGGAAGACGTCCGCACGCGTGCGCGTGCCCTCGCCGAACAGCACCCCGAACTGGGCGAGCTGCTCGGCAAGATCGCCGAGGGCATCGCCGTGGAGGGCATGGAGTCGCTGGCGCCGGTGCTCGTCGACGACATGGAGCTGCTGCTCGACGTGCTGCCGAAGGGCGCGATGACCGTCGTATGCGATCCGGAGCGGGTACGCACGCGTGCGTCCGATCTCGTGGCCACCTCGCAGGAGTTCCTCCAGGCCTCCTGGGCGGCCACCGCGGGCGGCGGCGAGGCGCCCATCGACGTCGGCGCGGCCTCCTTGTGGGCCATCGCGGACGTACGGGACCGGGCGCGCGAGCTGGACATGATGTGGTGGTCGGTGTCGCCGTTCGCCGCCGACGAAGAGCTGACGGAGACATTTGCCGCCGACGCGGCGGGGGACACCCTGAAGCTCGGTATGCACGCCCCGGAGACCTACCGCGGCGACACCGCGAAGGCCCTCGCCGACACCAAGGGCTGGCTCGCGGACGGTTGGCGCACGGTCTTCGTGACCGAGGCCCACGGCCCCGCCGCCCGCACGGTCGAGGTCCTCGGCACCGAGGGCGTGGCGGCCCGCCTGGAGACGGAACTCGGGGAAATCGCCCCCTCCGTGGTGCACGTCGCGACCGGATCGATCGACTACGGGTTCGTCGACACGGCGCTCAAGCTGGCCGTTCTCACCGAGACCGACCTCTCCGGGCAGAAGGCCGCCGGCAAGGACGGCGTCCGGATGCCGGCCCGCCGCCGCAAGACCATCGACCCGCTCACCCTGGAGGCGGGCGACTACATCGTCCACGAGCAGCACGGGGTGGGCCGCTACATCGAGATGGTGCAGCGCACGGTGCAGACCGCCACGCGCGAGTACCTGGTCGTGGAGTACGCGCCCGCCAAGCGCGGGCAGCCCGGCGACCGGCTGTACATCCCCACCGACCAGTTGGAGCAGATCACCAAGTACGTCGGTGGTGAGGCCCCGACCATGCACCGCCTCGGCGGCGCGGACTGGACGAAGACCAAGGCGCGCGCCAAGAAGGCCGTCAAGGAGATCGCGGCCGACCTCATCAAGCTGTACTCGGCCCGGATGGCGGCCCCGGGGTACGCGTTCGGCGCGGACACGCCCTGGCAGCGAGAGCTGGAGGACGCCTTCCCGTACGCCGAGACGCCGGACCAGTTGACCACGATCGCCGAGGTCAAGGACGACATGGAGAAGTCGGTCCCGATGGACCGGCTGGTCTGCGGCGACGTCGGCTACGGCAAGACCGAGATCGCGGTCCGGGCCGCCTTCAAGGCAGTCCAGGACGGCAAGCAGGTCGCCGTCCTCGTGCCGACGACGCTGCTCGTGCAGCAGCACTTCGGGACGTTCACCGAGCGGTACTCGCAATTCCCGGTCAACGTAAGGGCGTTGAGCCGCTTCCAGACCGACACCGAGGCGAAGGCGACCCTGGAGGGTCTGCGCGAGGGCTCCGTGGACCTCGTCATCGGCACCCACCGCCTGTTCTCCTCCGAGACCAAGTTCAAGGACCTCGGCCTGGTCATCGTCGACGAGGAGCAGCGCTTCGGTGTCGAGCACAAGGAGCAGCTGAAGAAGCTGCGCGCGAATGTCGACGTGCTGACGATGTCGGCGACTCCGATCCCCAGGACCCTGGAGATGGCGGTGACGGGCAT
The DNA here is from genome assembly GCF_016612545.1 of Streptomyces sp. MBT65. GTDB lineage: Bacteria > Actinomycetota > Actinomycetes > Streptomycetales > Streptomycetaceae > Streptomyces. The sequence goes on along the minus strand of NZ_JAENRY010000243.1, from coordinate 1,105 downwards.
CCGCGAGATGTCCACGATCACGACTCCTCCGGAGGAGCGTCACCCGGTGCTGACGTTCGTCGGCCCCTACGAGGAGAAGCAGATCGGCGCCGCGATCCGCCGTGAACTCCTGCGCGAGGGCCAGGTCTTCTACATCCACAACCGGGTCGAATCGATTGACCGCGCGGCGGCGAGGCTGCGCGAGATCGTCCCGGAGGCACGGATCGCCATCGCCCACGGCCAGATGACGGAACAGGCCCTGGAACAGGTGGTCGTCGACTTCTGGGAGAAGAAGTTCGACGTCCTGGTGTCGACGACGATCGTCGAGTCGGGCATCGACATCTCCAACGCGAACACGCTGATCGTGGAGCGCGGTGACAACTTCGGTCTGTCCCAACTCCACCAGCTCAGGGGCCGGGTGGGCCGTGGCCGCGAGCGCGGCTACGCGTACTTCCTCTACCCCCCGGAGAAGCCCCTGACGGAGACGGCCCACGAGCGCCTCGCGACGATCGCCCAGCACACGGAGATGGGCGCGGGCATGTACGTGGCGATGAAGGACCTGGAGATCCGCGGAGCCGGAAACCTCCTGGGCGGCGAACAGTCCGGCCACATCGCGGGCGTCGGCTTCGACCTGTACGTCCGCATGGTCGGCGAGGCCGTCGCGGACTACCGGGCCTCCCTGGAGGGCGGTGTCGAGGAGGAGCCGCCCCTGGAGGTCAAGATCGAGCTCCCGGTCGACGCGCACGTCCCGCACGACTACGCCCCCGGCGAGCGCCTGCGCCTCTCCGCCTACCGGTCCATCGCCGCCGCCAACACGGAGGAGGACATCAAGGCCGTACGCGAGGAACTCGTCGACCGCTACGGCAAGTTGCCCGAGCCGGTGGAGAACCTGCTGCTGGTGGCCGGCCTGCGCATGCTCGCCCGCGCGTGCGGCGTCGGCGACATCGTCCTCCAGGGCACCAACATCCGCTTCGCCCCGGTGGAGTTGCGCGAGTCCCAGGAACTGCGCCTCAAGCGCCTCTACCCCGGCACGGTCATCAAGCCGGCCGCCCACCAGGTGCTGGTACCCCGCCCCAAGACGGCCAAGGTGGGCGGGAAGCCGTTGGTCGGGCGGGAGTTGCTGGGG
>NZ_JAENRY010000242.1 GCF_016612545.1 Streptomyces sp. MBT65 | reverse complement strand
CGGCCAGCCGCAGCCGCCGTACGGACAGCAGGCCCCCGGCCAGAGCCCGCCTCCGCCGCCCGGTTACGCGCAGCCCCAGGCTCCGCACGCGCCGGGCCCGCCGCCCGGCTACGGCCAGCCGACCCCGCCCCCGGGCTACGGTCAGCCGCCCGCGCCTCCCGGCTACGGCCAGCAGCCGCCCGCGTTCGGGCAGGTCCCGGGGCAAGCGGCCGGCTACGGAGTGCCCCAGGGCGCTCCCCAGGGCGCCGGCGTGTCGGCCGCGCTGGAGAAGTTCAAGGAGACGCCCACCGGGCAGCGCTGGACGCAGCAGAACAAGAAGCTGATCCGCGTCGACCTCGGCATCGGCGGCCAGCCCGTGCTCGCCCGCCAGGGCAGCATGGTGCTCTACCAGGGCAAGGTCGACTTCGGCTACAAGGGCGCCGGGTTCGCCGGGCGACTCGTGGGCAACGCGACCGGCCAGGAGATGCAGCTGATGCGCTGCACCGGCCAGGGCCAGGTGTTCCTCGCCGAGAACTCCACCAACCTGCACCCCGTCGAGCTCCAGGGGGACGCGATCTGCGTCTCCGCCGAGAACGTCCTCGCCTTCGACGAGAGCCTCCAGCACGAGGTCAGACGCATCGAGGGACACGGCATCCCCGGGGGCGCGCTGTTCACGATGCAGTTCCAGGGGACCGGCACCATCGTCGTGAAGACCCACGGCGAGCCCGTCGTCCTGCCGGTCACGCCGACCACGTTCGCCGACTGCAACGCGGTCGTCGCCTGGTCCGCCGCCGCCCAGGTGATCGTCTCCAGCCAGGTCCGGATGCGCCGCAACGCGTACCCCGGAGACACCGGGGAGAGCGTCAACCTGCAGTTCCGGGCCGCCCCCGGCAATTTCGTCGTCGTCCAGCCGTACGAGGTCTGAGGGAGCCCGTCATGAACCAGCCGCTCGCGGGCTACGCCCCCGCACCCGTCACCGCCCGCATGGAGAACCACGGCAACAACATGCTGAAGGTCGCCATGCAGACCGGAAGCGACCTCTTCGCGCGCGTGGGCTCGATGATCGCCTACGAGGGCTTCATCCAGTACGAGCCCAACCCGCCGGCCGTGCGCCAGATCGCGCGCGACTGGATGACCGGCGAGGGCGCGCCCCTGATGAAGTGCTCCGGAGACGGACTGCTCTACCTCGCCGACTACGGCGCCGACGTCGTCGTGATCAACCTCAACGGCGACGGGATCTCCGTCAACGCCACCAACCTGCTCGCCTTCGACACCTCTCTCACCTGGGGTGTGGAGCGGGTCAAGGGGCTGGCGAAGTTCGCCGGACAGGGCCTGTGGAACACCAAGATCAGCGGTCAGGGCTGGGTCGCGCTGACCTCCCGCGGCAAGCCGATCGTCGTGGACTGCGGCGGCGGCGATGACGAGACGTACGTCGACCCGGACGCGCTCGTCGCCTGGTCCCCGAACCTCAAGGTGAAGGGCAAGCGCAGCTTCAAGGCGCAGTCGCTGATCGGCCGCGGCAGCGGCGAGGCCTACCAGATGGCCTTCTCCGGGACGGGCATCGTCGTCGTCCAGCCCAGCGAGGACAGCACCGACCGACTCCGGTTCCGGGGCTGAGGGGGGAACACGACACCATGCAGAGCCCGCTTTTCGCGTTCAACGACTCGCAGTCCCAGGACCGCTACAGCCTCCAGAACAAGCAGATGCTGCGCATCGTCCTGGAGGGCCACGACGACATCCTCGCCCGCAAGGGCACGATGGTCGCCTACCAGGGGCTCGTCGAGTTCGACGCCGAGTACCAGAACACCCAGCAGGCCTACGCGCGTGCGGCCACCGGCGAGGGCCTCAGCCTGATGCGCTGCCACGGGCAGGGCACGGTCTTCCTCGCCAACCTCGCCCAGCACATCCACGTAGTGGATGTGGAACAGGACGGCCTCACCGTCGACAGCAGCTACGTCCTCGCGATGGACTCCTCGCTGCACCACGAGGTCATCGCCGTGGACAGCCAGTACGGCATCTCCGGCTCCGGGAAGTACCAGCTCAACATCACCGGCCGCGGCAAGGTCGCCCTGATGACCTCGGGCGCGCCCCTGATGATGCAGGTCACGCCCGACAAGTACGTCAACTGCGACGCCGACGCGATCGTCGCCTGGTCCACCGGCCTGCGCGTCCAGATGCAGGCCCAGACGCACTCCTCCGGGGTGTGGCGGCGCCGCGGCAACACCGGCGAGGGCTGGGAGCTGAGCTTCATGGGCAGCGGTTACGCGCTCGTCCAGCCCAGCGAACTCCTGCCCCCGCAGAACGCCGCGATCGGCCAGGGCCTCGCCGCGCAGTTCGGCATGGGCCAGCAGGGCGTACACGCCCAGAACCAGGGCAACGCCTGGAGCTGAGGTCCAGTAGTCGAACGTAAGGGGCGCCCGCCAGTGCGGGCGCCCCTTACACGTTCAGAGCCTGGCGCGCGTCGCCTCCAGCAGCCGCGACACCGACTCGTCGGCTACGGCGGCCACCTCGTCGTAGGGGAACCAGCGCAGGTCGAGGGACTCGTCGCTGATCTCCTGCACGGCACCCGGGGGCGCCACGACCGCGTACTGGACGTCGTAGTGGAAGTGGCAGGGCGCCGGGATCGGGTGCAGGTCCAGGCGGACCGGACCGCCCGGCAGCAGCGTGAGTCCGGTGATGCCGGACTCCTCCCTGGCCTCGCGCAGGGTCGCCGCCTCCAGGGAGGTGTCCTCCGGCTCGCAGTGGCCGCCCATCTGGAGCCACATCCGCAGCTTCTTGTGCAGGGTCAGCAGCACGCGACCCTGCTCGGGATCGATCACCAGGGCGCTCGCCGTGATGTGACCGGCGTGGCAGGACTTCCACATGCCGTCCGGGTGCGCGGCCAGGTGGTCCAGGTAGGCCTGGCGCAGCTCCGTCTGGTCCTCGTAGCTCTTGAGTACGAGGACCGCGTCGTCGTACAGGCTCACTCGGTGTCGTCGTCCTTGGAGTCCTCGTCCTTCTTCAGGTTCGGCTTCTCGCCGGAGCCGCTCGCCGCCTCGCCGAGCATCTTGTCCAGCTCGGAGAAGTCCAGCTGCTCGCGGTGCACGAAGCCGTCCGGGTCGTCCAGGTCGGAGGCCGTGGGCAGCATGTCCGGGTGGGCCCACAGACCGTCCCGGCCGTCGACACCGCGCGCGTCCGTGAGCGAGGCCCACAGGCGGGAGGCGTCGCGCAGGCGGCGCGGGCGCAGCTCCAGGCCGATCAGCGTGGCGAACGTCTGCTCGGCGGGACCGCCCGTCGCGCGACGGCGCCGCAGGGTCTCGCGGAGCGCGTCGGCCGACGTCAGACGCGGCTTGGCGGCCGCGTGGACCACCGCGTCCACCCAGCCCTCGACGAGCGCCAGAGCCGTCTCCAGACGGGCCAGGGCGGCCTTCTGCTCCGGTGTGTCCTCGGGCTGGAACATGCCCTGCTGGAGGGCGTCCTGCAGCTGCTCCGGGTTCTGCGGGTCGAACTGGCCGACCACGTCCTCCAGCTTGGCGGTGTCGACCTTGATTCCGCGCGCGTACCCGTCGACCGCGCCGTACAGGTGCGCGCGCAGCCACGGCACGTGCGCGAACAGGCGCTGGTGGGCCGCCTCGCGCAGGGCGAGGTAGAGCCGCACCTCCTCCTGGGGGACGCCCAGGTCCTTGCCGAACGCCTCGATGTTCAGCGGCAGCAGCGCGGCCTTGCCGACCGGACCGAGCGGCAGGCCGATGTCCGTCGAGCCGACGACCTCGCCCGCGAGCGTGCCCACGGCCTGCCCGATCTGCGTGCCGAACATGGCGCCGCCCATCGAGCGCATCATGCCGATCAGCGGGCCCGCCATGGCCTGCATCTCCTCCGGCAGGACATCACCCATGGCCGCGCCGACGCGCTCGGCGACCGGGTCCACGAGCTCCTTCCACGCGGGCAGGGTCGCCTCGACCCACTCCGCGCGGGACCACGCCACGGCGGATCCGGCGCCGGACGGCAGCGAGGTCGCGTCGTCCAGCCACAGGTCGGCGAGGCGGACGGCCTCCTCGACGGCGGTGCGGTCGGCGGGGCCGACGCTCGCGTCCTTGACGCCGTCCTGAGTGCCCTGGGAGACCGTCTGACGGGCGATCTGCTTGGCCATGTCCCAGTTCACCGGGCCGCCCTCGTACGAGAGCATCTGGCCGAGCTGCTGGAACGCGGCGCCCAGGTCGGTGGGGTTCAGGGAGCCGAACATGGCTGCGAGCGGATTGTCCGCGCCGGGGCCGCCAAAGCCACCGGCGCCGGGCAGCCCGCCAAAACCGAACGGGTTGGCCGGTCCCTGACCACCACCGCTCTCCTGGTCCTTCTTCTTGCCCTCGTCGCCGTCGTCCGGCTCCTCCGGCGGAAGGCCGAATCCGAATGGGGTGTCACTCACGGGATTCCTCGGCTGTTAAGGCCGCCGGTTCTCTCCGACGGCACGACTGCCCTTCAACACCACCCAGCGTAGACACCGCGGGCCGATCGGGCCTCGGTGCTTCGCCGAGACCTGGCCTGCGGCAGGATGGATGCCACCTGGTCCGGACGCGTCACGCGCGTCCGTACTGAAGACAACCGCTGGAGACGCCCGGTGAGTTCCCCAGATCCGCAGGTTCGCGCAGCGCGAAACCACTCAACCAGTCCCGCCGTGCGCGGGCCCGTCGTCGCGGTCACCGGCGCCGCGTCCGGAGTCGGGGCGCTGCTGACCGAGCGGCTCGCCGCGTCCGAGGAGATCAAGCAGGTCATCGCCATCGACGAGCGGCGCGGGGAGTGCGCGGCGGCCCAGTGGCACATCCTCGACGTGCGGGATCCGGCCATCGCGGAGAAGCTGCGCGGCGCCGACGTCGTCGTCCATCTGGCGCTGGACCTCGATCTGGAGACCGACCCGGCCGCCCGTTCGGCGTACAACGTGCGGGGGACGCAGACCGTGCTGACCGCCGCCGCGGCGGCCGGTGTCCACCGGGTCGTGCTCTGCACCTCGGCGATGGTCTACGGAGCGCTGCCCGACAACGAACTGCCGCTCTCGGAGGACGCCGAACTGCGCGCCACCGCGGAGGCCACCGGGGTCGGCGACCTCCTGGAGGTCGAGCGCCTCGCACGGCGCGCGCCCCGGGCGCACCCCGGGCTCAATGTGACCGTCGTCCGCCCCGGAGTGCTCGTCGGCGGCACCGACACCGCGCTGACCAGGTACTTCGAGTCACCTCGCCTGCTCGTGGTGGCCGGGTCGCGGCCCGCCTGGCAGTTCTGCCATGTCGAGGATCTGTGCAGCGCCCTGGAGTATGCCGTCCTGGAGAAGGTCGACGGGGAACTCGCCGTCGGCTGCGACGGCTGGCTCGAGCAGGAGGAGGTCGAGGAGCTCAGCGGCATCCGGCGCATGGAGCTGCCGTCCGCCGTCGCGCTCGGCGCCGCCGCCCGGCTGCACCGGATCGGGCTCACCCCGTCCCCGGCCGGCGACCTCGCCTACACGATGTACCCCTGGGTGGTCAGTGGCAGCCGGCTGCACGACGCGGGCTGGCGGCCGCAGTGGACCAACGAGGAGGTCCTCGCCGAGCTCCTCGAGGAGGTCGCCGGGCGGCACACGGTCGTCGGGCGACGGCTCGGCCGCAAGGACGCGACGGCGGCCGGTGCCGCGGGCGCGACGGTCGCGCTGCTGGGCGCGGCGGCGGTCGTACGACGGGCGCGCAAGGCCCGGCGACGGATCTGAGCAGCGCGAGCCGGGTAAAACGCCTGCTCCTGTAGGACGCTCCAAACAGGCACACGCGCGTGCCTGGTGAACGTGCTATTCCTCGCTGTCGGCGAGGTGCGGCACGATGGAGGCATGGCACCCACGATCGACCACCCCGGTGAGCAGGCCGCGCAGGATCCCGTCAAGCTGATCGGGATCCGGGACACGCCGCTCTCCGTGGACGAGGTCTTCAAGGCCGTCGGGGACGACGCGGCCGGTGGGACGGCCCTCTTCGTCGGGACCGTGCGCAACCACGACGGCGGAGCCGATGTCGACGAGCTGGGGTACTCCTGCCACCCCAGTGCCGAGGCCGAGATGCGCCGCGTCGCCGAGAAGGTCGTCGCGGACTACCCGGTGCGGGCGCTGGCCGCCGTCCACCGGGTGGGGGATCTGCGGATCGGGGACCTGGCGGTCGTCGTCGCCGTGTCGTGTCCGCACCGGGGCGAGGCCTTCGAGGCATGCCGGAAGCTGATCGACGACCTCAAGCACGAGGTGCCGATCTGGAAGCACCAGAAGTTCTCCGACGGCACCGAGGAGTGGGTCGGCGCCTGTTGACGCACGCTCACCGACTTCTCAGCCGCTCTCCGGTTGCGTAACCGGCCCCCTGCCGTGAGCGTTGTCAGTGGGGCTGGCTAATCTGCTGATCAGTCAGTTGAGTTCACTCATCCGGGGTTGGGAGGTCGGCATGGCGGCACTCGCCTGGTTGTTGATTCCGCTGGTGGCCGCGATAGGTGCCGGCCTGTGGGGCAGTTGGGCCAACAGAACCCGCAAGGTACGCAGCGACGGCCCGGAACTGGACGGCTACGCCCGCTTCCGTGAGGCCATGGAGAAGTCCCACTCGGGCACATGAACGGAAGCGCGGACGGAGAGCGGCCCTGACGGTGCGCTGACAGACGCGTCCCGTACTGTCGTGCCATGCCACGCCGCACCGCGACGATGCTCGCCTCCACCCTGATGCTGATCGCGCTCCTGTGCGCGGGAGTCCTCATCAACGTCCCGTATGCGGAGATGTCGCCGGGTCCGACGGTGAACACACTCGGGGACCACGACGGCGAGCCGGTGCTGCAGATCACCGGGCGCAAGACCTACCCGACGACCGGTCACCTGAACATGACGACGGTTCGGGTCACCAGCGCCGACTACAACATGAACCTCATCGAGGCCATGTACGGCTGGCTCGCCCACGACGACAAGATCGTCCCGCACGACACGCTGTACCCCGACGGCAAGACGGAGCAGCAGTCGACCCAGGAGAACGCCGAGGAGTTCAGCCAGTCCCAGGAGAGCGCCAAGGTCGCCGCCCTGGACCAGCTGGGCGTCCCGGTGAAGTCCTGGGTGATCGTCTCGACGGTCGTCAAGGGCACCCCGGCCGAGAACAAGCTGCACGCCGGTGACGTGATCAAGGCCGTCGACGGTACGACGGTGAAGCAGCCCGACGACGTCGCGAAACTGGTCACCAAGCACAAGCCCGGCGAGGACGTCGTGTTCACGATCGTGCCCGCCAAGGAGCAGGCCGACGCCGTGAAGGCGAACAAGACGGCGACCGCGACGAAGAACATCACGATCACCACCGCGACCTCCGACGACACCGGCACCAAGCGCGCCATCGTCGGCATCTCGGCCGGAACCGATCACACGTTCCCGTTCACCATCGACATCAAGCTCGCCGACGTCGGCGGCCCGAGCGCCGGCCTGATGTTCGCGCTCGGCATCTACGACAAGCTCACCCCGGGCGACCTCACCGGCGGCAAGTTCGTCGCGGGCACCGGCACCATCGACGACGAGGGCAAGGTCGGCCCGATCGGCGGAATCTCCATGAAGACGGTCGGCGCGCGCAGCAAGGGCGCCCAGTACTTCCTGACGCCGGCCGACAACTGCGCGGAGGCCGCCAAGGACACCCCCAGCGGCCTCAGGCTCGTCAAGGTCAACACCATCAAGGACGCGATCAGCGACCTCAAGCTGATCAACAGCGGCAAGACCGACGACCTCCCGAAGTGCAGCACCAAGGGCTGAACAAGCCTCTTCCTTAAGAAGACCCCTCTTTGAGAAGGCCCTCTTCAAGAAGACCTCGCCTACGACTCCGGGGGCGCCCTCAAGCAAAGGGCGCCCCCGGAGTCGTAGGAAAAGAACCGGAACCGGTCGGGGACGTCAGTCCTCGAAGGTCGCCGACAGGGCCTCCGCGAGGCCCGGGACCAGGGCGCCGCCGGTGAGGACCTCCGTGGGGGAGTCCTTCTCGCGCAGGCGCAGGGCCGAGTCGCGGGTGCCGTCGCGCAGGACCGCGACCGTCATCCGGACCTCCTGGCGGTCCGGGTGCTGGGCGACCCACTGGGTGAGCTTCTTCTCGCTCAGACCCTCGGGGACGGAGGCCTCGGCGGACGGCGGCAGCATCAGGCGCTCGACCGTGAGCGCGCAGCCGGCCACCGCGTCGGGCCAGGCGATCGTGCCGAGGAACTCGTCCAGCGGCTTTCCGGCCGGGATCTCCTCCTGCTCGATCGGGGTGAGACCGGTGGCCTCGGGCTCTTCCCGCAGGCCGAGTTGGGCCGCGAGGCCGGGTTCCTGGGCCCGCAGCCGCGCGGTGTCGACCAGGGCGAAGAGGCGAGCGGGCTGGTCCCAGCCGAGGCCGGAGGCGTACTCGTCGATCTCGAGTACGGCCCGGGTGAGGGGGTTCGCTGCCATGGGAGTGTTGGACATGGTCACAATCCTGCCTCGTTCATGGCCGGAATCGGGAACCGAGTAAACGGTGAGTAAGTTGCATAGGTGTGGGCCCGCGATCACGCGGGGCTACGGCGGGTCCGCGAAACCGGGGACCTGACGCAACGACAGCGACCAACAGCGAACTTCGAGGTGCGCACCTTGGCTTTCCAGATGCCGGACCGCGGCGGAGGCCCGCAAGGGCCGCGGATCAGAGTGGGCCGCCCGTCCCGGCGTGTCCGGACTTTGCTCATGACACTGGGCGTCCTTGCCGTACTCGGCATGGCGTTCACGATGTTCGCGGGCTTCTGGACGGACTGGCTCTGGTACCGGTCGGTGCATTACTCGTCCGTGTTCACCACCACCCTGACGACGAAGATCGGTCTGTTCTTCGTCTTCGGTCTGCTGATGGCGGCAGCGGTCGGGGTGAACATCTGGCTGGCGCACCGCCTGCGCCCGCCGCTCAGCGCCATGTCGATGGAGCAGCAGAGCCTCGACCGCTACCGCATGGGCATCGCGCCGTACAAGAAGTGGCTGCTGCTGGCGGTCACCTCTCTCGTCGGGCTGATCGCGGGCGCCTCGGCGTCGAGTCAGTGGCGGGTCTGGCTGATGTGGGTCAACGGCGTGCCCTTCCACCAGAAGGACCCGCAGTTCGGCCTCGACGTCTCCTTCTACGCGTTCGACCTGCCCTGGTACCGCTTCCTGCTCGGCTTCGGCTTCGCCGCCGCGATCCTCTCGCTGCTCGCCGCCGCGCTGACGCACTACCTGTACGGCGGCCTGCGGATCACCAGCCCGGGCGCGCGTGCCACGGCCGCGGCCACCGGGCATCTGTCGGTGCTGCTCGGCATCTTCGTCGCCCTCAAGGCGGTCGCCTACTGGCTCGACCGGTACGGACTCGCGGTCAAATCCAGCGACTTCAAGGCGACGGGTGACTGGACGGGCCTCAGATACGTCGACGCGAACGCGTATCTGCCGGCCAAGACGATCCTGTTCTGCATCGCCGTCATCTGCGCGCTGCTGTTCTTCGCCACCCTGTGGCGGCGCACCTGGCAGCTGCCCGTCATCGGCTTCGGCCTGATGGTGCTCTCCGCGATCCTCATCGGCGGCCTGTACCCGGCGATCGTCCAGAAGTTCACGGTCCAGCCGAACGAACAGGCCAAGGAAGCCCCGTACGTCCAGAAGAACCTCAAGGCGACGCGCGAGGCCTACGGCATCGACGACACCAAGGTCACGGAGTACTCGGGGACGAGCACCACCAAGGACAAGACCAAGCTGCGTTCCGACGTCGACTCCACGGCGAGCATCCGGATCGTGGACCCGAACGTCGTGTCGCCCACGTTCCAGCAGCTCCAGCAGATCAGGAACTACTACGCGTTCCCGACCAACCTGGATGTGGACCGCTACAGCGAGGACGGCAAGGACCAGGACACGGTCATCGGGCTGCGCGAGCTGAACCTCAACGGCATCCCGAAGAACAACTGGATCAACGACCACTTCCGCTACACGCACGGCTACGGCGTGGTCGCCGCCAAGGGCACCGAGGTCGACTCCGAGGGCCGGCCGGTCTTCACCGAGTCCGATCTGCCGTCCACGGGTGACCTCGGCAAGTACGAGCAGCAGATCTACTACGGCGAGAAGACCACCACGTACTCGATCGTCGGCGGTCCCCAGAAGGAGATCGACTACTCCGACGACAGCGGCGAGAAGACCACCAGTTACACCGGCAAGAGCGGGGTCAACCTCTCCAACCCGCTCAACCGGGCCGCGTACGCGGTGGCGTTCAACGAACCGCAGATCCTCTACTCCGGTGCCATCGGTGAGGGTTCGCGGATCCTGTACAACCGCACGCCCAAGGAGCGCGTCGAGGCGGTCGCGCCCTGGCTGACCATCGACGGTGACGCCTACCCGGCGGTCGTGGACGGTCGTATCCAGTGGATCGTCGACGCGTACACCACGAGCAACGGATACCCGTACGCCTCGCGGACGACCCTCGGGGACACCACGGCCGACTCGCTCACCGCGACCAACAACAACCGCGCGGTGGTGGCCCAGCAGAACCAGGTCAACTACATCCGCAACTCGGTGAAGGCGACCGTCGACGCGTACACCGGTGCCGTCAAGCTCTACCAGTGGGACACCGAGGACCCGGTCCTGAAGACCTGGATGAAGGCGTTCCCCAACACGGTCGAGCCCAGGAAGGACATCTCGTCCTCCCTGATGGCCCATCTCCGGTACCCGCAGGACCTGTTCAAGGTCCAGCGCGAGCTGCTCACCCGCTACCACGTGACGGACGCGCAGACGTTCCTCAGCGGCAGCGAGGTGTGGCAGGTGCCGGACGACCCGACCAACAAGTCGGGCAGCGCGGTGCCGCCGTACTACCTGAGCATGAAGATGCCGGACCAGGCCGCGCAGGCCTTCTCGCTGACGACGACGTTCACACCGAACGGCAGAGACAACCTCAGCGCCTTCATGGCCGTCGACTCCGAGGCGGGCACGCCTGACTACGGCAAGATCAGAATCCTGAAGCTGCCGACCAGTACGACCGTCGGCGGACCCAAACAGGTGCAGAGCGCCTTCAACTCCCAACAGGACATCGCCGAATCCATCAAGCTGCTCAAGGGCGGCGACTCCGACATCGAGTACGGCAACCTGCTGACGGTGCCGCTCGACGGAGGACTGCTGTACGTGGAGCCCGTCTACGTACGCGGTGGTGGACTCAAGTACCCGCTCCTGCGCAAGGTGTTGGTGGCCTACGGGAACAAGACCGCCTTCGAGGACACGCTGGACGAGGGGCTCAACAAGGTCTTCGGGGCGGAGACCACCACGACCCCGCCACCGGACGAGGGCACCACTACGCCACCGACATCCAGCGATCCCACGGTCCAGGCGGCGTTGAGCGACGCCCAGAAGGCCTTCGACGCCGGGCAGGAGGCGTTGAAGAAGGGCGACTGGGAGGCGTACGGCCAGGCGCAGAAGGATCTTCAGGCCGCGCTGAAGCGGGCCGAGGCGGCGCAGGCCGCAGCCGGCAAGAGCAAAGCCAGCCCGAGTGCCGGCAGCAGTCCGAGTGCCAGTAGCAGTCCCAGCAGCAGTCCGAGCAGTTCGAGTGGTTAGCGCAGCTCAGGCGGCAGTTGATCACTAGGTCAGAGGCCCACCCCGCACCGTGGTACGGTTGCAACACAACGGCGCGGGGTGGAGCAGCTCGGTAGCTCGCTGGGCTCATAACCCAGAGGTCGCAGGTTCAAATCCTGTCCCCGCTACTGATCGAGAAGGCCCGGATCCTTTCAAGGATCCGGGCCTTCTCGCTGTGCGAACGCATGTGCCGACGAGGGTGACGGCCGGGCCGCCGGGGGGAGTTGGTGAAACCGTGTTTCGCTTGTCTCTCTGTGGGCATGTCGACAAAACGCTGTAGAGACCTCACTGGCTGCGGTATACCAGGTGTACCCAGGTTGCAGGTGGTGCGACGATGGACGTTATGGGGGACAAGGCAACTCTGTTGGATACAGGGCGTTTTGTGCAGCCTTCCGACCGGGACGAGACCGGTGACGGAGAGGCTGTCGACGAGGCACGCACACGGCTCGCCGCACAGGCCGGCGACGTCGAGGCGACGAGTGTCCTCGGAGCGATGCTGCTGCGCCGCGGTGATCTCGACGGAGCCGAGCCGCTGCTGCGTGCCGCCACCGCCGAGGGCGACCGGGCCGCGGCCAACAACCTGGGTGTCCTCCTCCACCAGCGCGGATACACCGACGACGCCGCCGGCTGGTGGCGGATCGCGGCCGTGGCCGGTTCCGCCGCCGCCGCGCACGCGCTCGGCCGGTACCACCGCGAGCGCGGCGACGAGCCCGCCGCCGAGTACTGGCTGCGCCAGTCCGCCGAACAGGGCCACGCGCTGGGCGCGTACGCCCTCGCCGATCTGCTGGAGCACCGCGGGGACACCGCGGCCGAGCGCTGGATGCGGTCCGCCGCCGAGCGAGGGCACCGCGAGGCCGCGTACCGGCTGGCGCGGGCGATCGATCGCCGGGTGCCGCACGAGGACGAGCGTGCGTACCCGTACGAGTATCAGGGCGGGGGCGCGGGTGCGGGCAGGGACGGGGGCGACAACGGTGTCGTATCGGTCTCTGGAAGCTCTGGAGGTCCTGGTGCGTCCGGGGAGCCCGGGGACTCGGGAGGCGAGGCCGAGCAGTGGTACCGGCAGGCCGCCGCGCGTGGGCATCAGCGGGCCGCGCTGCAACTCGGGGCGATCCTGGAGCGGCGGGGCGAGCTCAAGGAGGCCGGGCGCTGGTATCTGACGTCCGCGAAGGACGGAGAGGCCCGCGCCGCCTGCGCGCTCGGGTTCCTGCTGCGCGACGCCGGCGACACCGAGAGCGCCGCCGTGTGGTGGCTCCGGGCCGCCCAGGACGGTGACGGCAACGCGGCCAACGCGCTGGGCGCGCTGCACGCCGAGCGCGGCGAGACGCAGACCGCCGAGCGCTGGTACCGGGCCGCGATGGACGCCGGTGATGTGAACGGTGCGTACAACCTCGGGCTGCTGTGTGCCGAGCAGACGCGTACCGCGCAGGCCGAGCAGTGGTACCGGCGGGCTGCCTACGCCGGGCACCGCGAGGCGGCGAACGCGCTGGCCGTGCTGCTGCTCCAGGGCGGCGACGCGACCGGGGCCGAGCCGTGGTTCTCCAAGGCCGCGGAGGCCGGGAGCGTGGACGCGGCCTTCAACCTCGGGATCCTCTTCGCCGGGCGCGGCGAGGAGACCGTCGCGCTGCCCTGGTACGAGCGGGCGGCGGCCGCCGGGCACACGGAGGCGGCGTTGCAGGTCGGGATCGCCCGGCTGCGGGACGGGGACGAGCGGGAGGCCGAGCGGCATCTGCGGTGTGCCGCGGGTGGCGGGAGCGCGGAGGCGGCCTACCGGCTTGCCTCGGTGCTCGATGCTCGGCCGGCTGGGGGAGCGCGGAGGCGGCCTACCGGCTTGCCTCGGTGCTCGATGCTCGGCGGCCGCCCGCGCCCGCGCATGAGCTGGGTGAGCAGGTGCACGAGAAGACCGAGTGCGAGGAGTGGTACGAGCGGGCGGCTTCTCAGGGGCATCGGCGGGCACAGGTGCGGGTCGGGATGCTGGCCGCTGCGCGGGGCGATGTCGTCGAGGCGGCTCGGTGGTACCGGGAGGCTGCCGAGGCCGGGTCTCGTAACGGGGCTTTCAATCTTGGGCTGTTGTTGGCTCGGGAGGGGAGTGAGCCGGAGGCTGCGGTGTGGTGGGCTCGGGCGGCTGATGCGGGGCATGGGCGGGCGGCGTTGCGGTTGGCGCTGGTGTGGGCGCGGCGGGGGGAGTTGGCGGAGGGGCGGCGGTGGGCTGATCGGGCCGTTTCGCTGGGGCCGGCTGAGGTG
>NZ_JAENRY010000241.1 GCF_016612545.1 Streptomyces sp. MBT65 | reverse complement strand
GCTGTGGATGCCGTCGGTGACGAACGTGAAGGTCGTGCCGCCCTCTTTGGCGAGGGTCGGGCGGGGGCGGTGGGTGAGGACGAAGACCGGGGTCCGGAAGGGCGGGTCGGCGCCCCAGAACTCCTCACCGGTGTCGTACATCATCCGGCCCATCACCACCGCTCCGGTCGCGTCGAACCACTCGCGCATCAACTCGGAGTCGCGGTTCT
Organism: Streptomyces sp. MBT65; assembly: GCF_016612545.1. Classification (GTDB taxonomy): domain Bacteria; phylum Actinomycetota; class Actinomycetes; order Streptomycetales; family Streptomycetaceae; genus Streptomyces. Next base: position 22,247 of record NZ_JAENRY010000241.1, on the reverse strand, counting down.
CCACCCCGCCGGTCATGCCCTGGCGCTCCCGCCAGCTCGCGAGACCGTGGATCCACTCGAAGAGCGGCTCGGCGCCGTCGCCGCCGGGGTTGTCGATGGTCACGTCGGTGCCGGCGATATAGCCGTCGAGGGAGATCGCCAGATCCGCGGTTACGGTCACGAGGGTGCTCCTGAGTCGTGGAGGTACTGCTGCTTCCACTCTCACGTCGATCGGGATCCGGCGCATTCGACATGCCGCCCCTCCCTTCCGGGGCGTTGCCGCAGTGGCTGGTGAGCCCGGCTACACGTCCTCGTCGAGATGCCGGCGCAGTCCCGCCGTGACGGCCGGGATCTCACGGCGGAACGCCGCTTCGTCCAGGCCGTCGTCCGCGACCACGGCGAGCAGCGCCCGGTCGCCGACGGCCGTCACGATGACATGGCCCGTGCTGCACCGCGCGCTGATCTCACGGAGGTGCCCGGTGCCGCCCTGGTCGGCGAGCCGGTGGCCGAGAGCGAGGGTCGCCGCCGCCACCGCGGCCATGGACTCGGGGTGCGTCTTGGTCGTGTCACTCGCCACGACGAGCCCGTCACTGGTGGCCAGCGTGGTTTCGGTGACTCCCATTACGTTGTCCCGCAGGGCGATGAGGAGGTCGGTCACGGGGTCGCTCATGGCGTCTTCTTCCTGTTTGCGTGCAGGCGGTGGGGCAACGAGGCAGGAGGGGAGCCGGTTGGGGGCACGGCCGGGGAAGGGTGCTTCAGTCGTGGGGCCGCTGAGTCGGCGCGGAGTTCCGGCCGGGGTGGCGACGCGGGAGCGATACGGGGTCGAGCGCGGCGGGCGCCACCGCGGAGGGCGCGATACGCGGTGCCGTGCTCGGCCGCCGGTCCGTCGAGGGTGTGTGCGGCCGGACGAGACCGCGGTCCAGCAGGTGTCGTAGGTCGAGCATGACGGCGAACAGACCGCGGCCGAGAGCGAAGGCGATGTCCCGCGCCGTCCGGCGGCCGTCCGCGGTGGCCAGTACCTCCTGGTGCCGGGCCGGCAGCCCGCCGACGGTTCCGGCGAGCGGCGCGGTGGACGTCGGCTGCATCCGGGTGCGGGCGAGGGCGGCGGCCGAACCGGGTTGCCCGGCCAGCAGGTCGATGCGCCGGGACACCTCGTCCAGGAGTCGCTCGGGGGTGACACCGGCATTGCGGTACAGCGTCGGCACGGGGTCGGTCACCTCCCAGCTGTCGGGTACGGCGAGGGAGAGCGCGAAGGCGGCGTCGAACAGCGCGCTCAGACTGATGACCTCCAACTCGCCGGCACCGATCAGCCCGCGGTCCACGAGCTCGGCGGCGAGGCGTTCATGGCTGGTGTCGGAGGCGCGGACCGCCGACCACGTCTGTTCGCCGATCCGGCCCGACCTGAGCAACAGGCCCTCGATGCCCGGGGCGCCAGGGGTCTCCATGGCCACCACCAGTCCGTCCCGCACATGGATCGAGCCGCCCGGGGTGCCGGTCACGAGCACGGTGCAGGAACGCCGTCGGCTCCGGAGCGCCGCCAACAGGGCCGGAACGTTGCGGGAGTCGGCGAGCGGTACCTCGGTGCCTTCCGTCATGCGAGCAACTCGTCGGCGTGCCGGTTCAGTTCGCGCAGCGCCCAGGTGAGGTTGGTGCGGTCGCGGTCCACGGTCGCGCACAACAGCAAGGGGTCGCCCTGCCGCGGGAGTTGGATCGTCACCAGATGCCGGGTGGAGGTGGTCACGATGACGCTCTCCAACTCCCCTGCCGCGCCTGCCCGGGTAAGGCGGGTACGGGCCAACTCCGCTATTTCGCTGGAGTCCTGACTGCCGCTCACATCACCGGACTCCGCATACGAAAGGCCGGTGACGGCATCGAGCACGGCGGCTCCACTGATGCCGGGCGTGGTCAGGGCGCGGCCGAGTACGGCGTCGAGCGATGACAAAGGTCCCCCCTTCAGTCACTCCGAGTGCAGACTACTTTATTTGCCAACCATCGCAACTCTGACCAAAGATGGTGTTGTCTGATACCCGAACGGTTCGCTTTGAGACCGTTTTCGTGGCGAGATGCTGAATCTTGCCGGGGCGTGAGGGGAACGAGGCAACACCACATGAACATTGAGGCGACGCTCAAGGAAGCGATGACTATCGACGGGGCCCTGGGGGTGTCCCTGGTCGACTACGAGAGCGGCATGACGCTGGGGGCGTTGGGCGGCGGACCGCATCTGGACCTGGAGGTCGCGGGGGCGGGCAACACCGAGGTCGTGCGGGCGAAGCAGCGCACGCTGAAGTCCATCAACCTGGACGACCGGATCGAGGACATCCTGATCACCCTCGGTCGGCAGTACCACCTGATCAGGCCGCTGGCGAGCACGCGAGGCTCGCTCTTCCTGTATCTGGCGCTGGACCGGGAGCGCAGCAATCTGGCGCTGGCGAGGCATAACCTCAAGCGCCTCGAGGCCACCCTGGAGGTATAAACACGCCGGGGCATATGACAATTGACTAGTCGGCATGCCGGTCCGGTCTCGGTGGGGCAATTTGCGCCCCGAGACCGGCCGGGCCTCGGGGGCGTATTCCGGGGCCTCGGACGGCGGTTGATGCGGCATTAATTGTCTAGTCCACTAATGTCTAGTCCACTTTTGAGGTCCCGCCCGGCCGAGGCGTTTTTCCGCGTTGTCGGGCAGACCGGCAGAAGTATCGCGGACAGGTGTTCCGGGTCATGGAACACCTCGTGGTTCCCGGCGCGCAGACTCGTGGCCGTCGCCCTGGGTTCGCCGGTGCCCGGATTGCGGTTGTAGCGCGGAAATGCGCCGCTGGACACCTGGACGCGGATGCGATGACCGCGCCGGAATCGATAGGCCGTCGGCCACAGCCGCACGGTCGCGCAGGAGGTCCGGTCGGCGCCGGTCAGACCGACCAGGCCGTCGCACACGTTCGTCGAGCGGCCCTTGGCGTCCACGTCGCACAGCCGGACGAACACATCCGCGTGGGGCAGGTCGGAGCGGAACCAGATCTCGGCGCTCACCTCGCCGATGACGTCAACGTCCGCGTCCAGTACGGCAGTCGTGTAGTTCAGCACGTCCGGCCGGGCTTCGAGCCCGGAGTTGTCGACACGGCCGCCCTTCACCCCGAGGGCCAGGCGCACGCCGCCGACGGCCGGAGTCGGGTCGGCCGGGTCGTAGCGGTAGCGGTCCGGCGCGGATTCGGCAGCCGGGTCGGTGGACAGGAGGCCGCCCGCGTGGAGGTGGAAGCGCTGCGGTGTGCAGTCCGGCGGCGGCCAGGACGGGATGTCGCGCCAGGTGTCCGCGCCCATGACGAACAACCGGACCGGCGCACGCTCGGGCGGCTGCTCGCCGCGCGCGAGGGCGAGACCGAAGCCGAGGGCCTCGCCGGCCGCCGTGACGCCCACACCCCGGGAGGTGTGCGACCACGGTCCGACCGTGAGCCGGGCCTGCCGTCCGGCCGCCACCAGGGCCTGGTGGTCGCGGAGTTGGCCCGGCAGGAAGATGTCGTACCAGCCGCCGACCGAACTCACCGGTACGGCGATGTCGGCCACCCGACGGCGGTGGTCGAGGTCCGTCCAGTGCGGCGTACCGGCGTCGTGGGCGAGGACGTCCTGGATGTAGTCGGAGCGATGGCCGAGGGCGGCGAAGTCGGCCTGGTTCAGCGGTAGTTCGGACATGGCCCGGCGAACCCGCCGCGCGCCCAGCAGTTGGCGCGGAACGGCCCAGCGGCGTTCCTGCCCGGCGACCATGACACCCCAGCCGAACGGCGTCTCCAGCGAGAACCCGTCCGCGCGCAGGAACTCCAGGGTGAGCGCCGACTCCGACACCACCGGGATCATCGCCTGCGGCGGCAGTTGATCGGCGACGGCCCACTGCACGAAGCCGAGGTAGCTCATGCCGTACAGCACCATCGCCTCGCCGAACCAGGGCTGCGCGATCACCCAGTCCAGGGTGTCCAGCCCGTCCTCGCGCTCCTGTCGCAGGGGGTCGAAGACGCCGCCGGAACCGAACGTCCCGCGCGTGCTCTGGATCAGCACCTGGAAGCCGCGTTCGGCCAACGGCCGGACCATCGGCCCCACGGCCATCCCCGACCTGCCGTACGGACTCCGCAGAAGCACGGTCGGCAGGCCGTCCCCGCCGGACCTCGGCCGCCAGCGGTCGGCCAACAGGACGGTGCCGTCGCGCATCGGCACCCGTAGATCGTGCTCGACGGCCAGATCGCGGGTGAGCGGTGCGGGAAGGCTCAGCAGACGCTGAGTGAGGTGGCTGCCCAGGTTCACCGGTGACTCCTCCGTCAACTCCCGTGCCGGAGACCGATGGTACGGCGGCTCAGATCAGTCCGGCCCGAATCGCGTACGAGACGGCATGGGCGCGATTGCGGGCCCGCAGGCGCTTCATCGCGCCGTAGAGGATGTAGCGCACCGTACGTTCGGAATAGGCGAGTTCGGTCGCGATCTCGTCGCACTGCCTGCCCTCGGCGATCAGGCGCAGGACGGCCACCTCGCGCGAACTCAGTGGCGTTCGGGCGGCGGTCTGTCGTGGACGCGTGGGGGACTCGGTCCCGTCCTCGCCCGCCACGGCGCGGACCGTGCGGACGAAGACGTCCGGGCTGCAGAAGTCCCACCACACGACGGCTCGGACGCCCCGGTGCCTGGCCGCCGACACATCGGCCTGCCAGCGCTGGCTCACGACCACCAGGAAGCGGGCGCGCGGGTTGTCGCTCAGGCTGGGGAGCAGGTCCAGGACGGAGGCGTCCGCAACGTCCACCGCGACCACGATCGCGTCGGCCTCCCGGCTCCTGTCCGGCGGCACCTCGCGCAGCCGCGGCTCCATGGCGACGAAGCCGGCCAGCCCGGCGCGGATCAGGGGAGCGGGGGCGTGGATCGCCACGCGCAGGCTCTCGCCGACTACTTGCTGAGGCATGTGCCCCCCAACTCGCAACTGGGATCGTCCATGAGGTTCGGGAGGACGATGGTGTCACCGGCCAGGACCCCGCACTCGCGCCATCGCTCCCGCGTCCGCGAGCCGAGGGAAACCTGGCGCGAGTCGCCGAGGCGACCTGATCCCGGTCCGCCGTGCGAGGCCGGCCCCGGCCGGGAGGATCCCGTCAACTCCCTGTACGGACCGGCAAGGTTGGCGGTTTCGGCTTTCGCCGGAAACCGCGGGCGCGCGACGATGCCGTAGGAAGCGCGTTCTGACGCCCTTCGTCCACCGGTTCGCTTCGCCGTCGCCGACTCACGCCGACGGCCCGCGTCCCCACGACCGGTGACCGTCTCTGGCAACTTCTAGCAACAAAGGTGGCCGCATGATCGCGTCCATTGCCCTGTGCGTGGTGCTCGGCCTGTTACTGCTCGGGGCCGCGGTGACCCGCCGGCGGCGCAACTCCTCCTCCGCGCACGGCCGTTCGACACTGTCGGGTGCCAACCGCAGGGCACTCGAGACAGTCGCGCTGGGCCTGCGCGCCGTGGCCGCGGGACGTCCGCACGGCGGACGCCCGCTGCCGGACATCAACGCCGTCGTCCACTCGGGACAGCGGCTGACCTTACGGCTCGCCGAGGCGGACAAGCACGCGCCGGCACCCTGGACCGCGGACGTCTCCGGAAAGGAGTGGTCCGTGGACACGGCCAAGCTACGGCGAGGAGGCAACAGGGGCGACGGACCCACACATCCGTACTCCCTGACCGTCACCCTCGGCCTCCACAGAGGCGAGCGCATGCTGGTCGACCTCTCGCGGCTGAGCGGACCGATCGCCCTGACCGGAGACGACAACGATGTCCTGCTCCTGGCGCAGGCGCTCATCTCCGAGCTGGTCTCCGGGCCGGTCGGGACCCTCGCCACGGTCGTCCTGGTGGGCTCGGCGGCCACTCCCTCGGTGACCGACGGACTGGGCGCGCGATCGGCCCGCCTGCACACCGCGGCCACCCGGGGCGAGGCACTGGCCGTAGGAGAGAACACGTCGCCCGGACACGGCGGGAGAGCGTCGGCACTCCAGACCCTGCACATGGGCAGGGACCGCGGCGCGGCCAACGCGCGGACCCATGCCCGCCGGCTCTTCGTGGTGACCGCGGCGCAGTACCGCAACGAGCGCTGGGGCGACACCCCGTTGCGCATGACCGACGCGCTCATGGTGCTCGGCTACATCCCCGCCCTGGAGTGGAACCTCCAGGCGAAGCCCGACGGCTCCCTGCTCACCGGCCGACTCGGTGTACCCGTCGACACGCACGCCGCGCATCTCAACTGACCTGACGTGCAAGGGCGTTGGCTACGGCCGCCGCGCTCCGCCCGGGCCCGGCACGGGACCGCCGGTCCTGGGCGGAGCGCCGTCCGGCGCCGGCGCGCGGCGGGCGAGGCTGCCGTCCAGCCAGGCCGCGGCCAACTCCACCCGCGAGCGGCACCCCGTGCGCCGGAAGAGCCGGCTGAGCCGCCGCTCCACGGTCTTCTCGCTCCACGCGAGCCGCGCCGCGATCTGCCGGTTCGTGGCCCCCTCGCTGACCATCGCGGTCAGCCGGACGTCCTCCTCACCGAACGCGTCCCCGACCGGACGCGTCCTCGGCAGTCCGAAGGTCCGCCGCTTCATGTGACCGAGCGTCGTACGGGTGGCGCGCCCGATCCCCAGCGACTGCGCGATCCGCGAGGCCTCCGCCAGCCACGGTTCGGACGCGTCGCCGATCTCCATCAGACACAGGCAGCAGAGCAGTTCCAGGTAGGCATCGCCCCGGCCGCGCACCGAGCGGAGCGCGGTCAGCGCGCTGTCCGCGTCGCCGTGCACCAGACCGCGCCCGAAGAGCGTCGCCTCGTGTGTCATGGGGGAGCCCACCACCGCGTGCAGCGCCTCCAGTTCGGCCAGCGCCGCCGGCATGACCTGCGGCAGACCGGCCACCAGGGCGAACGAGACGTATCGCAGCAGCACCTTCTCCGTGCCCGAGTGCAGACCCTCCTCACGAGATCGTCGTACGTCTCTCAGGGCCTTCTCCAGCGCCTCCTCCTTCTGCCCCGACCAGTACCGCACGCCCAGCCTGGCCCAGACGACCAGCGGGTGCGACACGGCTTCCGGGATCAGCGCGAGCCAGTCCTGGGCGAGCCCCAACTCCCCGCGCGTGCAATGGATTTCGGCCGCGAGCGCACGGGCGGGCTGTGCCGCGCCCGCCGTCGTGCCCCGGGTCCGGCCGCGCGCCTCGATGCGACGGGCGGACATCAGGGCCCGGTCCCAGTCGCCGTCGAGGTAGTCGCGGACCATACCGTGGTACCAGGCGGCGGTGCTGTTCCCCGCCCCCGTGTACCGGTCGCCGAGCACGGCGGACAGGGCGTCGGCCAGGTCCCCGTGGACGACCGCGTTCCGGAGCCGGTCCAGGTCCGGTGTGCTGTTCGCATCGGTCGGCAGGGTGCGCAGAGCGGCCGCCAGGTCGGTGCCGCTCCCCGCCGAGGCGGCCAGCAGCCGTAGCTCCAATTCGGACGGCAGTGGCCCGGATCCCGTCCGACGGCCGGTCGCTGAGGACCTGCGGGTCCTGCTCCAAGTCGGGGTCGGATTGAGCCCGAACGGCCTGACCAGCTCAGCGAGTTGGGCTACGGCGGGCATCGGACCGTCGACCTCAGGAATGTCCGGCAACCGGTGTTCGTGCACAGCCGCCAGAGCCCACACCTCGGCCACGAAGTCCAGCGAGCCCCGATCCTGCTCCTCGGCCGGCGTTGTCGCGAGGTGGGCGAGCAGTGGCTCGCCCAACGCCAGCGCACCGGTGTGGTCGGCGTGACGCAGGCTCAGTTCGGCGGACTCGCGCAGGACACCGGGCGTCCGATCGTCGTGCGGCTCCAGGCGCCGCAGCGCCGACGCGTAGGCGCGGACCGACCGGGGCCAGTCCGACCTGGCGTCCGCACGGGCCGCCGCGAGCAGCACGTCCACCGCGAGCGCGTCGTCCACATCCGCCCCGGCGGCCGCCACGTGTTCGGCCAGCCGCGGATAGCAACTGCCCGCCGCCACCGCGCCCAGCCGATCGGTCAAGGACCGGATGATCAGGGCGTGCAGCGACGACACGTCATGGTGGGTGGACAGCGCCCGCAGCGTGGCCGCGAGCGCCGGGACCGCGAACGCCATCCGGCCGTCCCTGTCCACGGTCAGGATCCCGTCCCTGACCAGCGGGGTGATCGCCCGGTCGACAAGCCCGGCCCGGCGCGGACCGCCCGGCTTCAGCCGGAGCAGATCGTCCAGCCGGACCTCGGCGTGTTCGAGGGTGCGCGCCACCGCCGCCGCGTCGTCCAGACGGTCGGCGTCCGGCGGGTCGTCGGGCCAGCAGAGTCGGCTCAACTCCGTTGTGTCCATGGTGAATCGCAGCGCTCGCTCCGGCTCGGTCAGGCACACCTGCCCGTCGAGTTCCAGGAAGCCACCGTGCTCTTCCATCGCGTCCAGCATCGACAGTACGGCCGCGGGGGTGCCCGCCATCGGGCCGAGCGCGGCCAGCACCGCCGTCACGAGCGCCGGCTCGACCGGGCGACCGAGCCGCCGTACGACGAGGGCTTCGAGGTCGGCGGGGCGCAGCGGCGGCAGTTCGAGCAGCCGGTCGGCCGCCGCCGTGAGGGGGGAGGCGCCGTCGGCTCCGGGGCGGATCGGGCGCCCGGCCATCACCGTCGGCACTCCAGTCGGGCGGAAGACGCGCAGCAGCAGGCCGAGGGCGGAGGCCGTCGGGCGGGGCATCCGTTCGACGTCGTCGACCACCACCGCGAAGGGGATGCGGGCCGCCGCGTCCGCGAGGATCTCACTCAGTACGGACAGCAGTGCCAACTCGCCGTCCTGGCCGGTGGATTGCAGCCGGATCCGACGGACGGCGCCGACCCGCACCGGGCTGCGACGGTCGTGGAACTTGGCGAGCACCGAGTGCACGCCGTCGGCCAGGGCGGCCGCACCGGGCGGGCTCCCGGCGTCGTGACAGCGCAGCCGGAGGACATGGGCGCCTTCGCCGGCCGCCGTTCGGCGGGCTTGTTCCAGCAGGGCGGTCTTGCCCGTGCCCGGGCCTCCGACGAGCATGAGGGTACGGGCCGAAGCGCCGGTGGACAGCAAGGTCCGTGTCACATCCCGGAGTTCGGCGTCCCTGCCGATGACCGGGTCTCCTTCCCGCACGTCCACCCCTTCCGGGTTCGCTGCTGCTCCGCGGGTGAACGGGCAACAGGCGCAGGCGAGTTGACGGCGGTGTGTGCGGAGCCGGTCGTCCGACGGAGGCGACCGTGTGAATGTGATCATAATGTGGACGCGGGGCCGGTTTCCGAACATACGGCCGACCGGGGATGTCCGGACCGGTTCTTGCCCGCCCGGCCCACGTCGTCGAAGAGAGAGCGGTGGACCATGGCCGTTCCGGTGCGTGGTGGCGCAGGCATCACGGCCGACCATCTGGTGGGCCGCGAGCGGGAGTCGGACGTGGTCCACGGTCTGCTGACGGACCCGGGCGGGCCGCGCCTGGTGCTGGTCCGGGGTGAACGAGGCGTCGGGCGCACCGTGTTCGTGAACAAGGTCGCCGAACGGCTGCGCGCGGAAGGGGTGTTGGTGCGTGCCGTGAGCAGTGTCCCCGGTGACGGCGCCCGGCCGTACCTGCTGGCGTTGCGGCTCGTCATGGCGGTGGAGGAGCGCCGGCCCGCCGAGGCGCTGCGGGCGGCCGGGCGGGGCGACGGGACGGTGACGGCCGCACTGTTGCGCACCGCTCTGGCGCGGCCCGCTCCGATGGTCGTGGTGCTGGACGACATCCAGCACGCCGACCCCGAGTCGCTGGCCCTGCTCGCCGGCACCGACTTCACCGGGGTGCCGTCGGGCGTCCGGGTGGTGGCCTCTGCCGTGGGGCGCGGTGAGGCAACCACCGCGCATCTGTCGGGAGTTCAGGGATCCCGCACGATCGCGCTGTCCCGGCTCACCCCTGACGAGACCACCACCGTGGTGACGGCGCGGCTGGGAGCGGTCCCCGACACCGGTCTGGTCCGGCGGGTGCGGGACCTCACGCGCGGGGTGCCCGGGGCGGTCGACAGCCTGCTGGCCGAGTGGGCTCGGCAGGGGGTGATCAGGGTGGCGGACGGCCATGCCTTCGTCGGGGTGCGCACGCCGACGCCCGTGCTGCGGGACAGCGACCGGTTCCTGCGGGCGCTGGACGCGCTGGGCGAGCCGTGCCGCACGGTGGCCGGAGCGCTCGCCGTCCTGTGGCCGCTCGGCGTACGGGCCGTGCCGCTGATCGCCGGGTCGGCAGGGCTGTCCACCGGCCAAGTCCGCGACACTATCGGTGAGTTGGTCGACGGGGAGATCGTCGAGGAGCTGCCCGGTCCGGAGGGCGGTGCCGCACAAGGGTGGGCGTTCGCGGTTCCGCTGGTGGCCCACGCGCTGCGGGAGCGGCTCGGGCCGCTGGAGCGCAGTCGGCTGTCCGCCACGGCGGTGGAGACACTGTGGGCGGACGCGGACGCGGACGCGGCGGGCATCGCGTCCGAGGGGAAGCCGCCGACAACGGTCGGGCTCGACGCGGCGGACGCGGTGGCCTATCTGGCGGACCGGATCGCGGAAGCGGGGACCCTCGTCGAACGGGGGCGCGCGGCAGCTGAGTTGACGGTCGCCGCCGAACGCCTGCATCCCGACTCCGAAGGCAGGGGAATGCTCCGGTGGTGCCGGGCGGCCGGTCACCTCGTCGAGCGTCCCGCCGACCGGGTCCCCAGGTCGTCGGCCGTCGCCGCCGCCAACAGGCTTGCGGTGTCCTGGAGTTCGAGTCGGCCGACGACCTGGACTGGCGCGCACTGTCCCGACTGGCCACGGAGCAGTGGTGGGACGAACTGCCGCTGCCCGTCCTGGCCGCCACGACCGGCCGGGCGCTGGCCCTGTGCCTCCTGGCGAGATGGCGCGAGGCACTGGACCTGCTGACCCGTACGGAACCCGTCTGGGCCACCGAGGTCCGCGCCCGCGCCAATCCCGCCTGCTTCCGCGACGCGGCCGAACTCGCCCTGGGCCGGCCGGAACGCTTCAGACGCTCACTGGCCGTCCCGGAAGCGCCGCACATCGGTCCCGACCACGCCTACTCCCTCACCGTCACCAAGTTCGACGAACTCCTCAACGGCGGTGACCTGTACGCCGGGGAAGCACTCCTGGCCGAGCAGGGCCTGACCCCCGAGGTGCTGCCCCGGTCCAGCCTGTTCCTCCGGCACCACCTCCGGGGCGAGTGGGACGAGGCACTGGAACCGAGCCGCTGGATGCTGGCCAACAACCAGTTCCACACGCCCGCGACCGACAAGTACCTGATCCCCGCGCGGACTTCGGCGATCCTCCTCGCCCGGGGCCGCGTCACGAGCTCCCGCCGCGTGCTCGACAGTGCGCGAGCCCCGGGGGAGGGCCCACCGGAGCACTCCCTGGACGCGGTCCAGGCAGCGGTACTGCGGACCCTCGGCGATCCGGCCGGCGCCGAGCAGTCGCTACGGCGCGGCCTGGACGGGGCGGGCGCCCACGAGCAGATCGCCGGAACCGACGAACTCTGGGCCTCCCTCGCGGAGTTGCTCACGGAGGCGGGACGCACGGCGGAGGCGACGACCTGCCTGGCCCGCCTGGAACACGTCTCCGACCGCATGGGCACCGGAAGGACCAGGCTCCGCCATCTCCTCGCATCGGCCCGGGTCCTACGACAGGACAGTCCCGCCATCGCCGGCGAGCAGCTCAAGGAGGCCGTGGAACTGGCACGCACGCGCGGCCAGCCGTACGAGACCGCGACCACCCTCGTCGCCGCGGCCGACGCGGGCGCGGGCCCACCCGCACTGCTGCGCGAGGCGTACGACCTGTTCGGGCAGTGCGGAGCCGCAGTGGACCGCTTCCACACCCGGACCGCCATGCGCGCGGCCGGGGTCACCGTCCCCGGCCGCAAACAGGCCACCGTGGAGAGCGAGTTGCTGCTCGCGACGCTGATCGCCGAAGGCCTGACCAACCGTCAGATCGCCACGGTGCTCCGGCTCACCGAGGACGCGGTCGCCAACCGGCTGTCCCGGCTGTTCACCCGCACCGGGCTGCGGTCCCGCACCGAGGTGGTCACGGCCGTACTCGGTGGCCACCGCGCTCGCGGGGTCGTGTCCCCCGTGTAGGGGTGGGCGCTGTGAGGAGCATGCCCTCACTCCGGCGGGATGATCGACACGGTCTTGTAGCGCAGGAACTCGTCGATGCCCGCCCGGCCGCCCTCCTTGCCGTAGCCGCTGAGGCCGAGGCCGCCGAAGGGGGTGTGCGGGAGGTTCTGCCGGGCGCCGTTGACGTACACACCACCGGCCTTCAGGCGCTCGGCGACGCGGTGGACCCGAGTGAGGTCCGTGGACTGGATGTTGGCGCCGAGTCCGTACGGCGTGCTGTTCGCGAGGGCGACCGCCTCGTCCTCGGTCGCGAACTTGAACACCAGCAGTACGGGTCCGAAGACCTCCGTCTGGGCGATCTCGTGCTCGGAGTCCACATCGACGATGATCGTGGGCTCGACGAAGTTCTTGTCGGCCAGGTCGCCACCGGCCCGGTTGCCGCCGAGCGTGATCCGCCCGGCCTTGTCCCGCCTGGCGCGGTCGAGCATCCCGCAGACCCGCTCGACGGCCGCCGCGTTGATGAGCGGCCCCACCTTGACCCCGGGATCGAACGGATCCCCCATCCGGTAGGTCGCGGCGACCTCGGTGACCCGCTCGACCACCTCGTCGTAGATGTCCTCGTGCACGATCAGCCGCGTCGGCACCACACAGCCCTGCCCGGCCAGCACCCCGATGCTGTCCCGTACGGCACGGCTCGCCACCGCGTCGAGGTCACCGGCGTCCGGGAAGACGATGCTGCCCGTCTTGCCGCCCAACTCCATTACGGCGGGCTTGAGTTGCTCGGCGCAGGCGTGCATGATCCGGCGGGCCGCGACGGGACCGCCGGTGAAGCTCACCTTCTCCACCTTGGGGTGGCGTACCAGGGCCTCGCCGGCCTCGGCGCCACCGCTGAGGATGCTGCAGACGCCGTCCGGTACGCCTGCCTCGCGCAGGAGTCGGGCGTACAGGTGCGGTGCGAAGGGGGTGAACTCCGAGGGCTTGACCACCACGCAGTTCCCGGCCGCCAGCGCCGGGATCACCTTCATGCCCAGCGACACGACGGGGCCGTTCCAGGTGACGATGATGCCCACGACGCCGTACGGCTCGGGTGCCGTGTAGGAGAAGTAGCCGCGGGTGTCGAGGGTCGAGATCAGCTCGCCGGAGAGCTTGTCGCACCAACCGGCGTAGTAGCGCGTCCAGTTGATCGAGTTGTCGACGATCCGTTCGCCGAAGTGGGTCGGGGTGCCGCCGTCGAGCGCCTGGAGGTCGACGAACTCCTGACGGTGTTCGCCCAGCAGCTCGGCGAACCGGATCAGGACGTCGCGCCGCGCCTCCGGCGTCCAGCGGCGCCAGGACTCGGCCCGGGCGGCGGCCAGTTCGACGGCCTCGTCGATCTCGGTGGCACCGGCCAAGGGGATCGCCGCCTGTATCTCGCCCGTGTAGGGGTTGCGATGCTCGAAGACACCGCCGGAACCGGAGTCGAGAACCTTGTCGCCGTAGCGGAGTCGGACGTGTGGAGCGGTCACGGGCATGGGTGTCGTCTCCCGGGGAGTTCTTGGTCTGCGGGTGCGGCGGCGCGAGACTCAGCGGACGGCGAAGCCCGCGTCGAGGGGCAGTTGGACGCCGGTGATGTAGGCGGCCTCGTCGGACACCAGCCAGGCGACGGCGTTGGCGATGTCCTCGGCCCGGAGGATGTCGATCGGCAGGGCGTTCCGCATCTGGCTGATCGGGTTCTTCTCGCCCCTGGCGGCCTGCGCGTGGAGCTCCTCCATGACCGGGTTCTGCGTCATGCCCGACAACACCCCTGTGGGATGGATGGTGTTGACCCGGATCCGCTCGCCCGCGTACTCGTTGGCGAGCACCTGCATCAGCCCGACCAGTCCGCGCTTCGCCGCCGTGTAGGCCTGGCCGCCCGCCTTGTCGTTCGCGCCGCCCTTGAGACCGGCCACCGAACTCGTGATGACGATTGACCCGCCGCGCTTCCCGGCGCGGATCGCAGGCAGCACCACCTCGATCGTGCGCCACACACCGGTCAGGTTGACGTCGATGATGTCGGTCCAGGTGCGGTCGCGGTCGCCGCCGGGGGAGAGCCGGATGATGCCCGCGTTCGCGAGCAGCACGTCGACCCGGCCGAAGCGCTCGACGCCGTGGTCCAGGACCCGTTGCAGATCGTCGAAGCTGCGTACGTCGCCCTTCTCGGCGACGATCGACCCGCCCGCCTCCTCGACGGCCTTGACCGTCGCCCGGAGGTCGTCCTCGGTGGCGTTCGGGTAGTCCATCGACTCGATGTCCTCGCAGATGTCGAGACCGATGATGTCCATGCCCCGGGAGGCGAGTTTCACCGCGTGCGCGCGGCCCTGACCGCGGGCTACACCGGTGATGAAGGCGACCTTCCTGCCTGACTCCATGTCAGCCCCTATCTGTAGGTGACGAGTTGAGGGGGCAGGTGGGAGTGCTCGTTGAAGGTGAGGAGCGTGCTGCCCCGGCTGCCCACGACGACCTTCGTGACCCCGCTGTTGACCGCCACGCGGTTCAGCGCGGACCACTGCGGCGCACCGCCGCCCAGCAGCGATGCGGCGATCCACCCGATCACCCCCGCGCTGGTGAAGACGACAGCGGTCTCTCCCGAGGCCAAGTCGGCGGCCAGCGTGCGCAAGGCGACGTCGACGCGCTTCGTGAACGCGGGGAACGGCTCCGTGTACTCGTGGTCGTACCGTCCCGAGGACCAGCGGGGGATGGCCCGGTCGAGCGGCTCGGCATCAGGGGTGGCGACCTCGCGGTGCGCCGCGACGACGTCCTCGTGATGGAACTCGTTCCACGCCTCGTCGACCTCCACCGGCATCGACCACTTCGACGCGCGACATGCGCAACGGGCCGTCTGCTGCTGGCGGTTGAGGCGGCCGGTCAGGATGCGGGTCGCGGTGACACCGCGCCGGGCGAGTTCTGCCCCGAGCAGCTCGGACTGGAGCTCACCGGTGTCGGAGAGCACGTCGTAGTCGGCCGCGCCCACCGATGCCTTGCCGTGCCGGACGAAGAGGATCACGCCCATGGCCCCGCCCCCGACGTGGACGTGTGGAGACGGGCAAGTCGCAGTCCCTCGGCCTGAGTCGGTGCCTCGACGTTCCAGGCGCCGCAGGAACACCAGCACCGGTAGCGGTCGCCGTCCGGGACGACGGCCTGGCCGTCGCAGGAGCCCCCGCTGTTCGCCACGCTCGCCAGGAACTCGAGCGGCTTCTCCTCCAGCGCGCTTTCGTAGTCGTCGCTCATGCCTCACCCCTCCTCGGCGGCCACGCGGAACACGGGCAGCAGCCAGCCGTCGTTGATGGGGTGGAAGTCGACCGTCAGCGCCGACCCGATCCGTACGTCGGCCGGTTCGACCCCGACCACGTTCGTGACCAGCCTCGCGCCGGGTGCGTCCGGCAGTTCCACGACGGCGGGGACCAGCGTCAGATCCGGCAGCCCGGGGTAACCGTGCACCACGGCGAAGCTGTAGACCGTTGCCCGGCCGGACAGTTGGGGCCAGTCGACCGCCGTGGACTGGCACTCGGGGCAGAACGGGGTGGGCGGCAGCCGGAAGGTTCCGCAGTCGCCGCACCGTGGTGCCACCAGCCGCCGTTGTTTCGCGGCCTGCCAGAACGGTTCGGTGACGTGGTCCGTCGCGATCCGTACGACGTCCGACGGCAGGGCCGTCGCGATGCGCGTGCCGGTCACCGGTCGCGTCCCAGGATCAGTCCGCTGACCGGCAGGCTCGCCGGACCTCCGGTGCACAGGGCGAACTCGGCGTCGTCGACCTGGTTGATCGCGGTGCCGCGCATCTGCTCGACGCCCTCGACGATCTGGGTCATCCCGATGACGTACGCCTCGGAGAGCTGCCCGCCGTGCGGGTTCACCGCGACGGTCCCCGGCTTCCTGCGGCGGGCGTAGCGGATCGCGCCGCTCTCGACGAAGGGGCCGCCGTCGCCCTGGGCGCAGAAGCCGTAGTCCTCCAGCTGCATGAGCACCATCGGGGTGAAGTGGTCGTAGATCAGGGCCACATCGATGTCCTGGGGGGTGATGCCGGCCTGCTTGAAGAGGCGTCCGGCGATCGGCCCGTGGCCGGAGGAGGTGAAGGTCTCGTCGGGCATGCCGTACCAGGAGAAGCCGCGGCCCCAGTCCCGGGTGCCGCCGTGGGCGACGGCCACCACGGGGACCGGCTTCTGGCGCAGGTCGCGGGCGCGGTCGGCCGAGGTGGTGATCACGGCGACCGCTCCCTCCGTCTCCAGGCAGAAGTCGTGGACGCAGAGCGGTTCGGCGATCATCCGTCCGGCGAAGTACTCCTCGCGGGTGAGGGGTGTCTTCTTGATCGCCTTGGGGCGGTTGAGGGCGTTCTGCCGGGTGGAGACGGCGATCTCGGCGAACGCGTCCCGGGTGGTGCCGAATTGGTGCATGTGGCGGCGGGCCAGGACCGACATCAGATGGCCCGGACCCGCCAGTCCGGACGGCTGGAGGAAGGAGCCGATCGGGGTCACCGGCTTGGCCGCGATCACCGTGCCGAGGCGCTGCCGCTGCTGTTGCAGGGCCATGACTGTGACGACGACGGTCGCGTCACCGGCGACAATGGCCGCACGTGCCAAGCCGATTGCTCCCGCCGAGCCGCCGCCCCCGTTCGTGAGCGACGCCGAGAAGCGGACCTCGGGGATGCCGAGGGTCTCCATGAAGTCGACGGACTCCATCTTGTCGCCGTAACCGGCACCGGCGCCCGAGTAGAAGGCGAAGCCGTCGATCTCCTTGACCGAGAGACCGGCGTCGGCGCAGGCGGCGAGGACGGCCTCGCCGGCGAGGTGCGTGATGCTCTTGTGGGCGGACTCTCCGCGTCGGTAGTAGGGCGTGGCGCCGACGCCCACGATCGCCACGTCGCGCAGTCCGGAGTCGCGCGGCATCGGCTCAGACCCCGCTCGTGGGGACCGGCGGCACATCGGGGAAGAGTTCGAAGAACGCGCCCTGGGTGATGCGCAGTCGGGTCTCGTCCGAGACACCGTCGAACAGCGTCTTGAGGGTGTCCTGCGTGTGCCCGAAAGTCCCTTCCATGTGCGGGTAGTCGGAGCCGAACATGACGTTCCGGTAGCCCATCGCGTCGAACGCGGCGACCGCCGTCTCGTCGTGCTGGAAGGAGGCGTACACCTGGGTCATCAGGGTCTCCTTGGGGTCCCGTTCGAGTACGGGACGCACCGCCATGTGATGCTGGCGGTAGCCCTCCCGCATACGGTCGCCCAGGAACGGGATCCAGGTGGCGCCGCCCTCGGAGATCAGCACCTTCAGATCCGGGTGCCGGTCCAGGGCGCCGGAGGCCACCAGTTTCATCGCGGCGCGCTGGCCGGAGAACGTCGTCTCCGCGTAGTTCATGACCGCCCCGCCGGGGCCGCGGTAGACCAGGCCCGCGCCGCCGGTCGTCATGTCCACCGGGTCGGTGCCGATGTGGAAGGCGAGGACCATACGGGCGCGTTCGGCGGCGGCCCAGAACGGCTCCCAGTCGGAGCGGTGCCAGTCCGGTGCGCTGGGATGCGGAGTGGTGGGCAGGAACACGGCCTGGAAGCCCTGTCCGGCGGCCCACTCCAGTTCGGCGATCGCGTCCTCGACCACCAGCGTCGACACCTGCGCGGTCACGACATAGCGGTCCGATACGGCCGCGATCTCCTCCAGCGCCCACTCGTTGCTCGCCCGCATGCACGCCTTGAGCAGCTCGGGCGTCCGGAAGGTCGAGGACCACATGCCCAGCGACGGGAAGATCACCTCGCCCCAGACGCCCTCCTGGTCCAGATCGCGCAGCCGCGCCCGGGCGTCGCGGATGCCCTGCGCCTTGCGGCTCTCCTCCAGGAACTCCCTGGCCACCGAGGTCGGCAGTTTGCGACGGAAGGACTGACCGTCGACATGCACCGTCTCGTACTCCCCGTCCGGGTCCTTCTCCGACTTGGGGGTGAGGTCGGCCAGCCGCTTGGGCAGGCGTAACTCCCAGAGATCGCCCGGTTCGAGGAAGTGGGAGTCGCCGGAGTTGGTCCAGATCTTCGGCATCGTGTGAAGTCCTCCGGAAGTAGGGAGGGTTGAGGCCTGCGTCGGCAGGTCTTCGCAGCGAACTGTTCCATCGACGGGGCCCCCTGTCCATAGTTTCTAATGCATCTCCATTAGTTTTGACGTTGCGCGTGCCGCGCCGCATCCATGAACATGAGGCCATGGCAGTGGACGAGAAGGCCGCGGGCCGCAGACGCCGGCACACCACGGGGGAGGCGACCCGTGAACTGGTGATGACGACAGCCGAGCGACTCTTCGCCGCACGCGGGGTCGAGGGCGTGACCCTGCGGGAGATCCAGATGGAGGCGGGGCAGTCCAACTCGTCTGTCATCACCTACCACTTCGGCTCGAAGGCGGGCCTGGTCCGGGACCTGATCGCCTTCCGCTACCGCACCATCGACGCGCGCCGGGCCGTACTTCTGGAGGAAGCCCGCGCCGACGGCGTGGCCGAGGACCCCCTCGCGGCGGTGTGGCTGGTGGTGCGCCCGCTGATCGAGAGCATCGAGGCCGGCGAGATGTTCGTACCGTTCCTGGCCCGGCTGGCGCCCGCGACCGCCGACGCCGAGTACTGGCCGCGTCAGATCGAGGACGCGATCGACGTCCTCCAGGAGTTGGTGCCCGAACTGCTCGGCGCGCTGCCCGACCGGGTGCGGCGGGGCCGCGAGGTGCAGCTCTACAACAGCGTCCTCAACCTCCTGGGCGACCATGCGCGCAACCGGCACCCGATCAGCGACGCGCAGCTCAACAACTACATCGACGGCTGGGTGGGCATGCTCACCGCGCCCGTCTCGGCGGTGACGTACGACCTCATGGAGGACGAGGCGCGGGCGAGGCGCCGACGCGGCTGACCGGTCCACGGTCACTACTGACGAAGAGTCAGAAGTGATGGAGGAGACCGCAGTTGGCGTACCCGTGGACGGCCGGTGCGGGCGTCGTGGCATGCTGCGGTGGCGAGACTCGCACATGTGGTCGGCGTGGGGAAGGCGGTCGGATGGAGCGCTCTGCGGACGGCGGCCCTCTACGCGTGCTGCCCGGCGTCAGCGCTCCGCGCTTTGTCGGCCGGGCGGTCGAACTGCACCGGCTGAGAGCGGCGTTGGTCCGGTCACCGGCCGTGGTTCTCGTCGAGGGCGAGGCCGGAATCGGCAAGAGCCGGCTCGTGCAGGAGGCGCTGGACGAGCCCGGTGTCGCCGCCCGGCGGCCACTGGCCGCCGTGTGCCCGCCGTTCCGGGAGGCGCTCACCCTCGGTCCGATCGTCGATGCCGCCCGCGAAGCCCGCCCCGATATCGGCGAGTTGACCCTCACTTCCCTCGCCGGGGTGCTGCGGCCGCTGTTCCCCGAGTGGGGGCAGGACCTTCCGCCGGCCCCCGAGGCGCTGTCGGACGCGGGCGCCGCCCGGCACCGGCTCTTCCGCGCGCTGGCCGAGCTGCTGGACGCCATGGGAGTCGGCGTGCTGGTCCTGGAGGACGTCCACTGGGCCGACGAGGCCACCCTGGACTTCCTGCTGTTCCTCGCCTCCCGGCGCTCCCGCCGGACGAGCCTGGTCCTGACCTACCGTCCCGAGGACGTCGCGCCGGAGTCCGCGCTGATGCGGCTGACCTCCCGGCCCCAGTCCGGCACCGGACACGTACGGATCCGCCTGGGTGCGCTCGACGTGCCGCAGACCGCCGAGTTGATGTCGTCGATGCTCGACGGCGAACCCGTCTCCGAGGCCTTCGCGTCGTTCCTCCAGGAGCGGACCGACGGTGTGCCGCTGGCGATCGAGGAGTCCGTCCGGCTGCTGCGCGACCGGGCCGATCTGGTCCGGCGCGACGGCGAATGGGTGCGCAGGACGCTGGCGGACATCGCTGTGCCGCCCACGATCCGGGACGCCGTCGCCGAGCGTGTAGCGCATCTCACCCCGATCGCCCAACGGGTGCTGCAGGCCGCCTCCGTGCTGGCCGAACCGGTCGGCCCGGCCGTTCTCGCGACGGTGAGCGGGCTCCCGGACAACGTTGCCGGAGGGGCCGTCGACGCCGCCGTACGCAGTGGACTGCTCGGCGAGGACCGGGCCGGCCGGGTCAGTTTCCGGCACGCGCTGGCGGCCCGCGCGGTCTACGACATGACGCCCGCGCCCGACCGCCGGGTCCTGCACCTCGGAGCGGGCCGCTCGCTGCGGGCCATGACGCCGCAGCCGGTGGCCCGGCTCGCCCATCACTACCGGGAGGCGGGGGACACCGGGCAGTGGCGCGAGTACGCGGAACGGACCGCCGACCTCGCGCTGGCCTCCGGGGACCATCGCACCGCCGTCGGACTGCTGCACGAGTTGCTCACCGGGAGCGATCCGCCCGCCGCCTCGATGGCCCGGTGGGCACAGAAGATGCCGGTCATGGCCTTCACCGGGCTGGTCAGCCGCGGCGACCTGACCCGTGCGCTGCGCAGGGTGCTGGAGGGGGAGGCACTCGCTCCGCACGACCGCGCGGCCGTCCGGACCCAACTGGGAAGGATGCTGCTGCACGCGGCCGAGTACGCCGCCGCAGCAGCGGAGTTGGAGAGGGCGCTGCCGGATCTGGCCGGCGATCCGTTCCAGGCCGCCTGGGCGATGAACACGCTCGGCAGCCCGCCGAGCACCCTGATGTCCGCCGGGGAGCACCGCCGTTGGCTGGACCGGGCGGCCGACGCGGCCCGGCTGCCGATGACGGCGGACCAGCGGCTGGCTCTGCTGGTGGACCGGGCAACTTCCTTGCTGGACATGGGAGATGAGGTCGGCTGGGCCGTGGCCGCGGAGCTGCCCGACACCGCGACGACCCCGGAAGGAATGATGCAGCTGGCCCGCGGTGGACTCAACATCGGCAACTCGGCCATGCGTTGGGGCCGCTACGACGAGGCCAGAGCGCTGCTGACGACCGGGCTGGCCAGGGCCGAAGAACACCGGTACCAGCGGCTCCAGGACATGATCCGGGTGACGCTGGTGCACCTGGACTGGTTCACCGGTGCCTGGGACGGACTGGCCGAGCGAGCCGCCGCCCTGGCAGGGGTGGAAGAGGAACCCGTGGTCCAGCTGGACGCCCTGCTGATCACGGCCCTGCTGGACCGGGCGACCGGCGGCAGCGGAGCGGATCCCGGCCCCGCGGCGGTGGCCGAAGGAGGGGCCGGGACCGTCGAGGAGCGGCTGCGCCAGGTGCTCGACGCGGGGCTGCGGCGGGGCATCGTGGATCTGCCGCTGGAGCCTTCGGCAGCCCTGGCGCGGATCCGGCTCGCCGAGGGGTCGGCCGCCGAGGCGCTGGAGCTGACGGAGGGACCGGCCGACGTCGTGGCCCGCAAGAACATCTGGCTGTGGGCCACCGAGTTCGCACCGGTGCGGACCGGCGCGCTGCTCGCGGTCCAACAGCCGCGCCAGGCACGGCAGTTCGTCGCGGATCTGGCGGAGGGGCTCGCCGGCAAGAACCTGCCGACAGCGGACGCGGCCCTGGAGACGTGCCGCGGAGTGCTGGCGGAAGGAGAGGGCCGCAGCGCCGAGGCAGCCGCGGCGTTCGGCCGGGCCGTCACCGCCTGGCAGCGCCTGCCCCGACCGTACGAGGCACTGCTCGCGGCCGAACGCCGGGCCGGCTGCCTGCTGGCGGCGGGGGACAGGGATGCCGGACTGGCCGAATTCGCCCGCGCGCAGGCCGGATTCACGGCTCTGGGCGCCCGGAAGGACGCTGACCGGGTGCACGTCGCGCGCCGTGCGGCCGGGGCACCGGTACGAGAAGTGTGGCGCGGTGGACGGCGCGGCTACGGCGACCAACTGTCCCCGCGCGAGCTGGAAGTGGTCCGGTTGATGCTCACCGGTCTGACCAACCCGGCCATCGCACGCGCACTTTCGCGTTCCCCGAAGACCATCGCCGCGCAACTGAACTCTGCGATGCGCAAATACGGAGTGACCTCGCGTACCGCACTCGCGGTCAGCCTGACACAGGCCGGAATCACCCCGTCGGAAGGCGACGCCACCGGCGCCGGCTCCGATCTTTAGGTCATCCGCCCCATCGCGAAGCCACCCGGCAGCCGTCGATACTCGGTGCGCGCAGGGTCCGCAGACCGGCCCGCACCTGGACATGACCGGAGAGGCATCCATCCGTCGGATGAGCAGCGCACCCCCCGAACCGACGCTCCCCGAACCGATACCCCCCGAACCGACACCCCCTGAACCGACGCCCGCCGCACCGGGTGC